>CAYLHS010000036.1:0-20915 GCA_964383535.1 uncultured Acidimicrobiia bacterium
CCGGCGACCTCAGCGTCCCGAACGCTGCGCGCTGCCAAACTGCGCCACGTCCCGAGGGCCAGGGATGATACCAGCCGAGCGCACCACCGGATCAGGTGCGTTCGATGCGGAGCCGGTCGATGCGCCGACCCTCCATGTGCAGCACGGTGAAGCGCAGATCGGCGATGTCGACGAAGTCTCCTTCTCTCGGAATGTCTCCGCTTTCGGAAAGGTAAAGCCCGGCGACCGACCCGTATGGGCCCTCGGGCAGTTCGACACCAATGTCCTCGGACAGATCTTCGACAGTCACGCGTCCGTCCGTGATCCACGTTCCGGAGCCGAGGGGCACGGTGACCGGCACGCCCGGGTCGAACTCGTCTTGGATTTCTCCGACCAGCTCGGCGATGAGATCCTTGATCGTGACAATCCCTTCGACGCCGCCATGCTCGTCGAGTACTGCCGCGAAGCCGGCTCGATGCCGTCGCATCAGGTGGAGTGCTTCCAGGACGGACGCGCTCTCCGGGATGTAGAGCGGTTCTCGCAGAAGCTCCAAGATCTCATGGGGTGATGGATCATGATGGGAGCGCAGGAGATCTTTCACGTAGAGCACACCGACCATGTGATCCAGATCGCCGTCGACGACTGGGTAGCGCGAGTGACCTGAGGTCATGACGGCACGGCGGATCGCGTCGGCGGTAGGGGACAGCTCCATCGTCACGATCCCTACTCGGGGAGTCATCACGTCTCGAACCGGCTGATCGGTCACGTCGAACACCGAGTCGATGATCTCCCGCTCGGCTGATTCGATCTCGCCGGAGCGCTCACCGAGCACGGCGAGCGCGCGAATGTCCTCCTCGGTGATGAGCGAAGCCTGGTCCTGCCGGGGAACCCGCAGCACCCGCAGGATCGCTCTGCTGATCGCGACGAACACCGCGGTGATCGGGTCGAGGATGCGCACGAGTCGAAACAGCACGCCTGCAACAGCCAGCGCGTACTGGTCGGGCCGTCGCGTCGCCAGCGTCTTGGGAGTGATCTCACCCACGATGAGGATGACGGCAGTGACCACCAGGGTCGCCAACCACGGTCCCCACGTCTGGCCCACCAGCGCGATCATGAGCGCCGTGGCGACCGACGCTCCGAGGATGTTGACGAAGTTGTTGGCAACGAGCAGGGCCCCGATCGTTCCTTCGAGGTCGGTCAGAAGCGCCTCGAGCCGCTGTCCGTTCCGGCCCTGTTCGGCCAATTGGTGGGCTCGTTCCTTCGGCACCGCAACGATCGCGGTCTCCGACCCCGAGAGAAACCCGGATGAGAGGACGCACAAACCAAGGACCACGAGGAGGATCGCCTGGACGGGGGTCATCTCGCCAGGCGGTTCAGTCCGCTGCCGGTACGGGAGTGAGCGCGGACCGCAATTGCTGCGGAGTGAACGGTTTGATGAGCCATGCATCCGCCCCCGAGCGTCCGGCGATGAACACATCTGCGCTCCTGTCGAGCAGCAGGATGATCACTGTGTCTTCGATGCGGCGTGCGAGGATCGCATCACGCAGGGCCCGTGTCACTGCCATCCCGCCCATGCTGCCCACCTGGAGATCCACGATGACCGCGTCGGGAGCAACGTCTCCGCACGTGGCGACCGCCTTGGCGGGGTCGGTCTCCTCGTACATCTCGAAGTCGGAGCTCGCTGCGGCCACCTCACCTCGAACCCAGCCGGCGTCGGCGACGACCAATACTCTCATGGGCGCGAACTCTAGTGCGTCGAACGGCGGCGTCTTCCCTCGGAGCATCGGACCAGTCAGATCGGCTGGTGGGAGTGCCGAACGAGTGCCCACGAGAACGCGAAAATCTCCTCTGGAGTGACACTTCTTTCCTGGTCGTGGCCGGATGGTGCTACTAAGTTCCAAGTGCTCGCCAACAACAAGGAGGGACTCGTGCTCGCACCGTCTCGCGACGTATGGCAGCCGCGCGCTTTGTGCCGAGGCAACCATTCACACCTCTTCTTCCCACCCAGCGCATTCGAGCGCAAGGACGAACGAGAACGGCGAGAACAGAGAGCGAGGGCCATCTGCAAAGTGTGTCCCGTCCGTGAGGAGTGTCTCCAAGCCGCACTGGAGATCAAAGAGCCGTACGGCATCTGGGGTGGTCTCACGGAGAGCGAGCGTCGCGAATACGTGCTGCGATCCGTCTAGTAGGAGCGCGCGTCACCATTGCGCCTCGTGATCGATGACGAGTCCAACCACTCGAGGAGCGGCACCGCGTACTTCCTCGAGATCCGAAATCGATCGCGGAACTCCGCGACCGTGAACGGATTCGGAAGCGCGGCGAGCCCTGTCCTGATCTCCTCGATCTGATCCGGTAGGTAGACGAGATCGTCGGACACCTGCACCAGATCACCCCGCCGAACGAGCGCGTGCAGCGTTTCCCGATCGATTCCGAGCTCGGCCACTCTCGGGACCATGAGCCCACGGCCCTTCAGCATCGAGACCAGCTCTGCAACCGTCGCTGCGGCATCCGCTCCCAACTCCACAGAGAATCCGACCTCGGCGACGACCGGTCCCGCATCATGCAAGGTCTCCGACCGGGATACGAGCGCGTCGAGGATCGCGGTGGAGACTCCGAGCCGGCCAGCGAGATCCGCCTTCGGAACACCTGGCCTGAGCGGGCTGGCCTCATGGAAGCGCCGCACGTACAAGGCGGCCTGCTCGGTGAGCACAGCAGCGGTCTCGTCGGAAAGGGCCACGCCCGCCGCCGCGAGAGCCGCGACGTTGCCACCTCCGGAGTGCCGGGCGAGACGCTCGGCGGTATCGCTTCCGCGAAGCCGTAGCAGCGCCTCGGCCTGCTGGTCGGGGTCGGCGTCTACCACCTCGGCGAGGAGCGATGCGCCCGCCAGCATGTCTCCCCCCCTGAGCGGAGGACCGGGATCGAGGACCCTGCCACCGGCAACGACTTGGCGTCTGCCGACCTCCCGCAGGATGAACCGGTCGCCCACCTTCACGGGGAGGGCCGTATCGACCGTCAAGAGCACGAAGCCTTCGCTATCGATGCCGCTTCCGTCGAGTGGACGGACGCGTACAGGCCAGGTGCCGCTCCCGAGGTGGAGATGAAATGCTCCCTTGGCGGTGATCGGACTGTCCACGTAGCGAGCCACCCGCATGAGAGCGAGGAACCGTTCTGATGCAGCCCACGCGTCGGGCGACCCCATCATCGCTCCCCGAGTGATATCGCGACGATCCAGACCGGAGAGGTTCGCAGCCACCCTGGAGTGGGGCGGCACGTGATCGTGAGCCCGCTCATGGGTCTGGAGCGACCTGATACGTGCCGAGCGTCGGTCCGGCCAGATCATGACCTTGTCGCCAACGGCCAGTGGTCCATCCAGCAGCGTCCCCGTGACAACGGTGCCGGATCCGGCGATCGTGAACGAGCGGTCGATCCACATGCGTGGGCGACCCCTGTCTCGAAACGACGCCACAGCAGCCGACACCTGATCCGCGAGCGCCGACCCGAGCTCGCTGATCCCGGTGGCTGTCGGTGCCGACACCGGAACCACGTGCGCGCCCTCGAGACTCGTTCCGGCCAGGCGCTCTTCGATCTCGATCGTCGCGATGGCAACCAGATCGTCGTCGACACGATCGATCTTCGTGAGTGCCACGATGCCATGGTGGACACCAAGGAGGTCCAGCACGGCGAGGTGTTCTTCCGACTGAGGCATCCAACCCTCGTCGGCAGCCACGACGAACAGCGCTACGTCGATCGCCTCGATGCCCGACAGCATGTTCTTGATGAAGCGCTGATGCCCAGGGACGTCGACGAACGACACCTCGGTCCCATCGGGGAGTACGGTCCACGCGAAGCCGAGATCGATCGTGAGCCCCCGTTCCTTCTCGGCGGCCCAGCGGTCCGGATCTCTTCCCGTGAGTGCCTGGATCAGCGTCGACTTGCCGTGATCGACGTGACCGGCCGTGCCTACGACCGGCACGCCGCCCCCACGATCGACGCAACCTGATCATCGTCCTCGGGCGCCACCGAGCGAAGGTCGATCAAGACCCTGCCCGCTTCGCGGCGCGTGACCAAGGGAGGGTCCGCATCGAGCAGTCGGGGCCACAGTGACGCCGCCCCTGGAGTGGTCACCCTGATCAGCGGGGAGGGGACTTCCGCCCCGGGAACCGACCCTGCACCGGGCACGGAACCTCCAGGCACGACCTCTCCATCGGCACCGGAGTCGGCGAGGACCCGGTCGGATCGTTCTGCGAGTGTCTCGTAGGAGGACGACGCCATCGCCCAGAAGGGGATCGATGCGCCGTCTCCGTTCGCATACATCTCGAAGGTCACCGTCAGCGCGGCGAGAACCGGGCCGGACACTCTGAGTGCACGGGCAATTGGGTGGTGGGCAAGTCGCGAGACGAGATCGTCGTTGCCGACGATGACACCGGCCTGAGGTCCGCCGAGGAGCTTGTCACCGGAGAACGTGACCACGTCCACACCCGAATCGAGCACCTGCCGTATGCCCGGTTCGCCTTCGAGCCATCGAGGAGGCGGCCCGCCCAGCCACGGAACGTTGCTGTCGATCAGACCGCTGCCGACATCGAAGACCAGAGGGAGACGGTTCGTGTGTGCGAGGGAGACCAGATCGTCCAATGCAGGGGCGTCGGTGAAGCCGACGACGCGGTAATTAGAAGGGTGCACCTTGAGGATCATGCCGGCGCCATCGTCGATCGCCCGTTCATAGTCGGAGAGACGGGTTCGGTTCGTCGTTCCCACTTCGAGCATGTGCGCACCCGAGGCCGCCATCAGCTCGGGAAGGCGGTAGGAGCCGCCGATCTCGATGAGCTCTCCGCGAGATACGGCGACCGGCCTGTCTCGTCCCAGCGCGGCGAGCGCGAGCAGAAGTGCGCCGGCGTTGTTGTTGACGACGTGGGCGGATTCTGCCCCAGTCACGTCGGTCACCAATCGATGGAGGTAGGCGCCGCGACCACCCCGTCGTCCCTCGGTCAGGTCGAATTCGAGGTTTCCATAGGTGATGGCGGTGCCATGCAGGGCCGCTGCGGCAGAGGGCGCCAGCGGCGCCCGGCCGAGGTTGGTGTGCAGTAAGACGCCTGTTGCGTTGATGACCGACCGGTGACGAAGCGACTGAAGTCGCTCGAGCATGTTCGTCGCCGAGGTCAACGGGTCTCCCGAGGCACCCGACCGAGCCTCGTCGATGGCCGTTCGGGCGGAGTCGACGATGAGCAATCGCGGGAGCGCAATATCTTGGAGAGCCTGAACGAGATGATCGACCGAGGGCAGGTCACGAAGCGCCATGGTGTGAAGCGTAGTTTTCGCGGGGGCTACCGCATCAACGCGGCGTACCCTTTCCGTATGGATGACCAGCCGATCCGTGACGCCTCCACGGTCTGCGTCGTGAGACCAGGCGCAGGTGGGCTCGAGGTGCTGATGGTCAGACGAGCAGCATCGTCGGTGTTCGTAGGGGGCGCGCATGTCTTCCCGGGGGGCGCACTCGACGCCGTCGATCGAAGCGAGACGGCCCGCAAGCTGTTCGGGGATGGACCACTCTCACCCTGGCTCTCCGCGGGCGTCAGGGAGACGGCCGAAGAGGCCGACCTCATTGTCCCGACCGGACAGATCGACACGCCGAGGAGGACCCACGGCATGGAGCTCCTTCGTGTCCTCGACGAGGCAGGCTATGTGTTCGATTCCTCACGATTCGCCTATCTGTCGAATTGGGTCACGCCGAAGGGACAATCCCGACGATTCGACACGAAGTTCTTCGTGACCGATGCCTCGGAACAGACACGGGCGTCACCGGACGCGGCCGAGGTGACCGAAACGGTCTGGGTGACGCCACGAGCCGCTCTGGACCACTGGTCGCGAGGCGAGTGGATGCTCGTGCGGCCGACGCTCGCAACGTTGAAGACACTTGCGAAGTTCGATGAAACCGACGAGGTTCTCTCATTCGCCCATTCCCAGACGTCCATTCCCCGCATCGAGCCGCGCGTGGTCGAACAGGGCGGGACGCTGAAGATCCTCATGCCTGGCGATGACGGCTACGACGAGGCAGACACGTGAACGTGCGGCGAGTACTCGCGCCGAACCCTGGCCCCTTCACGGGGGAAGGGACGAACACCTACGTGCTCGATTCGGAAGGGGAGGCGATCGTCATCGACCCCGGACCGAACAACGAGCACCATCTTCAGGCGATTGTTGCGGCGGTCCGGCCGTTCACTCCGAGGATGATCCTCATCACTCACACCCACGAGGACCACGCACCCGGAGCGAATCCGCTCGCTGGGCTCCTCGATGTGCCGACAGCGGGCAGCGCGCCCGGCCCGGAGTTCAAGCCCGACCGGATTCTGACCGACAATGACGTCGTCGAGTTTGGGGGCGCAACAGTGCGAGCCGTGGCAACGCCGGGACACAGCGCCGATCACCTCTGCTATCTCGCGGGGTCGGCTCTGTTCACGGGCGACCACATTATGGGTGGGTCCTCGGTCTTCGTGGAGGACATGAGCGCATACATGGCTTCGCTGCGGAAGATTCAGCAGCTTCCGCTCGAAGTGCTGTACCCCGGTCACGGCCCGGCGGAACACGACCCGGCCGCTGTGATCGCCGGGTACGTCGGGCACCGGCTCGAGCGAGAGCGGGAGATTCTCGACGTGGTCCGATCTGGTGCGACCAGCGTCGACGCTATCGTCGCGATCGTGTATGGAGAAGTCGACCCGGCGTTGCACCCGCTGGCAACCATCGCCGTTCGCGCCCACCTGGAGAAGCTGGCCGGTGACGGCATCGTGCGCGTCGACGAAGGCGTGGTGACCACCGCATGAGGAGACTGCTCAAGTCCGGTGCCGTCCTCGTCCTGATTCTCGTGCTCGCTGCACCGGCCCTGGCGGAAGTGAGCCAGGACGACGTCGACAGTGCCGCCCGGAAACTGGAGCAACTCAGACAGCAGTCCGACGCACTCGTTGCCCAATATGAGGATGCATGGGCGAGGTCCGAGCTACTGGCGGACCAGGTCCAGTCGCTCACAGACCTCGTGTCCACCTCGCAGGTGGACATTGGGATCGCCGAACGCAGACTGCAGGACCGCGCCGTCGAGATGTACATGAACGGAACCGGCTCCGAGATCTTCACGGCGTACGTGCTCAGCGGAGGACCAGGTGCCGGGATCGGCTACTTGGAGGAGACGGCGGCGGCGGACCGGCAACTCGTTGACGATCTGTCGGCACTTCGCCAGTCGTACCAGCACCAGCTCGACGATCTCGAGGCGGCCCGCAGTGAGCAGGATCGTGTCACCGGCGACATGCAGGCGCTCGCCGATCAGGTCCTCCAACAGATGGGTCCGGCGCAGGCGGCCTACGACGCGTTGAAAGAGACCCGCGCCCTCCAACTCGCCGAGGCCGAGGCCACCCGGAAGGCCGCGGAAGAGGAAGCAGCCCGCAAGGCGGCCGCCGCAACATCGACGACTACCA
Source organism: uncultured Acidimicrobiia bacterium (assembly GCA_964383535.1). Lineage (GTDB taxonomy): Bacteria > Actinomycetota > Acidimicrobiia > Spongiisociales > UBA4744 > CAYLHS01. Next base: position 7,440 of record CAYLHS010000036.1, read on the forward strand.
CTGTGGCCGAGACGACCACACCACCCCCCACCACGCCGGCCGCCGAGACGACCACCACCGTGGCCAAGACGACCACCACCGTGGCCGATACGACAACCTCGACGGCCGCCGAGACGACCACCACTGTGACCGATACGACAACCTCGACGGCCGCCGAGACGACCACCACCGTACCCGGGTCGATCGGAGGACAGGTGTGCCCCATCGACGGGTTCACGTCTTTCTCGGACACCTTCGGCGCAGCACGATCGGGTGGGCGCACCCACGAAGGGGTGGACATGATCGCCGAGCGGTGGACGCACATCGTCGCGATCGAGTCGGGGACGATCTATCAGCTCAAGGAGGGCGGTCTCGGGGGCACAACCATCTGGCTGCACTCCGACTCCGGGGACTCGTACTACTACGCGCACCTCGAGGCGTGGGCCGACGGCCTCAGCGAGGGTCAGCACGTCGATGCCGGCGAGCTGATCGGATACGTGGGAACGTCGGGCAATGCACCGGACTGGCTCCCCCATCTCCACTTCGAATACCACCCGGACCACGGCCCCGCGGTCGATCCGTATCCGTTGGTGAAGAGCCTCTGCGGATAGGCTGAGGGCCGGTGGTCACCGGCCCTCGTTGCTCCCAGCGCTTCGTGCGGTCAGCCTCCCAGCGTCAGGCACGTTCTGTGACACAAGTATCGACGAAGAAGGCCCAAGGGTTGGGGCGTGTTGTGAGTTGGCTCCGAGTGACTAGTTCGAAGCCACGTCGTCCAGCATCCGCGCCAGGCGACCGGTGCACGTCTCCTCGCCCGCTGGAGGGAGCGCGTCAGTCACTCGAGCTGCGACATCCTTGAAGGCGGTCGCCGTGGCCGTCTCCGGATGCGACCGAACAATGGGTGATCCAGCATCGCCGTCGGAAACGACATGTGGATCGAGCGGTATCCGGCCAAGCAGAGGGATCCCCAGATCCTCGGCGAGGCGAGCACCCCCGCCCTCGCCGAACAAGTGATAGGTGGTCCCGTGCTCGCATGTGAAACCCGCCATGTTCTCGATCACACCAAGCACCGGGAGGAATGAACGCCTCGCCATGTCGGCGACTCTGGCAGCGACCTTCTGCGCGGCAACCTGAGGAGTGGTCACGACCACCAGCTCGGCCTGCGGCGCCATCCTCGACAGCGCCATCTGGACGTCGCCCGTCCCGGGGGGAAGGTCGATGATCAAGTAGTCGAGGTCGGCGTTCCACGACACCTGGCGCAGGAACTGCTCGAGTGCTTTCGACAACATGAGGCCTCGCCACATCAGCGCCGTGTCTTCCGAATCGACGATCAGCCCGGTCGAGACAACCTGGATGCCGCCGATGTCCGCCGGAACGATCATGCGATCGTCGCCTGCCGTGAGACGTTCCTCCGTACCGACGAGTCTGGGAATCGAGAATCCCCAGATGTCCGCGTCGAGCAATCCGACCTTGTGGCCCAGATCGGCGAGGGAAAACGCCAGGTTCACGCTCACCGACGACTTGCCGACTCCACCTTTGCCGCTGCCGATAGCGACGACGCGGGTGATCGGATTCACCGAAGTCGGCTCGGCATGCTCACGGGCACGCTGCCGGGCAACCCCCATCAACGCGGAGCGCTGCTCTGCGTTCATGGTCCGCGTTTCGACGGTGACCGACGTCACACCGTCGAGAGCAGAGACCTTTCTGATGACATCGTCCTCGATTCTGCCGCGCATCGGACACGCCGCCACCGTCAAGGCGACGCCTACCGTGACTTGCCCATCTCGTGAGATCGATACCGACTGGACCATGCCAAGGTCGACGATGTCGCTCCCGAGTTCGGGATCCAGAACGCCCTTGAGGGCGGCCATGACGTGTGCTTCGTTCACAGACACGAGCGTAGATGCGAATTTCCACTACGTCGACGGTGGTTATTGTTCGTGAGCCGGTATTCTGATGCTGGCCGAAAGGAGCAGTCGTATGCAGTTTCTCGAGATCAAGTCCGCGATGCGGGCGGTGACCTTGACCGACACAGCGATCGCGAAGGTGCGAGAGCTCGTCCAGGCGGAAGGGGATCCGTCACTGGTGCTTCGGTTTGGCGTTCGTCCCGGTGGATGCTCGGGATTCTCATACGAGATGTACTTCGACACGCAGGTCAACGACGACGACATCGTCGAAACGTTCGACGAGGACGTGAAAGTCGTCGTCGATTCGGAGTCGTTGACCATGGTCAGGGGATCGACCCTGGACTACAAGCAGGATCTGATGGGCGCCGGATTCGCCATCAAAAACCCGAACGTGACCAGCTCCTGCGGCTGCGGCAACTCCTTCAACTAGGCCCGCTTCGCGGGCCGTTTCTGGTTGTCGGTTTTCGGTCGTCGGTAGAACATTCGCCCCGAGGTCTCGCGATGTTCTCAGTCGCGTTCCTGCGCATGACTGAAGACTGAAGACCGAAGACTGCGAGCGCAGCGAGCCGCCCACTCACCGGACGACACATCGCGGGGCCCGGCGCGCCGTTGTCGGTTTTCGGTTCGGGGTTCTCGGTGAGAGCCCGCCCTGCGGACGTTTGAGGTCGCATACTGTCCGCCGTCGGCAGTGGGGTGTTCGCGTAGAGGTAGCCTGGGTCTGCAGCAGAACGAGGAGCAGCGATGCCGAAAAAAGTGCTCAGCACCCCGAGCGCGCCCGGGGCACTCGGTCCCTACTCGGTCGCAGTAGAGGCAGCCGGCCTTGTATTCATCTCCGGGCAGGTGGCCATCGACCCGGCGACGGGCGAGCGGGTAGCCGGTGACGTGGCCGCACAGGCCGACCAGATCATGACAAACATCGGGGCGATCCTCGGTGACGTCGGTCTTGGATTCGACAGTGTCGTCAAGACCACCATCTTCCTTGGTGACATGGCCGACTTCCCGGTCGTCAACGAGGTATATGGCTCGCGATTCGGCTCGGAGCCGCCTGCGAGGTCCACCGTCGAGGTGTCGGCACTACCGGGAGGCTTTCTCGTGGAGATCGAGACGATTGCGAGCAGGGAGTGAGCGGCGTGCAGGGAGTTCTCGAATCGCTTGGTCTGTCGGACGTCAACTCGGGTGTCTATGCGAGCGGCTGGCGGGATGCGCACGGGAAGGTCGTCGAGTCGTTGAACCCGGCAACGGGAGAGGTCATCGCAAAGGTGGTGCGGGCGTCTGCTGAAGACTACGAAGCCGTCATCACAGATTCTGTGGAGACGTTCCACCGGTGGCGGATGGTGCCCGCACCGCAACGCGGGGCATACATTCGGGCGGTGGGTGACGCGTTGCGCGAGAAGAAGGCTGCGCTTGGCGCTCTCGTGACGATGGAGATGGGCAAGATCCTCCCGGAAGGGGAGGGCGAGGTCCAAGAGATGATCGATATCGCCGACTTCGCCGTTGGATTGTCGCGCCAGCTGTACGGAGTGACGATGGCCTCTGAGCGTGCACGACACCGGATGTACGAGCAGTGGCACCCGCTCGGTCCGATCGGGATCATCACCTCGTTCAACTTCCCAACCGCCGTGTGGTCATGGAACTCGATGATCGCGGCGGTCTGCGGTGATACGAACGTATGGAAGCCTTCCAGTTCTACGCCACTGACCGCCATCGCTGTTACGAACATCGCACATTCGGTGATGGAGGGCAGCGGTTTCGAAGGGGTCTTCAATCTCGCGTTCGGGAGTGGTGCCGATGTCGGTGACCTGATGGTGAACGATCGGCGTGTCCCGCTCGTTTCTGCAACGGGTTCCTGTGACATGGGGTACAAGGTGGGTGTCGGCGTCGCCAAACGGCTGGGGAGATCCCTGTTGGAGCTTGGCGGCAACAACGCCATGATCGTGATGAACGACGCCAACCTGGACCTGGCCACACGGGCGGCGCTGTTTGCAGCTGTCGGGACCGCAGGGCAGCGCTGCACGTCGCTGCGACGGCTGATCGTCCATGAGGATGTTGTCGACGAGGTCGCCAAACGGATGGTCGCTGCCTACGAGCAGGTCACCATCGGCAATCCGCTCGAGCCGGGCGTGCTCATGGGCCCATTGGTCGAAGAGGCTGCTGTGCACAACATGCTGACGGCCATCGATCTGGCGAAGTCGCAGGGCGGTGAACTGCTCTTCGGCGGTGGCCGCCGTGAGGACCTTGGGGCGAACTTCGTCGAACCAACGATCATGAAGATGCCCAAGGATGCAGAAATCCTCCAAGAGGAGACGTTCGCGCCGTTGCTCTACGTCATACCGGTGGCATCGGTCGAAGAGGCGATCGAGGTCCAGAACGGCGTGCGTCAGGGTTTGTCATCGGCGATCTTCACCGACTCACTGTCCAATGCCGAGACGTTCCTGTCCCATGAAGGCTCGGACTGCGGCATTGCCAATGTCAACATCGGGACCTCTGGCGCCGAGATCGGCGGTGCGTTCGGCGGCGAGAAGGAAACCGGTGGCGGTCGCGAGGCAGGCTCCGACGCCTGGAAGGCGTACATGCGGCGTCAGACCAACACGATCAACTGGTCGAGCGAGTTGCCACTGGCTCAGGGCATTGAATTCGGGTAGCGGGCGAGCTTCGCTCGCTGCCGCTGCAGTCTTCGGCCATCAGTCCTCAATCTTCGGTGGGGGCGCGACCGGAACCCATTCCGAGATCGCAGGGCGAGTTCCCACCGAGAAGTCAGAACCGACGCCAGATACTTGCTCCGCAACCGGGTAGCGTCCCGTAGGGTGATCGAGTGAGCGCATTGCTGGGACGGTCCCTCCAAATCCGAGCGCTCCGTGAGGGAGAGGAACTCGCGGAGCGGGGCGAGGTCGCTCTCATTTCCATAGTGGGCCCCTCCGGAAGCGGGCGCTCACGACTCCTCGACGAATTCGAGCAGCAACTCACGACGGACGGTTTCAGCGTCGAGAAGGCAGCCGCCTTCGAGATGTCCGAGACAGAGCCTGGTTCGGTCGTGGCGTCGCTCGGCTCGGCCAGGGCACTTCTTCTCGACGATGCCCAATGGGTGGACGCGACGTCGCTGGCGATGTTGCGGAGTCGCATGGCAGCAGCCGACCAGGGAATGATCGTTGTGCTCGTCCATGCCGACATCGACGGGTACCGGCGGTTCGCGCACGATGCCCTTGCCGAGGCTGCCGACCGCCTCGGTCACGTTTGGCGTCTCCAGCTCGATCCCCTTCGTCGAGAAGACCTGGAGTCGGTCGTCGAGCCGGAGGTTGCGGATACGATCATCCAGGTCACGGATGGGCTCGCCGCCGATGTCGCAACGACCCTCGACGCGTGGGAGGCAGCGGGAGCGCTCAGACGCGAGGGAGAACGGCTGGTGTCAACCGATGCACCTCGGCCGACGGGGAACACCCTCGCCGAGCGTGTCGCCGGTCTCGACCGGCAGGAACGTCGGTTCGCTGAGCTCGCCACCGTTGCGCGAAGACCTCTCACGGTTGCGGCGGCCTCAGCCGCACTGGGCCTGGACGAAGATCGAGTGCTCGAGATTGGAGAGCGTCTCACCGCACTGAGGATCGTCCGTCAAAGAGCAGAGGGATTCACAGGCGAGAAACGGCTGGCCGCACACTTCGGTCCCGCTCGCCGCGCCGCTCTCGCCGGCACGCTCGGCGATGCCCTGTCATCGCAGGGGATGGGTGACAGGGATCCCGGCCTCGTCGGGTCCTACTACCTGGACGCCGCCCGCTGGGGGGACGCGTGGCATCTGCTGGCACGTGCCGGCCTCGCACATACGGACAAGGGCCATTTCGCGGAGGCATATCCCCTGGTGGACGGTGCACTCAAGGCCCTCGAGCAGTCGCGTGATCACGACCCGGTGCGGGAGGGGGAGCTACGACTTGCCAGAGCATCGGGCTACCGACTTGCCGGCCTGTCCGACGCGGCAGCGGCAGACCTCGAAGTCGCCGCCGCCCGACTCTCCGGGGTCGAACGGATACGCGCAATGGGCTACGCAGGACAGGTAGCCGACGACAGGCAGCGGCCACAGGAGGCGGAGAGGTTCCTCGCCGAGGGGCTGATCGAAGCTCACCAGGCAGGTGAGGAGGGCATGCTCGGGTCCTTGCTGACGCTTCACGCGAGGACGCTTGCTCGCCTCGGGTTCGCTCGTGAAGCCGACGCCGAAATGGAGAAGGGTCTGGCGATCCTCTCATCATCCGGTACGAGCGACCAGCAGCAACGGGGACGCTACAACGAGGCCTGGGTCGCGTTCGATCGGGGCGATGCCCGAAACGCAGAGCCCGCCTTTGCGCGCCTGGTGGATGAGGGGATCGACGAGGGAATCGTCCTCGCGGACCGGCTGGCATGGTGGTCGCGTGCGCTGTTCCTGGCAGGTCGTCCTGACGAGGGCAGGGACGCGCGGCGCCGCTCGATCGAACAGGCCGACCTCGATGCGGGCCCCGTGTTCCTTGCACACATGGCACTCGCCGAAGGAGCGATCCGCTGTGGTGCATGGGACGATGCTCTGGACGCGGCCGACAAGACCCTGGCCCTGGTCCTTCAGCAACTGCCTGCGTGGGAGAACAGCGCTCGCTATCTACGAGCCAGGGCGCTGTTGGGATCGGGACGAATCGACGAAGCACATGTCGAGGTCGAAGCGGCACTCTCCAGCTGTCCTGAGGGAGTGAATGGGCGTCGGTGGTGGCTGAAGACCCGTGTCTTGCAGCTCGCGATCCTTGCGGCCCGAGGAGATGACTGGCCATCGGGCGAGGCGTTCGACATGACCGACGAACTGCTTCAGTCCGAGTGGTACCTGACCGCGGCGAGGCTCCTCGTCATCCGGTCGGCGGCAGAGCGGAACCCGTCGCTTGCCGCTGAGGCGATGGCTCTCGCGACTCAGCTCGGCGTGTCGGATGTGGCTGCGGAGGCTGCACAGTCGGGCGGACTGTGGCGCCGCTCCGAAGCCGGAGCCGTCGCAACGTCGATCAAGTCAATGGGCAGCCATGTGCCGGACGACTGGCGAGAGGCCTGGGAAGCTCTGCCACACGTGGCGTCGGCTCTCGCGGCGTCCGACATCGACGAGGCCGCGTACAGAGAGGCGATCGACAGGCTCTCCGCGCAACTCGACGACGCTTTCGAAGCGGCAGGGCTGGGCACCGAGGGTCGCCTCGTCAGCCCTGCCCAGAGGAGGGCCAGGGGTCTCAGAAGGCCCCGGCGTTCTTTCCGGTGGACTCCGCTTCGGGTCGCGGCGGCAGTTGGCGCGGTAGCCCTGCTTGGTGTGGGTGGCGGCTTGCTGGCCCGTGTCGTCGCTCCGCCACCAACGACGGTCGCGACGGCAGCAACGCTGCCGACAACGTCGCCGACCACGACCTTGCCTCCTGAGATCTGGGAAGTCGAGCTCGGACCACCCGGCAAGAACCTGGTCATTGGGCAATGGGATTTCGGTGGAGATGTCGACGGGACGCCCACTTTCAACACCGGGGCGTCGAGCAGGACAGGGGTGAGAAGGGCCGATGGCTTCTACTGGAAGTACAAGACCAATGGCCGGATCGAGTCGACCGCAGCCGTGTTCGGCGAGAGCGTGGTCGTGGCCAGCGAGGACGGAAGCCTGTACGGGATCACGATGCCGTCCGGGGTTCCCCCACTCTGGATCGACGACTCGTCGACGGAGGGACTCGTGTCGTCTCCGACGCTGGCGTACCTCTCGAGCGGCAGCCAACTCGATCCTTCGTCCGGCATGCGCCTCTACTACGGGAGCATGGACGGCACATTACGGATTCGATTCGACGCCCGGCTGCGGACGGCCCAGGTACGACCAATTCCCGTGGGGGGTCAGATCCTTGCCTCGCCGGTTGTGATCGACGACTCCGTGTACGTGGCAACCAGCAACGGTGAGCTCTATGCGTTCTCAACGTCGGACCCGTTCGACGCGAGGTGGGAGGAGCCGGTCGACCTCGGCAGTCCAGTGAAGGCCACCCCCGCGGCGGCGGATGGAATGATCTACGTCGGGACCGAGGACGGTGTGCTGTGGGCGGTCGACGCCGTGACGGGCGAGGCATCCGAGTGTTTCGACACCGGCGACACGATCCTCAGTGCTCCGGTGATCGTCGGCGACACGATCTTCATCCCCGCTCACGACGCCCAGAACCTCTTCGCCGTGCACGTCGGGTCGTGCGTACCCGAGGCGGGGATACTGCTCGGGGTGACCGTGGCCTCGTCGCCCGCCTACGCAGATGGTGTGCTGTACGTGGCGGAGGACAACTTCGTCGTGGCGTACAACGCCGAGAACCGGGAGCCGCTGTGGCAGTTCCCAAGTTCGGATGCGAGCGCTCCGCTCGCGGGTAGGGCGGGATGGCCCGTCGTTGCAGATGGCATCTTGTACTTCACGACCGACGAGCCGTTCTTGTATGCGGTCGACATCGACACGCACGAGCTGCTGTGGAGGTACCAACTCGATGGGAGGGTCGTCACCCGGCCGGCAATCATGGACGGTGCAGTGATCGTTGGAGATCTGACCGGCACGGTCGTCGCAATAGGGTGCACCGATCCGCCGGACTGCACGTGAGCGCCGAAACCGGAGAGGTTTCAACGCTTGTACTCGTGTCGGCATACGGCCGCCCCATGGGACGTGAGCGCTTCAGGTCGCGTACGAGGTACCAGGTGCGGCTCGCGAAGCGACCCTCGGTCACCCTCCCCCGGTCTCGCGGAGTCGCTCCATCATCGCGTTCATCATCGCAAGGGCGATATCTGGCTCGTCCTTGATGAGCGCACGCAGATCCCAGCGGGTGAGCTGCAACACACGGACGTCTGTCCTCGCGACGACATCCGCCGAGCGAGGCGTATCGAGGGTGGAGAGCAGTGCCATCTCGCCGAAGTGCTCGCCGGCACTGAGCGTGTTCACGGTCGTGCCGCCCTTCCTGACATCGACCGTGCCGTCGAGGATCACCCAGAAGCCGAGACCTCGTGTCTCCCCTTCCTCGACGATCTTCGACCCCGCCGAGAAGGAGCGCTCGTGGGCTGCCTTCGCCAGGGTGTTCAGATGTGCTTCGTCGAGTCCCTTGAACACTGGCGCGCTCTGAAGCGCATTCCGTGCCTCGCTGACTTCCATGTCCACCTCCGTGGCGATCACCCTATCGGTTTCGTATGGCTTGTGCGGTCCTAGCCGAAGCGGTAGCCGACCGACCGTACGGTTGAGATCCACCTGGCACGTTCCTCACCGAGTTTCGCCCTGAGGCGTCGAACGTGCACGTCGACGGTTCGAGCGCCACCGAAGTAGTCGTAGCCCCAGACTCGTGAAAGGAGCTGCTCGCGGCTCCAGACTCGACGAGGATGCTGTACGAAGAACCTGAGCAGCTCGTACTCCATGTAGGCGAGATCGACGGGGACACCTGCGAGCTTCGCTTGGTAGGTGGCTGTGTTCATCTCCAGGTCCTTGAAGTGGATGCGGTCCTCCTCGTGGTCGCCGGCAAGGCGGACGAGGCGGATCCGCAGCTCGACCGGATCTGGGGGTGCGAACACGAAGTCCGAGAGGAACCCGGCCCCCTCGAGCTGGGTCCCTTGTGAACGATCCGCAAGAGCGACACTTGGGATGCCCGACTGCTCATAGGCGCGTCTCGCCGCAGACAAGGCATGGTCCGGATCCTCGCCCAGTTCGACGATGAGGACGTCGGCCCCACCGATCTGGTCGGACCAGGTCATGCCCGCGACGAGGAGGGCCTCGACGAGGTCCTCGGATGGTTCTGATGGAATGACGAAGACGTGCATCAGAGAATCGGGAGGTACTCCTCGAGTTCGAAGCGGGACACATGGCGCTGGTAGCGATCCCACTCCTTCCTCTTGTTCTTCAGGAACCAGGAGAACATGTGCTCGCCGAGCGCCTCGGCGACGAGTTCCGAGTCCTCCATGAGGTCGATTGCTTCTGCGAGGTTGGACGGCAACCTGCCGATGCCTGCTGCCGCTCGCTCGGCCGACGTGAGATCGAACACGTTTCGGGGCATCTCGGGCGGGAGCTCGTACCCGTTTTCGACCCCGGCGAGTCCTGCTGCCAGCAGCACCGAGAAAGCCATGTACGGGTTGCAGGCTGCGTCGGGTGCCCGGTACTCGACGCGGGTAGACGCGGGCTTGCCTGACTTGATGGTTGGGACACGCACCAGCGCCGATTGGTTGTTGCGTGCCCACATCAGGTAGATGGGTGCATCGAAACCGGTTACGAGTCGCTTATACGAGTTGACCCACTGGTTGGTGACGCCGGTGATCTCGGGGGCATGCCTGATGAGGCCTGCGATGAAGCTCTGTGCAACGTTCGAGAGGCCAAGGTCGGTTCCCGGCTCGTAGAACGCGTTGCGATCGCCTTCGAACAAGGACAGGTGCACGTGCATGCCGTTCCCATCGTGTCCTTCGAGTGGTTTCGGCATGAACGTCGCGTAGATGTCGTGTTCGAGTGCGACCTCCTTGACGGCGATCCGGTAGGTCATGACGTTGTCCGCCATCGTGAGTGCGTCCGTGTAACGGAGGTCGATCTCGTGCTGGCTCGGCGAGACCTCGTGATGCGACGACTCGACCGGAATGCCGAGCTGCTCGAGTACGTTGATCGTGCTTCGGCGGTACTCCTGAGCGACGTCGAGCGGCGTGAGGTCGAAGTAGCCGCCCCGATCGAGCGTACGCGGTTCGGGTCCCGGGTCCTTGAAGTAGAACCACTCGAGTTCGGGTCCTACGTAGAACGTGTAGCCGAGATCCGCGGCACGACGGAGATTCCGCTTGAGGACCCAGCGTGGATCGCCTTCGAACGGCTCCCCGTCCGGAGTGAGGATGTCGCAGAACATGCGGGCAACTTGCTGCTCCGGCCGCCACGGGATGATCTGAAACGTGGCGGGGTCCGGCCGTGCAATCATGTCGGCTTCCTGCACCCGTGCATACCCGTCGATAGCCGACCCATCGAACGTCATGCCCTCGGAGAACGCCACTTCCAGCTCGGCGGGGTTGATCGCAACCGCCTTGAGGAACCCCTGCACGTCGGTGAACCAGAGGCGGATGAACCGGATCCCTCGTTCTTCGACGGTGCGGAGCACGTACTCGGCTTGTCTGTCCATTCGGGCTCCTTTCGGCATTGAAGGTAGCGGATCATCGAGGACGAAACACTGCGTTCATACTTCAGCAACGGCTCAGTAACGGTGTTCGGCTAAAAAAGCCGTTGGTCCACAAGGAGGAACGTCTTGACGCCTGAAGCTCTTGTCCGACACATCGAAGAGGGTGGGTTCGAGTTCGTCGATCTCCGATTCTGTGATCTCCCCGGGCAAGTCCAGCACTTCACGATCCCTGCTCGAGCGCTCACGGAAGAGAGCTTCGAGGAGGGCTTCGGGTTCGATGGCTCTTCGATCAGGGGATTCCAGGAGATCCAGGAGTCCGACATGATTCTCATCCCCGATGCCGAAACGGCGGTCGAGGATCCGTTCCTGGACCACAAGACGCTGCTCGTCTATTGCTTCGTACATGATCCGACCACAGGGGAGCCGTATGACCGGGATCCTCGCTATGTCGCAAGCAAGGCAGAGATCTACTTGAAGGGAACGGGGATCGCCGAGACTTCCTACTGGGGACCTGAAGCAGAGTTCTACATCTTTGACTCGGCTCGATTCGACCAGTCACAGTTCTCCGCGTTCTACGAGGTCGACTCGATCGAGGGAGCATGGAACAGCGGGACGGACGAACCCGGAGGCAACCTCGCCTACAAACCCCGTTACAAAGAGGGGTACTTCCCTGTGCCTCCCACCGACCACTACCAGGATCTTCGGTCGGAGATGACCGCAGCGCTCGAGGCGGCCGGGATCGAGGTCGAAGTGCACCACCACGAGGTGGGGACGGCCGGTCAGGCCGAGATCGACATCAAATACGACACGCTCCTGCGGCAGGCCGACCACGTAACGATGTTCAAGTACATCGTGAAGAACACGGCATGGCAGGCGGGGAAGACGGTCACGTTCATGCCGAAGCCGATCTTCGAGGACAACGGTTCGGGCATGCACACCCACCAGTCGCTGTGGACTGCGGGCAAGCCGCTGTTCTACGACGAGACCGGCTATGCCGGGTTGTCGGACATGGCCCGTTGGTACATCGGAGGTCTGCTGAAACACGCTCACGCAGTACTTGCCTTCGCCGCGCCGACGACGAACTCGTACCGACGACTCGTCCCAGGTTACGAGGCTCCTGTGAACCTCGTGTACAGCCAGCGGAACCGGTCGGCGGCGGTGCGGATTCCCTTGTACTCGCAGGCACCCGCAGCCAAGCGCCTCGAGTTCCGTTGCCCCGACAACTCGGCGAATCCGTACCTTGCGTTCTCGGCCATGCTGATGGCCGGCCTCGACGGGATCCAGAACAGGATCGAGCCACCGGCTCCCGTAGACAAGGACATCTACGACTTACCGCCTGAGGAACTGACCAATCTGCCGTCGGTCCCGGGGAGCCTCGAAGAGGCGCTCGGGGCGTTGGAGGCCGATCACGACTTCCTCCTGAAGGGCGGAGTATTCAGCGAGGATCTCGTCGAGGCTTGGGTCGCCTACAAGCGCTCCAGTGAGATCGACGCGATCCGGCTGCGTCCGCACCCGTACGAGTTCTACCTGTACTACGACATTTAGGGCCGAGCGGAGTTCGGCTCGCACCTGGTACCTCGTACCCTGGATATCGCTGAATCGCGGGGGTTCGCCAGGGGCGGGCCCCCGCGCCGAATCTCACGTCGATGAGGTCGAGCAGAACGCGGATCGTGGTGGTCTTGCCAGCCCCGTTGGGTCCGAGAAACCCGAACACCTCACCTGTTCTGACTTCCAGATCGAGACCGTTCAGGGCCGTGACTCGCCCGTACCGTTTCACGAGACGCTCAGTCGAGATGGCGATGCCGTTCACTTCGAGTCCCTCCGCTCCCTCACGCTTCTCGCCTCGATGAGCGACCAGTCAGCCGTGAGAGTGATGGCGATGAGGCGGGCCGACGATCAGCCGTTCGTATCGGGCGCTTCCGCGGCTGCCGCAGCGAGCCCCTCGTAGGCGCTGTCGAACTCGGCGACAGCCTGGTTGAACGCGGCAATGGCCGCCGTTCGAGCCTCACCGGTGTCGGAGGACTGGAGGCCCGCCAGCGACGATTGGGCCGCGGTGAGCACCTGAGCCGCCGCCGTCGAGAGATCGGCGTGGAGGCTTGCCAGCGCCGTATAGCCGGCAGGCGGGGTGATGGTCGTGAGGCTGTCGTCGAGGACTTGAGCCTTCTCGATCGCATCCTGGAACGCCGTCTTCGTGTCGGCGAACGTCGCTCCGGAAGTGGCGCTGTCATCCCAGTTGGCGTTTGCGGTGAGCAGGTCCTGGGAGAGGAGATCGAGATCAGCCTTTCTCTGCTCCATCGTGTCGAGATAGGACTGGACGTCATCGGGGAGCGTCGTCGATGTCGTCGGTTCCGACGACGACGTACCGGGACTGGTCGTCGTGGTCAGCGCAGCAGATGTCGAGGTCGTCCCCTCTGGCTCCGCCGCCGGAAGGCTGCTCACGAAGAAGTAGGTGAAGCCGACCATCCCAATGATGATCAGGGGGAGGATCCAGC
>CAYLHS010000037.1:0-20461 GCA_964383535.1 uncultured Acidimicrobiia bacterium
CGAATGACGCGGACGCCGAACCCGAAACGCCACTCGCCCACAATCAGGACTGGGTACACGTGGAACTCGACCTGGGTGACGGCAGGGGGCGGCGGCACTTCCGACGTGACACCAATGTGATGCCCCAGTGGGCCGGTTCGTGCTGGTACTACCTGCGCTATCTCGACCCCCACAACGATCAAGCGCTCGTCGATCCCGACAACGAGCGGTACTGGATGGGGCCGCGTCCCGAGCCGATTGTGCCCGACACTCGAGATCCCGGAGGTGTCGACCTCTACGTCGGCGGTGTTGAGCACGCCGTGCTGCATCTGCTGTACGCGCGGTTCTGGCACAAAGCGCTGTATGACCTCGGCTACCTGTCGAGCGATGAGCCGTTCCGTAGGTACTTCTCGCAGGGCTACATCCTTGCCCCCGCATTCAAGGACTCGCGGGGCCAGTATGTCCCCGCCGACGAAGTCGAGGAGGGCGTGCCAGGTGTCTTCACATGGCGTGGGGAGCCGGTGACACTGGAGCCAGGGAAGATGGGCAAGTCGCTGAAGAACTCGGTGAGCCCCGACGAGATGTACGCCGCCTACGGCGCCGACACGTTCCGCCTCTACGAGATGGGAATGGGCCCTCTCGACCAGTCCAAGCCATGGGAGACGAGAGCCGTCATCGGAAGTCAGCGGTTCCTTCAGCGCTTATGGCGGACGATCGTCGACGAAGACAGTGGCCAGGTCACCGTGGTCGACGAGCCGCCTGAAGCCGAGACGCTCAGGATGCTTCACCGGACGATCGATGCGGTTCGGCATGACTACACAAATCTGTCGTTCAACACCGCGATCGCGCGTCTCACCGAGCTCGTGAACGCTCTCACCAAACTCGATCAGGTGCCGCGCGAGGCGGCCGAGACCCTGGTGTTGATGGTCGCCCCGCTGGCACCCCACATCGCCGAGGAGCTGTGGAGCCGGCTAGGCCACCCCAAGACACTGACCTACGAGCCGTTCCCCACCGCTGATCCCGCTCTACTCGCCACCGAGACGGTCACGTGTGTCGTGCAGATCAACGGCAAGGTACGGGACCGCGTCGAGGTGCCGATCGACATCACCGAGGACTCGCTGAGAGACGTCGTGCTCCGTCGGCCGAAGGTCAAGGCTGCGACGCCATCCGGCATCGCCAGGGTGATCGTTCGCGCTCCGAGACTCGTCAACGTGGTTCCGTCGTAACGCTCTCGTCACGCTCCCGGTGAATGATGAGCCCCATGGACGCCCCAGTTTCGACTCGCCCGACCGAGGACGTCTGGCACCGCATCGGTCCCGAGAGGTATCGGTCTCCGGATCCGCGGCCGAGATGATGGGATCCGCCCAACGCAAGGCGACGCTGTTGCTCTTCATCATGGTGGGTCTCGCGATCGCGACCGTCGTGAAGCTGGAAGGGCCTTCGGGTTCGTTCTTCGTCGCGTTGCCGTTCTACGCGGCCGGGTACCTCATCCTCAGGAAGGTCGGTTCCCACCCGATCGGATGGCTGCTGTGCGCCATCGGCGTCATCCTCCAGATCACCGTGTTCGACTCGCTGCCATGGCTGTCGACCCTCTGGGTCAACTGGCTCCTCGGCTGGGGGTTCTCGATGATGTTCGCCCTGTTCACATGGCTGCTGATCCTGTTCCCGGACGGCTACGCCCCGAAGGGATGGATGACCGCAGGCTGGCTCGCAACAGCGCTCATCCTGGGCAATGTCCTCACGCCAACGGTCACGGACACCAACGACCCAAGCATCATCATCGGAACCAACCCGACAGGTCTCAGCTGGCTTCCCGTGAGCACGGGCGCCGTCACCAACGCAGCAATCACCGTCTTTCTGGTTGCCGCCGCCATCGGCGTAGTAGTTCGGGGGCGGCGTGCAACCGCGGAGCTTCGGCTGCGCTACAAACCGGTACTGGCCACGATGGCGGTGCTCGGAGGGTTCATTCTCATCCTGCTGGGATGGCTCATCGTCGATCCGGCCTTCACAGCGGGTTCCACGGGCAACGTCGTCTGGAGTGTCGCCCTGATCCTGTACATGTTGATTCCGGCCTCGTTCGTGGTTGCCATCGTCCGATACCGGCTGTACGACATCGATCGGATCGTCTCGAGGACGGTCACCTACGGTCTCCTCGGCGTCTTGATCGCCGCCATCTACGCCATCCCCGTCATCCTGCTCCCCCGCCTCCTCGGCGAATCGAGCGACCTCATCGTCGCCGGCTCCACCCTCGTCGCCGCCGCCGTCTTCAATCCCGCACGACAACGCATCCAGAGACTGGTCGACCGCCGCTTCAACCGAACGCGTTACGACATGGAGCGGTCACTCACTGATCTCGGACACAGGTTGACGAAGAGGACCCGGATCTCCGACATTGTCGCGGACACATCGGTGATCCTCTCGTCAACACTCCAACCCGAATCCGTCACCATCTGGACCCGTAACGATCCCGTCACGCCGACAAGACAGAATCTGAGGTTGGAATGAAGCTTCTACGTTGGATCGGGCTCGTGCTGCTGGTGACGGCAGCGATCTTCGTCGCGCTCATCCCGTTTCTCTTCGACAACCAACCCGTCACCGTCGGTGCCATCTTCAACACCACGTCCATCTGGTACATCATCCCTGGTCTCGTTGTGATGGCGAAACGACCGTGGCATCAGATCGGTTGGCTGCTCATCCTGCTCAGTCTTGGACTCGCCACCACCAGCATCACACCCACTGCGTCGAGGCTCGATCCGGTCTGGTACCCGTGGCTCACGTGGATCAGCAGCTGGGGAGGGAAGTACCTCTACGCGATCGTGGCCGCGGTGCTGGTCGCCTTCCCCGATGGACTGTCCCACCGATCCCAACCGGATCGGCGGATCGGACACAGGATCATCGGCACGATGGCGACGCTGACCGTACTGTCGGCCTTGACCAGCCCTGTGGAAGGCACCACCTGGGAGAACACTCAGGTTTCGTTTGTCAATCCCCTTGGCGTTCGGTTCCTACCGACAATCGTCAGCGACCTCGCGTATATCCCGGTCTTCCTGATCCTTGTCGGGTGCGTGGTGTGGCTGTGGCGTCGCCAGCGCCATGCCGAAGGTGAGGAGCGTCGGCGCTACACCCTGATTCTGTATGCATTCGTTCTGCTGGTGACTGGTCTCGTGGTGGGGATCAGTCTGACGGCATTCGTCGGCGACATTGCCTGGTTGGGAGCATTGGTCGGCTGGACTGCACTCCCGATCGTGTTCGCCTACGCGGTCGTTCGCCACGGCCTGTACGGGGTCGACAAGCTCGTTCGACGCACCGCAAGCTACGGTCTGCTCGCGGTTCTGGTCGCTGCCGTCTATGCCATCCCGGTCATCCTGCTCCCACGTCTCCTCGGCGAATCGAGCGACCTCATCATCGCGGGCTCCACCCTCGCCGCAGCCACCGTCTTCAACCCAGCACGCAAACGCATCCAGACCGTGATCGACAGGCGTTTCAACCGCACCCGCTACGACATGGAACACCAACTCGACGACCTCGGCCGTCGCCTCGGAGAACGAACCGCCATCACCGACGTCGTTACCGACGTCTCTGGAGTCCTCGCGACGACACTTCAACCCGAATCAGTCACCGTCTGGACCAGGCAGCCGTAGCGGCAACACCGTCTAGGCGTGCCGAAGTACGGACTGCGCGGCGTGGAAACCCGCCATGCCGTGGACACCCGGTCCCGGCGGGGCCGACGACGAGCACAGATACAAGCCGTCAGCCAGTCGGTAGGGATCGATCGCGGGTCTCGGCCGAAAGACCGTTCTCAATCGATCGGTGCGGCCCCCGGCGATGTCCCCACCGACCAGATTCGGATTCCATCGCTCCAGCTCGATCGGGAACATGACGTGGCGGTCGAGGATGAGATCACGGAAGCCGGGTGCGAATCGCTCGATCTGACGTTCGATGGCGTCCGCCATGTCGACCTCGGAACCGTTCGGTACCCGGCAGTACGCCCAGAGCACATGTCGACCCTTCGGGGCGCGACTCGGGTCGGCAACCGTCGGCTGGGCAGCAACGATGAAGGGTCGTTCTGGTGGGCGACCCTCCCAGACGGCCCGCTCTGCGGCGGCGATCTCCTCTGCCAATCCGCCGATGTGAAGCGTGCCTGCACGCCGGCACGGCTCCGACTCCCATGGGATCGGTCCTGCCAGGGCGAAGTCGGTCTTGAAGATCCCGGGACCGTGCTCGTAGGTGGCGAAACGCCGACGAAGCCGGTCTGGAAGGCGGTTGCCGGCAATGCGGGCAACGGCTCTCGGCCCGGTGTCGAACAGCACTGTTCCCTCGAAACCGGACAGGTCGGCAACCTCGTGATTCGTCACGATCTCCCCACCAATCGAAAGGAGGTAGGAGGCGAGGCTGTCGACGATGGACTGGGAGCCCCCGTGAGCGACGGGCCATCCGTCACGGTGAGCGCACGCTGCGAGTGCCGCTCCGACCGCCGTGTTGGCAAACCGGTCCTGAGGCATCGGCGCATGAGCGGCGAGGCCGGCGAACAGTGCCCGCGCCGATTCGGTGCGGACCCCGCGCAACACCCAAGAGACCGGTTGCAGTGCGGTGAGACCGAACACGCCGAGTCGCACAGGATGCCGAGGAATCTGAGCCAGCGGGCCGAGAATGAACGGTTCGAGATCGGCCCAGTGCTCAACGACCTGACCGACCAGACGTCGATAGACGCTTCCATCCTCGCCAAGACCCTCGATGGTCTCGTCTAGCGATCGGTACATGACTGCGGCCCGACCGCCGTCGAGAGGGTGGGCAAGGGGGATATCGGGCTGAGCCCACTCGAGCCCGTGCTCGCCCAGCGGAAGCGACCGGAAGAAAGGTGAGGCCGCGCCAAACGGATGGACACCGGCACCGATGTCGTGGATGAATCCGGGCATAGTGACTGCTTCGGACCGTGCAGCGCCACCTATCGTCTCTGCACGTTCGAGAACGGTCACCGACCAGCCCGCTTGTCGCAGGACAATTGCCGCCGCAAGCCCGTTGGGGCCGGCACCTACCACATGTGCGGTGCCCCTCACCACTGCACCAGCCGCCAGAGTTCCGGTTCCCAGGCATCTGGTCCGGTCAGGCTCGCGAAGATCTCGATGGCCTCCAACGACTCTGCCTGAGACTCCTGCAGCTCCCCGGCAGCTTTGTGGAGGCCGGCCAAGCGGTCGTGCAAGGCCGCCTGCCGGTGCCGGTCGCCAACATCGACGGCAAGCGTCAAGGCCTCTCGTGCAAGAGCAAGCGCCGTATCGAGATCCCCGGCCCTTCCGACGCGATCGCTGAGATTGTTGAGGGCTGCCATTCGGAGGTGAGGATCGTCTCCGGCGGCAGCCGCGGCCTCTTCGAGATGCGTCCTGGCATCGACGTCGTCCGAAATGACGATCCCCAACACGTTGTGAGCACGCGACCGTTCATCGTCCTCAACGGCCTCCTCCAACGATCGACCGGCGAGCTCGAGAGCACGCCTCGCGTCTCCTTCACGCCACGCGAGGAGACTCCAATCCGCATACAAGGCAGTCCGCTTCGGGTGATCGGCTTCGGCGAGAGAGAAGTGGTAGTGCGCTGCCTCCCACCTCCCGAGTCGCCGGTGCAGGTCGCCGAGCCGATGCTCGATGAGCGCAAGCCGGGACCCTGTCGACAGCCGCGCCGCCGTCTCGTACTCAACGAGTGCCTCGGCGAATCGACCATCGAACACCGCCAAATCGCCGATCTCCCCATGCATCCGGCTCTCGTCGACGTGACCGTTCGCAAGAGCTGCTCTGAACGCTTGCTCTGCCTCCTCGTGGGCGTAGACCTCCCGTGCTGCCTCGCCCGCCCTCACGTACCAGTCGGAAGAGCGGGGCTGCTCGTCCGCCGCGTTGAAGTGATGCGCTATCTCGAATGTCGCTGCGAGTTCGCTTGACACAGACGAATGGGCAAGCGTCTCAGCGATTCTCCGATGAAGGATCTTGCGACGAACCTGAGTGGCACTCTCGATAACGGTGTCGGCAAGGAGGGGATGTTCGATCTCGACATCACCGGAATCATGACCTTCCCGCAGCATGCGCCTATCGAGTAGCACATCCACGGCGTCGAGGACTTCCGTCTCGCTGCGACCGCTCACGTCTCTGATGAGATCGAAGGACGCGGGTCTGCCGATCACAGCGACTGCCGTCAGAACCTGCCTCGGCAGAGTCGGAAGCTCATCCACCCTGCGAAGCAACAGCGACCTGACTTGGGGTGGGATGTCCCCTTCGGGATCGGGACCGGCATCGAGAAAGGCAACGACGAACAGCGGAACTCCGGCCGTCACCCGGTAGAGGCTCTCGAGGTCGACACCCTCTCTGCCGGCTGCAAGTGCCTCGACCGCCGGCCGGTCGAGTGGGCCGAGTTCGATCAACTCGATCGGCCGGCCCCGTGGCATCTCGAACGTGTCCACCAACTCGTTGTTGGACATCACTTCATCGCTTCTGAAGGCGACCACAATCGAGCTTCGTAGCTCGTCGACCGCCCTCGCAAGCACTTGGGCGGAAGCCCCGTCACACCACTGGGCGTCGTCGATGATGACCACGGCGTGGGTGGCACCGAGCAGTCTGACGGCGGCATCCACCAGACGACGGCCCTCCGTCGGGTCTGCTCCAGATGCAGGCGTGAAGCGATCAGGGACCAAGCGGCCGATTTCCGACTTCGTCCACTGCGGCAGGTCGTCGGCATCGACCAGTCTCAGCGCTTGCTTCAGCAGTTCCTGTAGGAGTCCGAAACCTATGTCCCGAGATGAGGGCCGTGCCCTGGCAACGAGCGCGGGCCTGTGCTCTGCCGCAAGTGATTCGGCAAGCTCATCCAGGAGGCGGGTCCTGCCGATACCAGTGACTCCCTTCACGGCAACGTGGAAGCCACGCTCGACAGCGCGCCGCAGGCGTTCCCACTCATCGGCTCGGCCCGCGAGTTCGGGTGGTGAAGCCGGGGTCGCTGCCGGCACCACTCTCGTTTCCCTGAGCCGACTCGGTGCCCGCGGCAGATCCTCGTCGAGGATCGCCTCGTAGAGCTCTGTGGTCTCCTCGAGTGGACTCACGCCAAGCTCGGCCTGAAGCGTGCCGACACACTCGCGATACACCTCCAAGCTGCCGGCCCGGTCACCGGTCCACGCCCGAAGGAGCATGAGGCGTCGATAGGTGGGTTCGTGAAGTGGATCCAGTCGAAGTCGACGGCGAAGGGTCACCGTTGCCGAGTCGAAGTCACCGCGGGCAGTCTCGGCATCGGCGAGTCGATCCATGAGCATCGCCCCCGTGGCCCTGATCCGATCCGAAGTGCCCTGAACCCAGTCATCGAATGCGAACGATCCGTTGACGTGAAACCCCTCCATGAACTCGCCGCGAATCGTCCGAAGCCCCTGACGAAGCAGTGGAATACAGGAATCGCAGACCTCGTCGGCAGAGTGACCGTGTTCATGCATCGAGTCGGCGACCACTGCCAGACGATCCACGTCCACACTGAGCGCATCTCCGCTGAGCGTGACGGTCTCCCGATCTGCCTCGACCCACCGTCCTCCGAGCCCAGACCGCAGCGCCGCCAGCGTTCGCCTCAGCGCTGCCCTTGCACGTTCCTCGGAAGAGTCGGGCCACAGCATCGCGGCAAGGTGATCTCGGCGTCGCTGCCGTTCGCCGGCCGCCAGGTACGCCAACAGAGCTGTGGCCTTGCGGGTATCGACGATCAACGGTTCTCCATCGACGGTGACCACCGGCGGCCCGATCAATTCCACATGCAACGACATCCCGCTACTACTCCCGAGGCGTCCCCGCATCGTAACCCTCGTCGTGCGGCTAGAAGCGAACCTACCGTGACAGCGAAACGATCTCGTAACGCTCGGCACCCGAACAGGGCTTGGACTCCGTAACGATCTCGGAACGACGCAGCCGTAGAACGGTGTGGACATGAATCCTTTCCGGCGCAGATCCAGGACAGAGAAGCCCTCGGCACCACAGGAGGCGACGGTGATCACCTCCTTCTCCGAACCCACCGAGATAACCGACAACGACCCCCTCGCGGCCTATCTGCTGGCCGCCGCAGGCCCTGTCGAACTGGACAAGGTCGATCTCGATTCCCCTGCCCTCCGCGCACTCAAAGAGGCTCAGGTCATGTTGGTTGTCCCGCTCATCAGTCAGGGTGAACTGGTCGGCACGATCAACCTCGGCCGACGCCTGTCCGACCAGCCCTACTCGACGGACGACCGAAAGCTGCTCGCCGGACTGGCATCGCAAGTCGCTCCCGCTATTCGCCTTGCTCAGCTCGTTGCCGAGCAACAAGCGGAAGCCGAGGAACGTGAGCGAATCGCACACGAACTCGAGGTTGCGGCCCTCATCCAGCAGACGCTTCTCCCGAAGACCCTTCCCGAGATACCCGGTTGGGAGATCGACGCCTACTACCGCCCGGCTCAGGCGGTCGGCGGCGACTTCTACGACTTCGTTCCCCTCGAGGACGGCCGGTACGTGATTCTGATCGGCGATGTCACCGGCCACGGCGTACCGGCCGCGCTCGTCATGGCGAGCTGCCGGTCGATTCTCCGGTCTGCAACTCAGCAGCACAGCGATCCAGGAGCGATCCTTGCGACGACGAACGAAGCGCTGATTGTCGACATCCCGCCCAACATGTTCGTCACGTGCCTCTGCGCTGTACTCGACCCTGACACCAGCACACTCCGGTTCTCCAACGCAGGTCACAACCTGCCCTACGCGAGTTCCTCCGACGGCGTGACCGAGCTGCGCGCAACCGGCATGCCGCTCGGTCTGATGCCTGACATGCAGTACGACGTCGTCGAGGCGACGATCGAACCCGGTACGGCGCTGCTGCTGTCATCCGATGGTCTCACCGAGGCACACAACCCGGAGAGGGAGATGTACGGCTTCGGCCGGCTTCGCGAGTTGCTGGAACACTCATACTCCGACACCGACCTTCTCAAGTCCATCCTGACCGACCTCGACCGCTTCAGCCAGGGTGTCGAGCAGGAAGACGATGTCACGCTCGTGGTTGTCCGGCATACGTCGTCCGCGCGCAGCAGCGCCGCCACGTTCAGCGGTGTCACCGACCTCGGATCGTTCGAAATACCCAGCGTTCCGGGCAGCGAACGCGTCGTGATGGATCGGGTTCTCGAGATGGTGGCGTCGGTCGGGATGCAGCCTGACCGGCTTCAGCGATTGGGCAGCGCCGTAGCGGAAGCAGCCATGAACGCGATCGAACATGGCAACAAGAACCGGCCGGAACTGACCGTCTCCGTGTTCGTCGCCGTCAACGACGGGGCGGTGCACGTGTCGATAGCAGACAAGGGCACATCGCCGGCCCCCCTCACCGCGGTCAAGGAGCCTGACCTCGAAGCGAAGCTCGAGGGCCTGGACACCCCACGAGGGTGGGGCTTGTTTCTCATCGAACGGCTCGTCGATGAGGTCATCACTTCACAGACCGACGACGGGAATGTCGTCGAGCTGGTCATGAGATTGGAGGCCAAGACATGACCACAACAACCTTTTCATGGGATGTGCAATCGAGTGAGGACGACGCGGTGCTGGTCCTGCACGGCGACATCAACTCGACAGCTGCGTCCGGATTCGAAGCCGCCTATGCGCAGATCGAGGGTGGGACCGGGTCGATCGTGATCGACTTCTCCGACACCGACTTCATCAACTCCACCGGCATTGCGCTGATTGTCTCGCTGCTCGCCAAGGCAAGAGCGGCGCACCGACCGGTGATCGCCAGAGGGCTCACCGACCACTACCGGGAGATCTTCGACATCACCCGGCTGTCGGATTTTCTGACCATCGAGGACCCTGCACAGACGTGAAGGAGGAACACAAGCACATGGACACAGCCACCAACTCATTTGGCACTCGATCAGCGGCACCCGAGGTGACGATCATCGACATCGTCGGCGAGATCACCGCTGCGTCCGAGGCCGTGCTGAAGGATGCGCATTCTCGGACAGAGGGTTCAAGGATCGTCGTCTTGAACTTCTCCGGGCTGGACTACATGAACAGCTCCGGGATCGGCCTCCTGGTCACGATGTTGATCAGAGCCAAGCGCAACAGCCAGACACTGCGAGCGTGCGGCCTCAGCGACCACTATCGCCAGATCCTGTCCCTCACACGGCTCGATGAGGCCATCGCCGTGTTCGAATCCGAAGAGGCGGCGGTCGCCGCCTGAAAGGAACGCTCATGACTGAACCAAGAGACAAGGGTAACTGGGCGGACCACGTCGAGCATTTCGCATCGGAAGGTCTCCCCGAGGGAGCTCGCTCCGATACCGTCGCGGGACGGCGGCTCATGAGTCCACTCCAAGGATTCGGACAGATGTGGCAGAAGACGTACCGGATCCCGGTGCCAGGACACACGCCCGAAGAAGTGATCTCCACGTGGAAGGCCGAGTACGGTCGGTTCTGGCCAACGTACAACAAGTTCTACGCACCGATCGCCGGGATCAAGCCCGGCGAAATCGGCTTGATCAAGGGAGCATCGGGTCCCGTCCGCCTCTCGACCGGAGTGATGGTGCTGTACGCGGATGACGTCTCCTTCACGTACATGACCCCCGAGGGTCACCCGTTCGCAGGCTGGATCACCTTCAGCGCGGACGAGGAGGATGGTGTCACCCACGCTCAGGTGCTTGCGTTGCTCAGGGCCAACGATCCCGTGTACGAACTCGGGTTCATGTTCGGCGGCAATCGGCAGGAAGATCGGATGTGGCAACACACCCTCCGGTCGCTCGCCGAGTACCTGGGCGCACCGGGAGAGGCGACCACGACCAAGATCAAGGTCGATCGCAAACGGCAGTGGCGGCGGTTCGGAAACATCCGCCACAATTCGGCTATCCGGACCATGTTCCGGCGCAGCAAGAGCGGGGGATAGTCCCCGGCTCTCCAGACCCGACGGTTCGATCATCAGGGCGCTGCCCGTGGGATGCGAAGACGAGCCCCCGGCCCAGCTCATCGGACCCCGATCCAGAACCCCGGCCACAGGACCACATTGCACCCTGACCGAGTCTGGTACACTGTTGACAGCTGCTTCGGCGGCGACTCACTCTCTCCTTCTTCGGACTGGACTGCGGCGGAGTCGGTCCGGAACAACTACACAGGAGGAAACGAGAGCGTTTCCCACCACGGAGAGGAACATCCATGAACATTTACGTAGGGAATCTCCCATTCGACGCGCGCGAAAGCGACCTCCGATCGCTCTTTGCCGACTACGGCAGCATCGAATCGGCGAATGTCATCACCGACCGCGAGACCGGCAGGTCGCGAGGTTTCGGGTTCATCGAATTGACCGATGCCGCGCAGGCTGCCAAGGCCATCGAGCGTCTCGACGGCTACGACTGGAACGGCCGGCGCCTGACCGTCAACGAGGCCAGGCCCCGCACGGCCCGCAGGTAGTGCTTCTCATCCGGGAAGGTTGCGGAAACGCTGTCGCCCTGACCCTCCACTCGTCGAGATGACCCGCGCACGAGAGGCGATGGGCAAGCGTCAGCGAGAGAAGGCCCGCACCGAGCGCAAGGAGGCCAAGCGTCTCAGACGCGAAACGCTGGCGGCCGAAGCCCAGAGCCTTGACGGAGACCAAGAGGCTCGCCTCATGACCGAGTTCCGATTGCTGAGCGAACGACATGCCGAAGGTGGAGTCTCCGATGCAGCCTACGCACTAGGGCGTCGACGGATCTTCGACGAACTGGGCATCGAGGCGCCCGAGGACGGCACAGAGCCGTGAGCCGGGAGGTGAACGTGTCAGCCAAGAACATCAGACGCGTCGATGGCTTGCGAAGGCGTTGCACGCGATGTGGTCACCCACGGCGGGAACACCACCGAGACGAGCGATGCACCGTGCCCAAGTGCGTATGCGACAGCTATGAGTCGGCGGTGGAGTAGATCGATCAGGACGGTCGGCTCACAGACGACTACGGCGGTCTTCGCCACCGATCATGCGGCAGGTCGAGACCACCTGCTGGGCACTCGGAGGTTGGCGCTGTCGCGCCCGGCTGAGCACCTATGTGCGGAAACATCTTCGCCTGTGACAGAGCGCATCGCTCATCGGGCTGCCACGCGGCTGACCCCAATGCCTCCGCGCGTGTCGGCGCCGTAGCGGGCGATCTCGGCATCGAGGTCGAGCCGTTGGGAGGTCGGTGTGGACCCCTCAGGGACGAGGTCGGCGGGCACGAGCCAGCACACCTCGAACTCGAGCCCGTCCGGGTCGCGTCCATACAACGCCTTGGTCGTTCCGTGGTCTGTGGCACCGACGAGCGCATCGCTTTCGATGAGTCGCGTGGCGATCTCGGCAAGATCGGTGAGCGTGTCGACCTCCCATGCCAGGTGATAGAGGCCCACGGAGCCGCGGCCGGCCGGCGACGCGGCAGCGCCGCTCCCGATGGAGAAGAGCCCGAGGTCGTGGTCGTTGTGCGAGTCCTGCGCCTGCATGAACACCGCTCCCGGGAACTCGAATGGAAGGCGCCGGAACCCCAGCACGCTCGAGTAGAACTCGGCAGATGCGTCCGCATCTCGCACGTACAGCACTGCATGATTCAATCTGTGGATCGGCATTTCTGCTCCTTCTGACCACTACAATGTACTTGAAGATTCAATTATCCCGGATAGGCCCGTCTATGTTGAGCAGAGCAGAGCTGCGGAGTTGGCTGAGGGTGATCGAAGGAATGCGGTCACTACTCAATGCGCTCGACCAGGAACTCAGGACCAACGCCGGTATCAGCCACGATGACTACGAAATCCTGAGCCGCCTACATCGCGCCACCAATCGAACACTGCGGATGTCGGATCTGGCTTCCGACATCGGCTACTCCCCCAGCAGGCTCACCCATGCTGTCACGCGTTTTGAACGGGATGGGCTTGTCCGAAGATCCCGGAGCACAACCGATGGACGCGGCGTCGAAGTCACCCTGACCGAGCCTGGTGTGGTGCTGATTCGCGACGCTTCGGTCGACCACTTGGATCAGGTTCGGCATCTCGTATTCGAGACGCTGGGAAGCGATCGCGCCAAGGCCCTTGCCGCTGCCATGCGCGATATTCGCCGAGCGGTCGTGGACTGATACTCCCACGGGCCGTGGCCGGGGGGGCGCACTCGAAAGGGACCGAGCCAAGCCAAGACCGTTCTGCCCGTTTGACATCTTGACATCTGTATGACATCATTCTGATGTCATACAGATGTCGATCCTGAAAGGGCTTCAACGTGATCGGTGAACCACTCGACGGGCCGTGGTCATTTCGAGCCACCGACGTCACGAAGAGCTACAACGGCGGAAAGACGCTGGCCAACGACGACATCTCGATCGAGGTTCACCCGGGAGAGGTGTTCGGCCTCCTCGGTCCAAACGGTGCCGGGAAGACCACGTTGGTCAAGCAGGTCATCGGGTTGCTCAAACCCACGTCGGGTTCGATCACGTTGGGCCCGTACGACCTCGTCGACGACCCCGACGTCGCTCGCCAGCTCTGCTCCTACCTCCCCCAGGCCCAGATGCCGATCGATTCCTTCAAGGCTCAGGAGGCCATCATCATCTCCGGGGCGATACGCGGCGGACCTCGGGATCAGGTGCTCCGCAGAGCCAACGAGATGATCACTGCACTCGAGATCGAGGAGTGGCGGAACACTCTGGGCACCAAGATGTCGGGAGGCGTTCGTCGGCTGGTCGGCTTCATCATGACGACGGTCTGGCCGGGCAAAGTGGTCATCCTCGACGAGCCCACGAACGACGTGGATCCGCTGCGGAGACGTCTGATGTGGCAACAGATTCGCAACCTGGCCCAAGACGGAGTCGCCGTATTCTTGGTGACACACAATGTCATGGAGGCCGAGAAGTCTGTAGATCGTCTCGCCATCATCGACGAAGGAAGACTCGTCGCGTCGGGCACACCTTCTTCGCTGAAGACGAACGATCGGGGTCATGTCCGCCTCCAGCTGATGCTCAGCCCTGGTGCGGAGACGCCACCCCTGCCCGAGTTCGTGATCAGAGACACCAGGGCAGGCAACAACCTGATCACCGTCATCGACGAGAGCGCCGCCGCAACCGGGATCGCGTGGGCACGCGATCAAATGGTTGCCGGCACTGCCGATGAGTACGCGATCGGCGCCATCACGCTCGAGGACGTGTACGTGCGTCTGACCGGCCATGCCTCGGCAGCGGAGTTCGATCTATGACCACGGAAGCTCTCGTAGCGCCAGGCGTCCTCCCCGCGAAGCGCAGCGGTCTCTCCTATTGGCTGTGGTCGTACGGGGCGATGCTGCGCTGGGAGTTGACCAACACGCGGCTCATCCTGCCGCTGCTGGTGCTCGCTCAGGCCCTGTCTGGCGCCGGTCTCGTGCTGGGGTTCGGCCTGCTCATGCCGTCACTGCCACCAACCATCGCGGCGTACCTGGTCACTGGTGCCGCCGTCGTGTCACTGATCATGGTGGGAACGTCGGTTGGCCCCCAACTGGTCGCCCAGCAGAAGATCGAAGGCTCATACGACTACATGTGGTCCCTGCCGGTTCCGCGCAGCGCGGCAGCGGCCGCGTGGGTGGCGTTGAACACGGTGATCGCCATCCCGGGAATGCTTGCAGCGCTGCTGGCGGGCGCGCTCCGCTATCACGTCCATTTCGACATCAGCCCAATGGTGATTCCCGCCGTGCTGATCACGCTCATCACCGGGACCCTCATCGGCTATGCGCTATCACACGCCATTCCCAAGCCGGAAGTGACGTTCCTGGTCTCCCAAGTCCTGATCTTCGTCATCTTCGGCTTCGCGCCGATCGCCTACCCCGCCGGGAACCTGCCGGCGTGGCTCGCAACCGTTCACCAGTACCTCCCATTCGTTCACATGGCCGATGTGGTTCGGAGTTCTCTCGTCAGCGGTCTCGTCACCGACGTCGGACACTCCTACCTCGTACTCGGCATCTGGTCCTTGGCGGCGGCAGCGATCACTGCTCTGGTCTTGAGGAGGCGGAAGTGACGATGGCCACCGAGACAACAACAGCGACCGCCGAGGTCCGCGCAGGGCCCAGCTACTGGTTCGCCTCATGCTGGAACATGATCAGGTTCGAGTTCGTGAACATGCGCTCCTTCCTCAGCATTGCCCTCGTCATCCAGATCCTGATGGGCGGCGGAATGGCTTTCATGTACGGCTTCTACTTCGGGGTTGTCCCCGAAACCGTGAGGACGTTCATCGTGACCGGAATACCGGCACTTGCCCTGATCCCGGTGGGGTTCGTACTGGTTCCGAATGCGATCATGGACCACAAGATCCGCGGCACCTACGACTTCGTCTGGTCGCTGCCGGTGCCTCGCATGGCATCGGCCACCGCCACCTTCATCCTGTATACGACGCTCGCCATCCCAGGAACGATCATCTCGTTGCTGATCGCCCACCTTCACTACGACGTCACACTCCACGTCTCGTGGGCTGTCGTGCCGGCGATCGTGCTCACCTCGCTGATGGCGACGTCTGTCGGGTTTGCGTTCGCGCACGCCATACCCGAGCCTCGGATCACCAATCTGATCACCAACATGATCGTGTTCATGGTGCTGCTGTTCTCGCCGATCGTTGTGCAGATCGATCGGTTCCCAGCTTGGTGGGCGGCGGTACAGCGAGTGTTGCCTTTCTATCACATGGCCAACGTGATCCGAGCCGGACTCAGCACCGGTCTCGCCGATTCCGTCGGCATCTCGTGGCTGGTCCTCGGCATCTGGACCGTGCTGTCGTGGACGCTCGCCGCCTGGGTGGTGGGCCGCCGCCGCTGACCTGAGCGGCATCGAACGATGCAGCGTCCCCTACTCGACATCTCCGAACCAATGGCCTGAAGACTCGGATGTCCCCACTCGGTCTCTCACCCGTTCTGTGCAGCTTTCGAGC
Organism: uncultured Acidimicrobiia bacterium; assembly: GCA_964383535.1. Lineage (GTDB taxonomy): Bacteria > Actinomycetota > Acidimicrobiia > Spongiisociales > UBA4744 > CAYLHS01. Next base: position 15,848 of record CAYLHS010000037.1, read on the forward strand.
GAAACAGGAACGAGACCCAGGAGCGGTACGGCGCCCAAGCCTGTGCAAGCTTCGCGAGCTCCTCGACATCAGCATCGCCACGCCCGTACGCGAGTCGCATGGCTGCGTGAAGACGGCGTTCGTGGAGGGGGAACACGTCGGGATGACCCGCTCCCCTGACGAGGACCAGCTCAGCGGTGAACGGACCAACCCCTTCGATCTCCTGGAGGTCTTCGATCGCCGTCGACACTTCGAGTGATCGGAGGTGGGAGGCATCGAGACGGCCATCGAGTGCTGCTTGGGCAATCGCGCGGAGCCGGTTGATCTTGACTGGCGGGAGCCCTGAGAACCGTTCCAGGGTCAACAAGCGAAGTGGGCTTGGGAACGTCTCTCGATACGCCGTTGGTTCACCGTGCTCCCGTGCGATACGTTGTTTCACTATGGACGCCTCCGCCATCGATGTCCGCTGGGACATCACCCCCCACGCTGCGGCTTCGTAAGGAGTCCAGAAACAGACAGGACGCAGCCCCCACGCCATTCGGATCAGCTCGCCTGCAACGGAGTCTCTGGAAGCGACCTCCTCGAGCCCGCTGCCATCGACGTCGACCGAGAGAACGCGCGAGACGTGGGCAGCGACCTCTTCGACCGTCGCCGTCCCCTCGTACTCACACAGCACCGTGCTGCCCTCTTGCAGGACTTCGACCGAGATCGGTGCCCAGGTCCCTTCGATGCAAGCCGACCAGCGGAGCGATTTCCGATGGTCGACCTCCTGGGCGGTGGGCGGCCACCCCTCCAAGAACCTCGCCGCGGCCTCCAGGTCGAACGGTCCCGCAACCTCGAGCTCAAAGCCATTCATGAGTTCTGGTGTGCGATGATCTGGTAGCCATCAGGGTCCAAGAACGCGAACTGGCGGCCAAACGGACCATCGCTCAGAGGCTGGGTGACCGCAGCGCCGGCGTCGACGATACGGCCATGGAGGCCATCGACGTCTTCGCAGTTCATCCAGAGCGAGACGCCCCAGCCAAGTCGGCTACTGGCCTCCAGGTCGACCAATGGCTCTCGAACCGCGAACGGAATCGGCTCGGTGTCGAACAACACAGCGGCCGGCGGTGACGCCTGCAGTGCCTCGAGACCGAGGACATCGACGTAGAACCGCTTCGATGTCTCGAGATCACTGACCTGAAGAGCGATGAAGTCGGGACCGACCAGACGTGCCACTTGTTCCTCCGTATCAGCTTGCTGATATAACTCTATGCACCTTCGGCAAGTATGTCAACATGCTTATACTCTCAACATGGCATCCACAAAAGCGCCACTCGGGTATCTCGTGAAGCGGGTCCAGTCGTCTCTCCGGAGAGTCATGGACATGGAGCTTGGCAAGGTCGGACTCTCAATGGCCCAGTACGCCGCCCTGCATGCCCTGGCAGAAGAACCCGGACTGACCAACGCAGCACTCGCCGACCGCTGTTTCGTCACACCACAGACGATGATTCGGATCGTGAACGCATTTGAGACCGCCGGATGGGTCGAACGGAGCGAAGACCCCGCCAATCGGAGACGGCTGCTCGCCGCGCTCACCCCGGAAGGACGAGCGCTTGCCAGGAGGGGCGAAGCGATCGCTGCGCGCGTGGACTCCGGGATGGTCGAAGGACTCAGCGAGACGGACAGACGCCGGCTCCGTTCGGCTCTGTCGATCTGTCTCGACAGCCTCGGGAAGATGAGTAGGTGAACCGGCCGCCTCAAGCCGACGAAGTGCGACAGTAGAAGAACGAGCGCCCGACCTCGGTCCGGCCGAGATCTCCACTCTCGAACACTGCGATATCGATGAACCCTGCCTCTGACAGCGCTGCCCTGATGTCGCCCTCCGGATAGCTGCACTGGCTCAATGAGACATCGGAGCGTCGCCACGTCGTTCCGTCCAGCGTCATGACGGTGACCTCGTAGGTACCCATCGCCCGGGCCCGGTCATAGCTCAGCCTGCCGACCACAACCTCTTCGTCGCCCGAAATGCCGAAAGAGCCCCTCCACCGTGCCCGAAACCCCTCCTCCATGTTCAGGTCGAACACGAACACACCGCCAGGCTTGAGCGCGGCGGCGACACGCCGGAATGTCCGCTCAAGGTCGGCTCTGGTCATCAGGTGATTGAGACTGTCGAACGTCGACAACACGACATCGACCGGTTCCTCGAGTTCGAAGTCTCGAGCATCCGAGACAACGAACCGCGCGTCCGGTGCGTTGGATCGGGCGTGATCGATCATGGATGCCGACCCGTCGATCCCTATGACCTCGAAGCCTCGGCTTGTCAACGTGGCGGCGAGCTGTCCCGTCCCACAGCAAAGGTCGAGGATGGTCGAGCCGGGCTCGAGCTGTTCGAGCACGAGCCGGTCCAACACAGGGACCACCCGCGTCGCAAACCCACCCCAGTGTCGGCTGTAGACATCGGCGAAGAGGTCGTAGTCCGTGTAGCGGCTCATGCACCGATCCTCGCGGATCAGCCGTGTTTCCGGATGCTCAATTCCTGAGGACCGCCGCGAGAATGTGGACATAGGATGGATGGGCCAACTCGATCGAACCAAGCTCGCTCGGTCCCACCCACCGAAGATCGTCGTGCTCGTCGGGAGCGCCGTTGGCCGGTTCGCCCTGCCAGGTGTCGATCAGGAACAAGTCCAGCCTGACGTCGTCGATCCTCAGGATGTCCCACGGAACGTCGGCAGGCCTGGCATCAATCCCGAGTTCCTCGGCGAGTTCCCTGCGGAGCGCTTCGGGGCGCGACTCTCCCGGTTTCACATGGCCGCCTGGCAGATCCCACACGTTCGGGTACCAGTCACCATCAGGGCGTCGATGGCCAAGGAGTACCTTGTCATCCCTGCGCAGGATCCCTGCAACCACGTGTGTCGTGGAGACGCTTGGCGAGCGAAGTGCTCCTTCTGGGAGAGCCAGAGCCCCGGCGAGTTCATCGAACGATTCCACGGAGGCATCTGCCTGCGATGCCCGTTCGGCTTGCTCGGCCTTCGTCGCAAGCCCATTCATGCGGTCGAAGATGTTGCAGTGGACGACCCGACCAAAACCGGCATCGCGGGCGCCGACGAGTTCGCCTGAAGCGCCGTTTCCTACGAACACGGCCTGGGGCGCCTCAATATCCAGCTCACGCAGAATGGAGTGGTACATACGCAGGTCGGGCTTCATCGCGCCGACCTCGTAGGAGAACACGGCGACATCGAAGAACGGCGCCAGCGGAGATCGTGACCAGGCGCGAACCTCCCTCTCGTACGCGTTCGACAGCAGGCCAAGCCCGGTCTCCTGTGACATGGCTTCGACCAGGGCGACCGCCCCAGGTTCGGGTGTCATCACAGCGAGGTCCCGGTAGTGGCCGAGGATCCGGTCGATCTCGGAACGCTGCAACACCGTCAGCCTTCCGTCGGAGAATCGATCGACGAGGTCGACAACATCGATCGGCGTGGTTTCCCTCTCGCGATATGTGGCCGACCAGAACGCCTCGAAGTCACCCCGGTCGAGGCCGGCACAACGGGATATCAGCGTCACAGGGTCATACCCATCAGGGACCACGCTGTCGATCAACGTGTGGAACAGGTCGAAAACCACGGCCTCGGTCATGGTCTGATGATGGCAGGGCTACAAACCTCAGTCTGCTCACTGCTGGCAGGAATATGTTCTGCCAGCTCTGAGCAGAGTTGCGAGAATCACCAATCGAGCCGACGCACCTCGTCCATGACGACCGTGCCCCCGATCGAGGCGGTGGTGCCGGCCCATCTCAGCTGGACCGTCGACGGATGGCCGATGGACTCGCCCTGCCGAATCGTGAGCGAACCCGATGTCTCCCCGTTCGCCGAAAGCAGTGTTGCCAGGGCAACGGCTGCGCTGCCGGTCGCCGGGTCCTCGTCGACACCCGCGACAGTGGCAAAGAAACGAGCGAGCACGTCGCCGCGCTCCCCCGCGTAGACGTAGACACCGAATACATCCGACACAAATCGGGGTTTGAGGTTCGCCACCTGGTCGAAGCTCCCGAGTCGGCCAATCACGTACTCCTTGGGCATCATCACTCGGCCGGCGTTGATGGCGCCCGGGATACCGCTGCGCTCGAGGTAGGCGGGTACGTCGTCTGCATCGACGACCTCGCCCGACATCGGTGCTTCCACCCAAACCATGTCGCCCTCTCGGCGAACTCCCACCGTGCCGATCCCACACCGAAGCATGACGGGCGCCTCGTCGAGGTGCTCCAGGACCCAAGCAGATCCGACAAGTGGGTGCCCGGCAAAGGGGAGTTCCATCTGAGGAGTGAAGATCCTCACCAACGGTACGCCGTCGGGTTGCAGCTCGATGAACGCGGTCTCAGAGAATCCGAGGTCCGCAGCGATCCGTTGCATCCCCTCTGTGTCGAGCCCCTCCAGATCGGTCACAACACCAAGATGGTTGCCCCCTGTGCCTCCACGGGTGAAGACCCGAACGATGGTGCAGTCACGCATGGGTAGAGGGTAGGTCACAAGACCGATCCCCGGAGCTAGTCGAAGTCGGTCGGGAGATCGGGATGCCGGAGATGCTCGAAGACGCGCTCGATCTGGGACCGGGTGATACGCGCGAGGGAAAGGTCGTTCGGAATGGCATCCTGTCGAAAGA
>CAYLHS010000038.1:0-20053 GCA_964383535.1 uncultured Acidimicrobiia bacterium
CCAACGTAGTTCCCCCAGGAGCGAAGCTCGCCTATCCGTTGGAAGCTACCTGCAATGCCCGGTACAGCAAGTGCTGGTCTCCGAGCCTCCTGCGCAGTTCTCGCTCCAGCCCTCCGATCGGGTACAGGTTCTGCGGGGCGCGCGGGTCCTTGTGGCGTTCCGAGGCGAATCGGGGCAGGGTCACGGCGACGCGATCGGCGAGGGCCCGCGCGGATGCGACGTCCTGGTCGGCCGACGCTTCGCACCGAACGACACCTCCGAGCGGACCGCCGCCCCCTCCGGGGAGGCGCTGGTACCACGAGAATCGGCTCCATGCCGTCGTTGTGAGAAACAGCGGGGTCCGCTCGCCCGGCCGCAGTCCCGTGAGCACCCCCATCAGCGCCGCCGGGAGATACTGCACATGGTGCGTCTTGACGTACCCGACGGTATCGACCTCCCTTCCCGTTCGCAGCGGACCGTCCGTGACGACAAGCTCGGCATCGTGGTGATTTGCCGAGACCTCACGCTCCAGCTCACCCATTCGCTGCTGGAGACCGAGCCAGAGGTCCTCGTTCGATGAACCGGCGGTGACGCGAACCTCGTAGCTGCCGTGACGGGTGTCGACCGTCTCTGCCTCGGGTGATGGGGTGAACAGACCACGGCGCACCTCGGCGGCGACGAGCTTCGCTTCCCCGTCGGAGCGGACCGCTCCGGCCGCGTAGGTGGCGCAGATGCCGAGCGTCGGCTGATCATCACCGATCCAGATGTTCGCGTCGATTCGCCGCACCCCATCGACGAACAACAGCGACGAGACCGGTTCGAGTGACGGGCCGATCGGTTTCCACTCCCCAGCCGGCACCTCGATGTCCACGTCCAGCTTTGCGGCCGATTCGTCGAGCTCCGGCGACAAAGGCGTCCCGTACTCGGGCGCCCACGGTTCGACGGAGAACTTCAAGCGTCGACCCTTTCCACATGGGCGCCGGACACGTCCTTGGTGACCACGAACCGGGTCGGCACTTGTTCCGCGAGGTCGGGCACATGGCTGATGAGGCCGACGGTGAGCCCTTTGGCGCCGAGCTGCTGAACGACAGACGCGACCACATCCAACGTCTCTTGGTCGAGTGCGCCGAAACCTTCATCGAGCAAGATCGATTCGAGCTTCCCCTGGGGTGACATCCTGGTGAGCTGCTCCGAGAGTGAAAGAGCAAGCGCGAGTGACACGAGAAACGTCTCGCCACCCGAGAGCGTGCGAACGGAACGCTGCTGGTCGGCATTGCGATGGTCGATGACCGTGAAGCCACTCTTGCCGTTCTCGAGCGAGTAGGCACTGGACGACAACTCGTCGAGGAGCTGGTTGGCTCCGACGGTCAGCTCGAGCAGCGCCTCTTCGAGGATCCACGACTCGAAGCGATCCCGATGGAGGTGTCGGCTGAGCGCAGCGGCGACGTCGCTCCGTTCCTTCTCTTTCGTGATCTCTCCCGCGACGTCCTTCGTCCTGAGCTTCGCCTCGCGTATCGCATCGAGCTCGCTCTTCGCTGCGAACACCGCCTCCTCAGGAGTCATGTCCGGTCCGACATCCGCCGAGTGTGCTTCGAGTTCCTTTGTGAGGCGGTCTCTCTCGTCAGTGAGACGGTCCGCATCCTTTCGAAGTCCCGCCAGCCGCTCCTCTACGTCCTTGGCACGCTCCGCGGCCCACTCGGTGAGGTCGGCCCACGCGACTGCGAGATCGTCTGTGACGGAGGGGGGCTCGAGATGCGCGACTCGATCCCTCCTCGCATGAAACTCCCCAAGTGCCGTGGCGCGCGCCTCGGCGAGCGTTGCACGATGACGCTCGGCGTCTTGCAGTGACTTCATTGCCGCGCGCGAAGTTCGCTTCAGCTCCTCGAGCCGCTGCCGCGCTCGTGTTGCGGCGTCCAGGGTCTTGGTCAGCTCTTCTGTGCCGGGCACTCCGTGAAGTTCGGTTCGAAGGGAGTCAATCTGGACATCGATCTCGTCGACCGTCGTCTTCGATCCTGCCAACCCGATCTCCGCCCCCCTGAGTGCTTCTCGTGCCGTGTCGAGTGCGGAGGTACAGCGCTCGACCTCTTCAGCCGCCTGTTCCAGGTCGACAATCGGCTCCACGTCCGGAAAGGCCTCGATCGGAACGCCACAGACGGGACACGGCTCACCCACGCTGACGTTGGCTGCCAGTTCGTGGGCTGCATGCGCCCGTCTGAGCTGCTCCAATGCGTCTGTCGCCGCCGCACGAGCCCTCTCGGCCTCTCCGACAGCGTGACGTCGCAGTTCGACGCGGGTTGTGTCCTTCGCGAGTTTCGCGGCGGCTTGCTCGCGTCGACGAAGCAGCTTTGTGAGCTCTTCCTGCTGATCGAGTTGCAGCTTGATCACCTCGGGACTTGGGACGGTGGCAATGGACTCCTCGTGACCGCCCAGCGCCTGGTCGGCCGTCTCGGCAGCCGCTTTCGCCGAATCGACAGCGGCATCGGCCTGTGCGATCTTTTCGAGCAGCTCGCCGACGCCGCTCGGAGGGCGGATGGCGAGTGCCGTCATCGCGCTGTCCGCCTCGGCGATCTGTCTGTCTACGTCCTTCGCCTGTTCGCCGACAAGGGTCATCTGTTTCGTGACGCCGGCGATCGCGTCTCGAACCTGCTCGAGGATGGCCACGCGTCGCGCTGCGGCCGCGTCGTCACAGCCGGCCTTGTCGGCAAGGCGGTCGATCTCGTGCTGGTGTACCGCGAGCATTGTGTCGGCTTGCAACTTGCGTTCGTTCGCAAGTCCTCTGACTCTCAGATAGATCTGAACGTCCAGGAGTTCTCTCAGCAACCCCTGCTGACCTGGCTTCGAGTCGTGGAGGAACTGAGCGAACTGTCCCTGTGGCAGAACGACCGCCTTGATGAAGTGTTCGTACGTCAGCCCGAGCAGGGACTCGACGTGTTTCGTGACTTCGTCGGCACCGGATGCCAGCACGTCACCTGCGTGTTCGAGTCGGGCTTCCGCGGTCGTAGCGCCGGTCTTGGTTCGTCTGATCACCCTTGCAACGCGGTATTCGTCGTCGCCCACCGCGAAGTCGAAGCGGATGCGGGCTTCGTTCTTTCCAAGGGTGACGACCGGTTCGACGGCCCGACGATCCTGGATTCTGGGGACCGTTCCGTAGAGCGCGAACACGATGGCGTCAACGATGGACGACTTGCCCGATCCGGTCGGACCGGTCAAGGCGAAGAGATCGGCGTCTCGAAAGTCGACGATGGCCTCATCCCGGTAGGCGGTGAATCCAGCGATCGCCAGTTCGACGGGCCTCATTGCGCTTCCTCCAGCAGCTCATCGAACAGGGCGACGACGCGCTCGTCGGACGCGTCAACTTCTGCGAGGTACTCCTCGAACAGCTCGTGTGGAACGCGACCCAACCGGGCTTCTCGAGGCACACCGCCTCGAGGTCCGTCCGGTACGGCGAGCACGACATCGACGGCACCTGGAAACATGTCGCGCACGTGGTCGGCGAGGCCGGCCCGTGCCGGTTCTTCGAGAACGATCTTCAGGTAGGCATCCCCGGTGATCCCGGCGAGCGGTTCGAGGGACTCGAGCGTCCCGCGGAGTTGTTTCAAGGACCGGCCGGACCGCAGCGGAACTCGTGTCACGGACGCAGGCTTGCCTGGTTCCGCCTCGACGATGATCACGATCTTCTCGTCTTCGGTCTCTCCGAAGTCAAGTTGCAGCGGGGAACCGGAGTACCACACGGGGGCGGCGGCGGGGATCCGTTGCGGGCGGTGAAGGTGTCCAAGCGCGACATATGAGAGCGCCCCGTCGAACGCTCCCGCCGGCACCCAGTAATCGAAGATCGTGTGCGCGCTGCGCTCTCCCCCACCGAGCGCCCCTTCGGCGACCATGAGATGAGCAACGACGAGGTTGACATCGTCGATCGCGATCCCAGCCGTGAGCCTGCCGAGGATCGCGGTGAGTCGCTCCGCGTACAGCGCCCCGTGCTCGTACGCCTCGAGATCCATGAGATCGGACGCCGAGACGATGCCTCGCTGTGTGACGAACGGCAGCATCGCCACCCTGGCCGTGGCGCCCGATGCGGTCTTGATCCTCACGACGCCGCCGTCGTCCGGCTTCGTGGGCTTCGCGACCACATGCACTCGACCGAGTTCGAGCAGGGGTGCCACCGCTTCCAGGCGCCTGGAGCTGTCGTGGTTGCCTGCGACCATCACCACCGGAGCGATATCGGCGAGTCGGAGGAGTGCCTGGTAGACGATCTGTTCTGACTCGGCCGTCGGTGCAACGACATCGAAGATGTCCCCTGCGATCGCGACCAGGTCGACGGCTTCCCGGACCGCGATCGTGGCGATCTCCTCGAGGACCGCCCGGTGTTCTTCGGCTCGACTTCGACCGCGGAGTGCGCGGCCGACGTGCCAGTCGGCCGTATGCAGGACCTTCACGACGTCGATGGTACCGACCACCAGGGACGCAACCGCGACACTCGCCGTCGCTACGCTGCGGTCATGGATGCCCGTATCCCCTCTCTTGGCAGACCGCACGATCAGGTCCTGAGCGAGATGGAGTCTCTGGCGAACGCCGAGGCGAGCTGGGAGGACGGCCGCACGTGGAGTCTGGTCTACCACGCCGGTGACGAGCACACGGCTTTTCTGAAAGCCGCCCACGGGTTGTTCTTCTCCGAGAATGCGCTCAACCCGATGGCGTTTCCGGCGTTGCGGCGGTTCGAGTCCGAAGTGGTTCGCATGACCGCGTCGATGCTCAACGGCGACGCCAAGGTCTCCGGCACGATGACGTCGGGAGGAACGGAGAGCCTCCTCGCAACCGTGAAGACGTACAGGGATTGGGCGCGGGTGACCAAGGGGATCACGAGCCCTGAGATGGTGCTGCCCGTCACGGCTCATGCTGCGTTCGACAAGGCCGCCGCCTACTTCGGCGTACGACAGGTGCGGGTGCCCGCGGGAGACGATCTGCGTGCCGACCCAGGGGCCATGGAGGCGGCGATCACCCCCGACACGATCCTCATGGTCGGCTCGGCACCCGACTACCCGTTCGGACAAGTCGACCCGATCCAACAGCTTGCATCGATTGCCGATGCTCACGGTGTCGGGATGCACGTCGACGCGTGCCTCGGCGGCTTCCTCGTCCCATGGGCGGAGAAACTCGGGGTTCCGGTCGGGGTGTGGGACTTCAGGGTGCCGGGCGTGACGTCGATGTCGGCAGATGTCCACAAGTACGGATTCGGTTCGAAGGGCGCGTCGACCATCCTCTACCGAACGCCGGAGCTGCGCAGGTTCCAGTTCCACGTGACCAGCGACTGGCCGGGCGGCATCTACGCATCGCCATCGATGGCAGGCACGCGTCCTGGCGGACCGATCGCCGCCGCATGGGCGGCGATGCAAGCCATCGGTGAAGACGGTTATGTGTCGATGACCGAACAGATCCTCGACATCTCTCGGAGACTCATCGAAGGGATCCGGCAGGTAGACGGTGTGGAGATTCTCGGAGATCCCAAGCTGAGCGTGTTCGCGTTCCGGGGAGTCGACGTCGACACGTACGCGGTCGGTGACGCGCTCGAGGCCCGCGGATGGCACGTCGACAGGCAGATCAAACCCGCGTCGCTGCACTTCATGGTCACCCCGGTCCACGCCGGGGTGGTCGAGGACTTCCTCGACGATCTTCACGACGCCGTCGATGACGTGCGCGCGCATCCGGAACTGGCGTCAACCGGCCAGGCAGCGGTGTACGGGATGATGACGACGCTGCCGGACGACGGGATGTTGAACGAGATCGTGCTCCAAACCCTCGAAGGGCTGTACTCCCAGTAGCTAGCCCGGCTTGAGCAGGTAGGCGAGAGCGATGCCCGCGTAGTTGCCGATCGCGTAACCGACCACGCCGGTCGTCAACCCTGACACGATGATCGCCCGGTTCTTCAACGCTGCCGCCACGGTCGGCACGAACGCCGGTCCGAACACGGCAGCGGTCGAGGTGATCAGGACGGTGTCGGTATCGATCCGGAAGAACGCCGCCATCAGGTAGTGGAGCAGGATCGCTCCGATGAGTGCCACGGCGACGAAGAGGAACACTCCCCCAAACGCTCCCGCGAGTTCCCGCACATTGGCGAGTGTCCCGATGGCAACGGCGAAGATGAGCAGAAGAAACTCACCCGTCTCGAACGTCGCTGGGCGCGTCCGTATCTTGGGAACGAAGGACGCGAGGACCCCGACCGTGGTGATGGACAGGATCACCGGTGCGATCGGCAGATCCGGCGCGAACAGGTACACGATCCCGACAGCCACGGCCGACGCTCCAACGCTGAGTACCAGGGCCAAGACGACGTCCCGAACGCTCGGCGCCACCTCCGTCTCTTCGGCGGCATCACCGGCGAGACGGGACAGGTCGAACGCGGGAAGGAACCGGCCGAGGACCCGCTGAGCGATCGACAGCAGGAACAGCAGGTAGACGCCGGAGAGAATCACGTCGGCCCCGTTCATCAGAACGAACGTCTCGTCCGGTACGTCGAGCGCGAGGCCGACCGCGCTCATGTTGGGCGTGCCTCCGGTGTAGACCCCAACCGTCATACCGGCCATCTGCCAGTCGTGGGCGACTGACAGGACCAGTGTCGCGATCGTCGACGTGACCACGACGGCGATCGTGGCCAGGGCGAATGAAAGAACGGCCGGCTTGGCGATACGCAGCCACGCCCTGAAGTCGGTCGTGAACAATAAGAGGGGAATGGCGAGGATGACCGTCGCCTCGGTGAACGTCGTCGCCAGGTCGGTGTCGATCGTGAAGACGTTCCCGAGGGCGATCCCGAATAGGTAACAGAGCACGATCGGGCCGAGGAACTCGAGCGGTTTGAATCTGCGCGCGCCCCACCTGGCCACTGCCGGAAACCCGAGGAACGCGACGATGAGAATCACCGAACCCACACCGGGACGGTAGTCACCACACCCCCACCGATGCCGCCTGAAGTGGCGACGAGGCTATAGCCCCTGAAACGGATCCTCGGGAACCCTCCCGCCCCCGGGTGGTGGACCCGCCTCGGAGACCCTCGTTGCCCACGCGGGGAATGGGAACTCAACGGTGACAGGGATCGGCAGTTCCGGTTGTGCGACGAGCATGGTGCCGGGCTTCATGATCGTGGCGCGTTGTCGCTGGATGCCGGGAAGGAACCCGTACTCCTCACGACTCGCTTCCGCCGAGTCGAGACGGCCGACCACCCTGATCGCCGAGTTGGCGATGATGCGCCGTTCGACTTCCGAGGCGGTCTGCTGGGCCCCGATGAGGATCACGCCGAGGGACCGTCCTCGTTCGGCGACGTCGAGAAGGATCTCCTTGATGGGGCTGTATCCCTCCCTCGGCGCGTACTTGTTCAGTTCGTCGAGGACGAGGAACAGCAACTCGTCGGAGTGGCCCTGGCGTTCCTTGTCCTCGAAGGCACGCCTGACGGTGACGCCGACCACGAACCGTTTCGCCCTGTCGTTGAGGTTGTGGATGTCGACGACGGTGACCTGCTTCTGGAGTTCGATCGGGTGAACGTTCGACAGGTCGCCCCTGATGAGGTGCTCGACATGGCGAACCGCACCGTGGAGTCTCCGAACGAACGCGTTGACGGTCCCGGCACCGATCGCCGGTCCCGCCCACTCGTAGCGGGTCTCCTCGACCTGCACCTTGGTCGTGATGAAGTCGACCAGGTCCCTGAAGGTGCGGATCTCGTGTCCGTCGATGACGACACCGCCGTCATCGAGTCGGATCGCCTTCTGGAGCTGGGCCATGACGTTGTACACGACCATCGAGTAGTGGGCCCGATCGTCCTCGGCGCCGGCGAACAGGAATGGGAGCAGGTCGTCGGAGCAGAACTCGGCGAGCGACCAGAAGAACGGGATGACACCCTCGTGACGGGAGGCGACATCTGGTGCGCCGGTCTTCGAACCGTGCTTCGGTGGCGCGTAGATGCTGACCGAACGGAACGGATCGGCAGGCAATCCGAGCGGCACGTACTTGTCCCGCTGATCCGCATCGAGCGACACGTTCGGGCGGTCCAGGAACAGGAGGTCTTCGCCCTTGACATTGAAGATCAACGCTTTGGTGTTCACCGCTCTCGCCCCGAGCACGCCGGACGTGAACAGGCTGTGCAGCAGGAACGTCGCGTAGGTGGTCTTCGTGGCGACACCGGACACACCGGAGATGTTGACGTGGGCGCCACGGGTACCGTCGAGGAACTCGAGGTTCACGAAGATCGGTTCCCCGGCCCTGGAGAGACCAACAGGGATACGCTCGGCCATCCGGTCGAAGAACAGCGCCTTGTCCCGATCGTCACCGATCGCTCGCCGAACCGCCTGGCCGGGTCGCGGCGGAACGAACGTCTCGGGTTCAAACCGGGTGGCGACGACCTTGGCCGCCTCGCTCACCTCTGCGGGAAGCACGCCGTCCTCGATCAGAAACACGTCGGAGTCGAACCTCGCACCCTCGTGGCGAGCACGAACCTGTTCGACCATCCCGTAGATGTGAACCGTGTCGCCGGCGGGCATGACGCGCTCGAGGGCAACGACGTCGTCGAGCTGGAGGAACTGGCCCTCCTCGACGCCCACCCAGAACTCGAGTGGCGTGGCGTCTTCGGTGCCGATGACCCGGCCGACGAGTTGCTGCTCAGTCATTTCGGCGAGCGTACCAGGGGGTCGAGACGGAATCCGTTCACCTCGAACTCGCCCACCCGGTGATCCGCTCGATGTCGATGACGAGTGCAGGGCCGACGAGGTCGACGTCGGCGTACTGCGGGTATTTCGCACGGAGGAGCGCTGCGACGTGCTCGAAGCCCGAGTCGACGATGTGGGCCGCCCCATCGGCCCGCACCCACCAGAGCAGCCCCCAATCGTGGTCGTAGTGGTCGACGAGGACGCTCACCGCCTGGTTCACACGAACGTTGCGGATCCGTTGCAGCTCCGTGGTCGTCTTCGGCTTGGCGTCGACCATCGACAGGATCCTGCGGTCTTCGACGGCGTAGACGAGCGGGACGATGTGTGGGGCGCCACCCGAACCGACGGTGGCGAGATACCCGACCGATGCGTCTGTGAGCCGGCGCAGTGCGTCCGCATCATCCAACGAAACCTCCTTTCGGTCACAGTAGTAACAGGGCAAGACCATCGACTCCCGGTAGCCTGCCTTGGTGGCAATCAGGACCCTCCCGCGCACGCGGCCTCTCCCGGTCCGCCTCTGGCGAACCTACGTCACCGATGTTCGCATCACTGCCGATTCCGAATCCGATCTCTATCGTGAGGTGACTCCCGAGGCGAAGGCAACCAGAGACATGGTGGCGATCCTTGTCGCCTCGGCGCTGGCGCTCCTGATCAGGGACTACGCAACCCGCGACGGTCTGTGGCTCGTGACGCTCCTGCACACCGTCGGTCTCGGCGGAGCCGCCGACGGGGTGCACGGCTGGCTCACGACGTCGCCCTCTGCTCAATTCAACGGGCTCGCCCTGTGGGCGATCGTGCACATCGTCGCGTATGTAGCCATTCCTGTGTTCGTAGTCCGCTACGTGATAGGTGGCAGGCTGCGTGACTTCGGACTGAGAGTCAGAGGCTCGGCGTCGCACGTGTGGGTGTACGCGGTGCTTCTTGCGGTGAGTATGCCATTCATCGTCGCGGTGTCGTCGTCCGCCCCCTTCCTCGCCAGGTACTCCTTCTACCACCTCGGCGCGAATGAGAGCTTCTGGCCATACATGTGGATGTGGTGGCTTCTCTACGCGCTTCAGTTCGCCGCGTTGGAGTTCTTCTTCAGAGGGTTCATGGTGCACGGGCTGAAGTTGCGGCTCGGATACTCGGCAGTCTTCGTGATGATGGTTCCGTACGTGATGCTGCACTTCCCCAAGCCGATCCTCGAGGCGCTCGCGGCGATGTTCGGCGCGATCGTCCTCGGCACGCTGAGTCTGAAGACGCGGTCCGTGTGGTGGGGGGCGGCGCTGCACATCTCCATCGCAGGGGCAATGGACCTCCTCGCGCTCTTCCACAAGGGGTTGCTGTGAGAGAAACCCTCGCGACCGGCGTGTCGGGAGCCGTGCTGGGTGGAGCAGCGTTGATCCCGCTCGGGCTCGGCGTTCCCGGCGCCGTGGTCGGAGGCCTCAACGGGTTGGTATCCGGCGCCCGAGGTGTCTACGACTGGAACCGGCCTACAGGATGGGCCGCCTTCGTATTGGATTCGACCTGGGGACTGATCGGCACGGGGGCAGCGCTTGGCGTCCACGCGCTGCAACGGACGAGGCATGACCGGGGAACGTACCGGTCCGACTTGAGCGAACGACAGAACCGGCACGTGTACGACACCGGTGTCACCGTGAGGAAGCACTTCGCCATGACGGTCGGTAATACGGTCACCAACCTTGGTGGTCGGCGCGACCTGCTTGAACGGCACGAGATGGTTCATGTCTGGCAAGCGAGATTGTTCGGACCGATCTTCCCGCTGCTCTATGGCGCCTGGACTGCCTTCGGAGCCCTCGCGGGAACCGCCGCGTGGATCCGACGGCGGGATGGCCTCCAGAGGAACGTCGATACGTTCGCCTACTACCACAACCCGTTCGAGTACTGGGCGTACCGCCGACAGGGCTACTGGCCCGCAGGAAGGCCATACCCGCGCTACGCGCGGCGAGGTCACCAACACCGGGAGGGGGCAGGAGGGGCCGAGCTCGACAAGAACGGGAGCGTCTAGCGCACCGGCACCATCCGGTAGATCGTTCCGCCGCGCGTCACCACGAGCAACTCGCCGTCGGCATCCAGTCCGAAGGACGTGACGTTGCCGACCGAGTTGCTCCACTGCTGCTCGTCGGTGGCAGCCCCGTCGGCATAGCGGAAACTGCGAACCCATCCGGAGCAGTAGTCGGCGTAGAAGTACGCCCCGTCGAGTTCCGGAATCGCCGCGCCCCGATACACGTACCCGCCGGTGATCGAACAGCCTTCCGTGTGGCTGTACTCGATCACCGGCATCGTGATGCCCGTCGTGTCACAGCCTCGCGATGGTTTGTAGCAGTGCAGCCCCTCCGTGATGGGCCAACCGAAGTCCAGTCCGCCTTCGTCGGCCGGGGCGACGTCCACTTCCTCATAGTGGTCCTGGCCGACATCGCCAATGTAGAGGAGCCCGTCGTCGAACGAGAAGCGCCACGGGTTGCGCAGCCCATAGTCCCACACCTCTGGCGCCCCTCCCGTGAAAGGATTCCCAGACGGGGTCGCGTACCCGGTGGGCGAGGACACGTCGATGCGGAGGATCGCCGCCAGCGGAGTGTCCGTGTTCTGCCCGTTGCCGAACCTGTCCCCGGACGCGCCACCGTCACCGAGACCGATATACAGGTAGCCGTCGGGGCCGAACACCACCATGCCGCCGTTGTGATTCGAGGCCGGCTGATCCACGGTCAGCAGCACCTCTGCAGAGGACGGGTCGGCAATTCCGTCGACGACCCGATAGGACGCAACGGTGGTGTTGCCGTGTGTGTTCGTGTAGTCGACGAACACGCGAGCGTCGTCGGGGTAGTTCGGGTGAAACGCCAGACCGAGCAGCCCCTGTTCGTTCCCGGCACTCGTCACGAGGGCCCGAATGTCCAGAAACGGTGTATCGAGAACTTGCCCGTCGCTGACGACCTCGACGACTCCGGCCTGTTGGACAACGTACAAGGCGGGACTGCCAGGGGCGGTCGTCACGAACACTGGGCTCTCGAAACCGCCGGCGACCTCATCGAACTGCACACCCTGGAGCGGCGCGAGCGTCGTGGTCGTTGTGGCTTCGACGGTGGTCGTGGTCTCGAGGGTGGTCGTGGACCCGGACGTCGTCGACGTGGTCGTGGAGGCGAGGGCCTGCGTTGTGGTCGTCGAGGCCTCTGTGGTCGGAGCGAGCTGCTGCTCGGAGGTGCAGGCAGCAGCAAGAACAACCACCAGGATGAGCACGGAACGGACTGCGCGGACCACTCCCAAACCCTATCGTTGAAGGGAACGATGTGCACGTGGAGGAGGAGCGACCATGAAGTGGGACGACACCATCGAGGGGAAGCATCTTCGACCCGAGAGCCTCATGATGGGGTACGGCTACAACCCTGCGTGGTCCGAGGGAGCGGTGAAGAGTCCGATCTTCCAGACATCGACATTCGTGTTCGAAACCGCTGAAGAAGGCAAGGCGTTCTTCGAGGTCGCGACAGGGAAGCGACCACCGGCCCCCGGAGAGAAAGTCGGTCTCATCTACAGCCGGCTCAACAACCCCGATCTGGAGATCGCCGAGGATCGCCTCTGCCTGTGGGACGGGAGTGAGTCCGCAGTCTTGTTCAAGAGTGGGATGGCGGCGATTGCGACAACCCTGCTCGCCTACCTACGGCCCGGAGACCTCTTGTTGCACAGCGAACCGCTCTACGGGGGCACGGACCATCTGGTCAACGAGCTCCTTCCCGAATTCGACATCGAGTCGATCGGGTTCTTCCCCGATGAGTCTCGGGAGCAGCTGCTGCGACGGGTGAAGAGCGCAGAAAGGCCGCTGGGGATGATCGTCATCGAAACGCCGGCAAATCCGACCAATGTGCTCTTCGACATCGAAGAGTGCGCAGCCGTCGCGCACACGGCGGCACCCGCCGATCGCGAGGCGCTGCTCGCCGTAGACAACACGTTTCTCGGGCCCATCTTCCAGAAGCCGCTCGACCACGGCGCCGACCTGGTGATCTACAGCGCAACCAAGTACCTGGGCGGCCACAGCGATCTGATCGCCGGGGCGGTCCTCGGCTCCGAGAGTCACCTGAGCCCGATCCGGGCGATGCGCACGCACCTTGGCACCCATGCGGGACCCTGGACCGGGTGGCTCCTCATGCGGAGCCTCGAGACGCTGTCGTTGCGGATGCACCGAGAGGCCGAGAACGCCAAGGAGGTCGCCGAGTTCCTCGCGACACATCCCAAGGTCGGCCATGTCAACTACCTGGGCTTCATCGAGGCAGACGACCCGCAGCGCGCCATCTACGAGAAGCAGTGCCTCGGAGCCGGAGCGATGATCTCGTTCGAGGTGGACGGAGGAGAGGCTGGTGCATTCCGATTTCTCAACGCTCTCAGGCTGATCCACCTCGCGGTGAGCCTCGGATCGAACGAATCTCTTGCCGAGCATCCCGGAACGATGACGCACGCAAGCGTCCCCGACGTCGACAAGAAGCGATACGGAATCACCGACGGCCTCGTTCGCGTGTCGATCGGGGTCGAGCACCCTGGCGATCTGATCCTGGATCTCGAGCAGGCGCTCGCAGCTGTGTGAGAGAGGTTCCGGGTGCCTGGCACCCGAACCTCGTATCTGCTCCCCCAGGGAGCGAAGCGACCGTTGGGGGAGGTGGACTCGACCGAAGGGAGAGGACGGAGGGGGCCGTTCCCACCAACGTAGACCTCGCATGCCGTACGGCGCGCCCCGTGGTCCCACACTCGTGGCGGTCGCGTACGAAGTACGGGATACCGGGTTGATCGAACCAAGGATCGATCAACCCGACGCGGTTCCTCACCGCCAAGTAGCCTGCGGGCAGCCGACGAGGGAAGGGTGATGGCTGCGTTGACTCCGGCGTACGAAGGCATCTCGGAGAAGGAGTACAAGCGCCGCATCTCCGCCTGGACCCTCTACGACTGGGCGAATTCGGCTTTCGCAACGACCATCCTTGCCGCCGTCCTGCCCGCCTACTACAGCTCGGTGGCCGGAGCGACACTCCCCAGCGCCGCCGTCGCCACCGCCTACTGGACAACGACGCTCAGCATCTCACTGATCATCGTCGCGTTTCTCTCACCGGTCCTCGGGACGATCGCCGACATCATGCGCGGCAAGAAGAAGTTCCTTTCGATCTTCGTCGGAATGGGAGTGATCGGCACCGGACTCCTCGTGCTGATCAGCACCGGCGATTGGATCCTCGCGTCGGTGTTCTTCATCGTGGGGCGAGTCGGGTTTGCCGGTGCCAACGTCTTCTACGACGCTCTCCTCCCCCACGTTGCCCGCCCGGAAGACCAGGACGTCGTCTCCACACGTGGGTACGCCATCGGCTACCTGGGTGGCGGGCTCTTGCTGGCGGTCAACGTCGTGATGATCCTCTTCATCGGCTCCGAGACAGGTGCTCGTCTGTCGTTTCTGTCCGTGGCCATCTGGTGGGCGGTGTTCTCGATCCCGCTCTTCCGACGGGTGCCTGAACCTCCGTCCGCCTCGTTCCTCGCAGAGCGCACACGCGGCACGTTCATCGCCAGCCTCGAGCGACTCGGAACCACGTTCCGGCACCTCCGCAGGTATCGACAGCTCTTTCGATTCCTGATCGGGTTCCTCATCTACAACGACGGGATCGGCACGATCATCAGCGTTGCGGTCATCTACGGCACCGAGCTGGGGTTCGAAACCACTCAGCTCATCTTGGCGATCCTCCTCGTCCAGTTCGTCGGGATTCCGTTCAGCCTCGCCTTCGGCCGTATCCCGGGCCGGAAGGACGCCAATAGAGCCATCTATCTCGCGTTCATCGTGTTCAACATCGTCGCTCTGCCCCTCGTGGGAATCATCGGCGCTCGCACGCTCCCCGCATCCACGACCGGCGCACCACCTGCCCCCTACGAGACGGTCGGAGCCAACGTCGGTGAAGGAACCTACGGTATCGATGCGATCAGCCTGCAGGGCGACTGGACCGACATCTCGGCCGGCAGCGTCGGCGACGCCACGGGCGGTCTGACCAGGCTGGCGCACGGTGCAGCTCCTATCACTCTGATCGTGGCGCTCGTCGCCTTCGCCCTGGCATGGGCACTCGGCATGAGACGCAAGCGCAACCCCGATTCCTCCCTCTGGACCGTCCTTGCGCCGCTCCTCACAGGGATCGCGGCTCTCCTCATCGCCGCGCTCGCCGAACTGCTCGTGCTCACCGCATCCGATCCCATTCCATATGCGAGCGCGTCCGGTTCGGACGCAACGGCGACGTTCGCGTTCAACGGGCAGAAGGTCGACCTCGACTACTCGACCGGCCCTGACCGAGGAGTCTGGGACGTCGCGATCGACGGATCACCACTGGTCGTCGACGATGAGCCGTTCACGATCGATGCCACCACGTCCCGCCTCCGGTACGGTGCGCCGGTGACGATCGACGCGGGAACTCCGGGGGCCCACGAGCTGACCTTGTCGGTCGATCCATCGACACCAGACGGTTCGCTCGCCGTTGGTCAGTTCAGGGTTCTGCCACCCGAACGAACCAGCAACCTCGGGGTCATCCTTGGACTGATCCTCATCATCGAGGTCGTCGGGCTCGCCCTCTCCACCCTGTTCGGAAGGGCACTGTTCTCCCGGCTCGCCGACGTGATGACGACCAAGCGGACGATCATCCTCGCGATCGCCGCGTACGCCATCATCGCCGTCTGGGGATTCTTCCTCGACGCTGTCTTCGAGTTCTGGTTCCTCGCCTGGATGGTGGCGGTTGTTCAGGGAGGGAGCCAGGCACTGAGCCGCAGCCTCTACGCGTGGATGTCCCCGGCCTACGAGAGTGGCGAGTTCTTCGGGTTCTTCTCGGTGATGTCGAAGTTCTCGTCGATCATCGGTCCCGTTCTGTTCGCCGCCGCAGTTGCCATCACCGGCAGCAGCCGACCAGCCGTCCTCAGCCTGGTCCTGTTCTTCGTCGTCGGTATCGTGATCCTCAGGACAGTTGATGTCGATGAGGGCCGGCGTGTCGCTGTGGAAGCCGACGCCGGAATACAGCGCGGAGGATGAACGCCACACGTGGAGACCTAGGCTTGGGGCCGAAAGGAGCAGTATGAACACGGAGTCCGACCCGATCCCTGCCGACGAGTCTCCTCTGCCGGCCGGCACTCATGACGAACACCCATACAAAGGTACGGGCGTCTCGTGGACACTGATCATCATCCTCGTCGTCGTCGTGATCGTCGCTGTCCTCGCGGCCGTCAACACCGCCCCGGTATCGGTCGATCTCGTGTTCCAGACAATTCAGGCGCCCCTCATCTCGGTCGTACTCGTTGTCGCAGCAGTGGCTGTCGTCGTCGACGAGCTGGTCGGCCTCGCCGTGCGCAGGAGTCGGAGGCGTCGACTCCACGAGAAGCAACAACTCGCTCAGCTGAAGAAGAACGCCGAATGAGCCGCCTCATCGTCGTCGGCGGCGATGCCGCCGGCATGTCCGGTGCAAGTCAGGCACGTCGTCTCGACCCCGACCTCGACATCGTCGTCTACGAGCGCACCAACTGGGTCAGCTACGCGGCGTGCGGTGTTCCCTACTACGTGGGTGAAGACGTCAGAGAACTGCGCCAGCTCCAGGCCAGAACGCCCGAGCAGTTCGCTCGAACCGACATCGACGTGCGTCTCCGTCATGAAGTTGTCGCGATCGACACCTCGGCGAAGGCGGTGACCGTCCACGACCTCGACGCGGGCACCAGCTCACAGGAGCAGTACGACCTGTTGCTGTACGGCACGGGAGCTCGTCCTTTGCTCCCAGCGATCGAGGGTCTCGACATCAACGGTGTGTTCCAGGTGCGAACGCTCGACGATGCGGCCGCGGTGCGATCGGCGATCGGCGAGAATCCACAGCATGCCGTCGTCGTAGGTGGTGGGTACATCGGACTCGAAGCCGCCGAGGCATTCCACAACCTCGACATCCCGGTGACGGTGCTCGAGATGGCAGGGACGGTCCTGTCTCGAACGATGGACCCAGAGATGGGCGAACTCGTTGCCTCTCAGATGCGCGAACTCGGAATCGATGTCTGCACGAACACACGTGTCGACAGGATTGCCGGGACGGACAGTCGCGTCACCGGCGTTGAAGCAGCCGGGATCACGTACCCCGCCGACATCGTCGTGCTGGGTCTCGGGTCCGCTCCGAACGCCGAACTGGCCAAGGCGGCGGGGATTGCACTCGGTCCCACAGGGGCCGTGGCCGTCGACAACCACCAGCGGACGAGCGCCGAAGGCGTTTACGCCGCCGGTGACTGCGCCGAGGCGATCAACAGGATCACCAATGAACCGGTCAACCTGCATCTCGGGACGATTGCCAACAAGCAGGGTCGGGTCGCCGGCACCAACATGGGTGGTGGCGATGCTTCCTTTCCCGGAGTGCTCGGAACCGCGATCACGAAGGTCGCCGACATCGAGATCTCGCGGACCGGCCTCAGCCTCGCGGAAGCAAACGCCGCCGGGTTCGACGCTGTGGCGACGGGACTCCGCAGCTCGACGGGGTCGCACTACTGGCCGAAATCGACACAGATGAGGATCCGCACGATCGTCGACCGCGCCACAGGCAAGTTGCTTGGCGCGCAAGTCGTCGGTGGTCCCGGATCGGGCAAGCGCATCGACACCTTCGCCATGGCCCTATGGACGGGCTTGACCGGCGCAGATCTGGAGTACGTCGATCTCTCCTATGCTCCGCCGTTCTCGGGTGTGTGGGAACCGGCCAACATCGCCGGGCGTAAGGCGGCCTCGATCCTCGACTAGGCGCCGCCGGTCAGGACACCGACGAGCCGTCCATCGCGATCGACGACCGGGATCGGCGCGCCATCGAAGAACGACCGGAGGTCGGCCGATGCTTCGACGGGGTCGTCCGCCTCCAGAAACAGCGGATCCTCCATGACGTCCTCCACGGTCGCACCGGCGGGCCCTTCAACACCGCTCCTGAACAGCCCGACGAGCTTCCCATCGATGGCGACGGGCACGACCGGAAGGCCGCTCAGCGATGTTGCCTCCACAACCGAGAGGAGCGGACCGATCGCGATCGCATCTTCAACCGCCTGGAAACACCGCCTTGGGGAGCTGCGAACGACCACGATTCCGCCCGGCGCTGCGTGAATGAGACGCCGTCCGGGTCCGAAGAACTGCCGCTGGAACCACGATCCGCCGGGAGCGCCGAGAACGAGCAGCGTGGTGTCGCCGAGCCTCGAGACAAGCTCACCCGCGCTCGACACTCGCTCGAGACGACGATCCATTCTCTCAACGTGCTCACCCACCTGATCGAGATACAGACGGCCCGCCTCGTCCTCGGCGGCGTTCCTCGAAGCCGACACGATCGCACCCGGGATGCCCGTGGCGTCTGCAATACGCTGAGCGACCTGGCCGGCGAACAGCGAGTGTGGGCCGCCTCCGATGGCGGCGACCACCGAGGAAATCCGGTCGAGGTCGAACCGGTTCGACGCGACGACGTTCACCAGATCGAAGGATGTGAGCTTCCGCTGGACGATCACATCGGCGCGAGCTGCGATACATGCCTCACGAGGATCGCCCTCGACGAACACCGGCTCCCGGACGGAAAGGACCCGCGCGAGTGCCTCACAGCCTTCGCCTCGGGTCCACACAACCGACCAGGACGGTGCACTCCCGTCCAGCGACGACATCAGCGAGCGAGAAAGTGCCGAAGGAGGGCACTCACGTGGTCCGGTGCCTCGATCGGCGTGAGATGGCCCGCCCCTGGGATGACGCTGACCGTCGCGTCGGGAATGCGCGCGGCCATTTCGACGGCAACGGTTGGCGGAGTGAGCGCGTCGAGCGCCCCGACGAGCACCGTTGCGGGCACGTCGATCGTCGACAAGACCTTCGTGCGGTTGGGCCTGTTGGCCATCGCGTCGAGCGCGGCGATGACAGCGTCGGGTGTCGTTGCCTCGATCATCTCGGTCAAGCGTCTCTTCGGATCCCTGCCTGCCCCCGGTGCGAGCAGCGCTCGTATCATTCCCGCAACGAGCGAGCCCGTACCTTGCTCTGCGACTTGCGCTGCCTGGGCGCTCCTGCCCGCTCGAGCCTCCGGAGTGTCCGCACTCGCCTTCGTGTCCAAGAGCGCGAGTGATCTGACGACTTCGGGGTGTCGCTCCCAAAGGGCCAACGCCACATAGCCACCCATCGAGAGTGCGATGATGTCGGCCTGCTCGTTGCCTACGAACGCCGCGATCGAGTCGGCGACGGTTTCCATGGTGAATGCCTCGAGAGGACGGGACGAACCGAACCCTGGGAGATCTGGGGCGACGCAGTGCCGGATGTCCGAGAGCGCCTCGAGCTGGTCGAGCCACAGTCGATGGTCGAGGGGATAGCCGTGTACGAACACAGTGAGCAGGCCGGAGCCGGACTCCTCGAACGCAATCGATCCACGAACCTGCACGAGCACACGATACTGTCCCACCGACACCATATGGTCTGCGTCATGAGATTGCTCGCCCTGCTGCTACTCGTCGCCACGTCTGCCGCCTGCGCCTCCACCCCGATCGCGCCTCTCTCGGAAGCCAGGGTCATTCGGGTCATCGATGGCGACACGTTCGACGCAGGGGGCTCGCGGGTGCGATTGATCGGTGTCAACGCCCCGGAACACGACGAATGCTACGGCAGCGAGGCAGGCGAGGAACTCGCCCGCCTCATCCAGGGAGCGACCGTGACGCTCGAAACCGATGCACAGGTGCAGGACGGCTACGGCAGGATCCTCGCCTACGTGTACCTGGAGGGACGGTCCGTGAATCTGGACCTGGTCGCGAACGGATTCGCCCTCGCTCAGGCATACCCTCCGAACACCCGACACCAGGATGAGCTGGATGCCGCGATGACCGCCGCGCAGAACCTCCAGATCGGCATGTGGGCAGAGGATGCGTGCGGTCGGGCATCAAGCGATGTGACCATCGATTCGATCACCGCAAACCCGTCCGGGCCCGACGAGCGTGTCCTCAACGAAGAAACGGTCACCATCGTCGCGACCTCCAGTACCGATCTCACCGGATGGATACTCCGGGATGGTTCCAGCAGCCACCGGTTTCACTTCCCTGACGGCTTCGCCCTCGATGGCAGCGTGACGATCCATTCAGGGTGCGGAACGGACACCACGACCGATCTCTACTGGTGCGAGTACGGGCCCGTCTGGGACAATGGCGGAGACACCGCGCTGATCTACGACGAATCGGGTGCGCTCGTCGATAGCGTCACGTATCCTCCCGGGTAGGTGAAGAGAGGAACCTATGGGATTCATGGATTCGTTGAAGAAGCTGTTTGGCTCTGCAAAGGAGATGGCCGACGACCTCGGCGAGAAGGCCGCACCGATGATGGACAAGGCCAAGGAGATGGCCAGTGATCTCGGCGAGAAGGCCGCACCGATGATGGACAA
>CAYLHS010000039.1:0-19967 GCA_964383535.1 uncultured Acidimicrobiia bacterium
ACCCGCATGTTCGTGGCGACGGCCGACACGGACAGGGCCGTGGCGAGCGTGACGAGATTCGAAATGACGACGATGACGAGCGCGCCGGTCAGCCCGACACTGCCCACGACCCATCCCGTTCTGAGATACAGAATCACGCCGAGGATGGTCAGCACCGACGGCGTGAACACTCCTATGAACGTCCCCAGCTTCTCGTCTCGCGGCCGGTCGGTCTTGGGCTGCATACCTCGGTACCGTCAGGGTACGGTCAGGCTAGTGCTCCGACCATCGAGGACTGCTCGAGAACGACCGCATGACACCGGATGCGGCATGAAGGGCAGTTCGACCCGGTCGGGACTCACAGCTGGCCGGTGTCGACAACCGACGAGAGATACGCGGGATCGTCGAATCGCTCGAGTCGGAACGCGTCGGCATGATCGGGAACCTGCGAACCGGTCACGTGCAGCGCGACCAGTTCCGCGGCGGCCTGCGATGCCATGATCCCGTACCCGGACAGGGCGCCCAGCACGAACGCGCCAGGGGTTCGGAGTGGGCCGATGATCGGGAGGTTCTCGGGGGTCCGCAGGTAGTAGCCACCATCGACGAACGTCTGGGGAGGCCGATCGACGTACGGGGCGAGCGCGGGGATCATCGAACTCAGTCCCCTGAGCACCACTTCGGGGTACATCGAGTCCACGGGGATCGGGAATGTCGGGCGCATGACTCTGGTCTTGTACTCCCAGAGTCCCAGTACCCACGGCGAGTCGGGACCCCCCTCCGGGCGAAGGTGCGCGCCGCCCGGCAGCGACTCCAGGAGCGCGGGATCGATGCTGCGGAGCGCGGCCCGCTCGTCGTCGCCCCAGGCGAGCTCCTGGGGGTCGTCCCAGATCATGAGCGGCGCGTCCCGAGGAACGACGCCAAGGTGATCCTTGAACGCGAGCTTCAGATGCAGCTCGGCGTACACGGGCAGTGACTCCCCGATGAGACCGACGGCGTGCTCGATCAGCGGACCGGCCGCGATGACGACGCGAGGCGTTTCGATACGGTCACCGTCGTCCAGATCGACTGCCGTGACGCCATGGTGATCACGCTGCACGCCAACGACTGAGCGACGCACCAGCGTCGCCCCGGCCGATCGCGCACCGTCGAGCAGTCTCGTCCCCAGTTGCTGTGCATCGAGCCAGCCGGCCTTGCGGACATGGAGTGCTCCGACGATGTACCGGCTCGCCACAGGGAACAGCCTTCCGATGAGATCGGGGTCCGTGATCAGATCGGCGCCTGTCTGGACGCGACCCCACTCGCGAGCCGCCTCACATGGCGGAGTCGTCGACAGCGGCCCGTGGAGCCGGAGCCGTCCAGCGCCCGCCTGTGACACGTCATGTGCGTGACGCTCGAATTGGTCGAGGTGGTCGTCGGACGCCGTGAAGTAGACGTACCCGCGACGAGTCAGCGGAACGTGGAGCTCCTCGAGGAGATCGATCGATCGATCGACGAGCGCCACCATCGCCGGCTGTGGCCACCAATTGCGGAAACACTCGGTCGACTTGTCGCTCGTCAGTGACAGCGGCGGGCGGGGATCGCACAGCACCACGTCGTGAACCCCGTGGCGGACGGCGAGGTGATAAGCGGCGCTCACACCCGCGATACCCGCGCCCACGATCACGACCTCGGCCTTCACCCACCCACAGTACCCAACGGCCGAGGCCCCTCGCCACGGTTCTAGTCTTGAAGTGGCACATCACGGGAGTTCTCATGATCATCGGAGTTCCGAAAGAGTCGACCCGCTACGAACATCGAGTCGGACTCACACCCGACGCGGCTGCTCACCTCGTTCGCCTCGGACACACAGTTGTGGTGCAGAAGGATGCCGGCCTCGATGCACGATTCACCAACAACGAGTACGAGCTCGCCGGCGCCAAGATCGTCTACAGCGCCGAAGAGGCCTACAAGCGAGCGGATCTCGTCACCCGAATCGGCGCCTTGACCGTCGCAGACGTCGATCTGCTCAATCCGGGCTCAACCGTTTGCAGCTTTCACCACCTGGCCGTTGCCCCGAAAGCACTGATACAGGGCCTCGCCGCACAGGAGATCACGACCATCTCATACGAGCTGATCGAGGACGACGCCGGCCTGCGGCCCATCCTCACGCCGTTCAGCGAAATGGCCGGCATGCTCGCCGTCCAACTCGCAGCCCACTATCTGCGAAGCGACGCAGGTGGCAAGGGCACGCTGCTCGGCAACGTGCCCGGAATCACCCCACCAACCGTCATCGTGCTGGGTGCCGGCATCGCCGGTCAGACTGCAGCGCGCCACGCCCATGCGTCAGGCGCCCATGTCACCGTGATCGATTCCGACATGGTGAACCTCCGGACTGTCGCGATGCTGAGCCACGGACAGATCGCGACCGCCAACGCGAACCTCGAACCCCTCGAGAAGCACACGGCCAGGGCGGACGTGCTGATCGGCGCCGTGCTCATCCCCGGATCCCGCGCCCCCATCCTCGTCACGAGAGACATGGTTCGCGGAATGCGAAGCGGAAGCGTCATCATCGACCTCTCCATCGACCTAGGCGGCTGCGTCGAGACGTCCCGGCCGACGACGCTCGACCAGCCGACGTTCGTCGTCGATGACGTCGTCCACTATTGCGTACCGAACGCGACGGCCAGCGTCGCTCGCACGGCATCCAAGGTACTCGCGAGGGCAGTACTCCCCCAGCTCGAGTCGCTGGCGAACAACGGGGTCCGGAGCGCCGCGATCCTGGACCGCAACCTCGCCGCCGGATTCGTGTCCTACCGGGGAACCATGACGCACCCGCAAGTGGCCGCAGCGCATGGCCTCGAGGCGCACGACCTGAGAGCGCTGATGGGAAAAGAGGACGCATGAACTGGCTCGACGACTACCGCTCCAAGCTCCAGACCCCACAGCAAGCGGTCCACCAGATCAAGAGCGGAGACCGTGTCTACTACGGGGGCAACGCGGCGATCCCACGAGCGCTCGTCCGCGCCCTCGCAGAGCGAGCGGACGAGCTGCGGGACGTCCAGCTGAATCACGTGCTGCTGGTCGGTGACGATCCCCTCTCCGACCCGGCCATGGCACCGCACTTCAGACACAACTCGCTGTTCGTGGGACCCGCCGATCGGACGGCGGTGAACGACGGCAGAGCAGACTACGTGCCGATCTTCCTCCACCAGATCCCACGCCTCTTCCAAGAGGGTGTCGTACCCCTCGATGTCGCCATGCTGATGGTGTCGCCCCCTGATGAGCACGGGTTCATGAGCCTCGGCGTCGAGACGCTGGCATCACAAGCCGCCTACCAGTCAGCCAAGAAGGTCATCGTCCAGATCAACACCAAGATGCCACGGATCCTCGGCGACTCGTTCCTTCACGTGGGACGCGTCGACACGATCGTCGAACATTCCGAGGAGCTGCCGAAGCTCGTACCGAAACCGGCGACCGACGTGGAACGCCAGATCGCCGCTCACGTGCTCGACCTGATCCCACGCGGTTCCACCGTGCAGATGGGCATCGGCGGGATTCCCGACTCCGTGTACGAGTCGATGGAAGGGGATCTCCAACTCGGCATCCATACCGAGATGCTCTCGGACGGCGCGATGCGGGCGATCGAGCGAGGGGTCGTCACCGGCACCCACAAGACGCTTCATCCTGGGAAGGTCGTCATCACGTTCGCCATGGGCAGTGAGGAGCTCTACGACTTCCTCGACAACAACCCGCTCATCGAGGCACACCCTGTCGATCACACAAACGACCCCTTCGTCGTCGCGCAGAACGACAATATGGTCGCGATCAACTCGGCGATCGAACTCGATCTGACCGGGCAGGTGTGCTCCGACTCGATTGGCCCCTATATCTACTCCGGGTTCGGCGGACAGGTCGACTTCATCCGTGGTGCGGCCAAGTCGAACGGTGGTCGCCCGATCATCGCACTGCCGGCAACGGCGAAAGGCGGAACGCTCTCACGAGTCGTCCCGTTCCTCAAGCAGGGGGCGGGAGTGGTGACGAGCCGAGCCGATGTCCACTACGTGGTCACCGAGTTCGGCGTCGCCAACCTGTTCGGCAAGAACCTGCGTGAACGGGCAGAGGCGTTGATCTCCATCGCCGCCCCCCAGTTCCACGACGAACTCGAAGAGGCTGCGAAGCGACGCAAGCTACTGCCGTAGGGCCGATCCGACCCCACGGCAGCGGACTCACCGTTTCACGGCTTGGATCTCGAGTTCGATGGTGACCTCTCTGCCGACCAGCACCCCACCGCCTGGCAGCGGCACGTTCCAGGTCAGGCCCCAGTCCTCGCGGTTGATGGTCGTCGAGGCGGTGAACGCTGCCCGCGTCCCTCCCCACGGATCGGCCACCTCTCCCTCGAACATCGCAGCCAACGTCACCTGTCGAGTGGCGTCGCGGATCGTGAGATCTCCCTCGATCTCGTAGTTCCCTGCTCCGAGATCCTCGATGGAGGTGGACCGGAACGTCAGTTGCGGGAACCGTTCGACATCGAGGAAATCGGCGCTCATGATATGGGCATCGCGGTCTGGTGCGCCGGTCTTGAAGCTCGCAGCATCAATCGCCACTTCGACCGAGCCGTCCCCAACAGGCTCGGCGATCGTGATCGTCCCGTCGAAGGTTCCGAAGCTTCCGCGAACCTTGCTGACCATCAGATGCCGGGCCACGAACCCGATCTCACTATGGGCCGGATCGATTGACCACGTCCCGACCTCTGGAAGAGTGAGTGTCTTCATCCGAGTACCTCCTCTCGATGCCAGACGGATGTATACCTGACATCGCAGTAGTTGATCCGTCAGGTATATTACCGGCATTAGTTGAGTTGTCAACTAATGCGATGTAAAGTGATATCCATGAGTGAGCCGGCGACGCCTCCACCCCAACTCGATCGATCGACAGATGGGCGAGTTGTCGAGTTCGGCGCCGCACTGGGAGCGCTCACTCGCCTCGGCCAGCTACTCGACCGCAACCTGCGCGACGCTGTCGGAATCTCACAGGGATCGTTCGAGGCGCTGCTACGCATCGAACGATCGGGCGGGTTCATGGCCATGGGCACGCTCGCAGATCAGATCCTGTTCACTTCCGGAGGCGTGACGAGACTCGTCGATCGACTGACCGCGGAAGGTCTCGCCGAGCGCCGCCCATGCCCGACAGATCGCCGCATTCAGTACGTCGCCATCACCGATGCGGGGCGGCGGAAGCTGAGGGATGCACTCGATGTCCACGTTGAAGACCTCGAGAGGGAGTACTTCGGAAGGATGTCGGACCACGAACGGCGGGTCCTGGCGGACGTGCTCGGACGTCTGCGAGCATCCGACCAAGCCTGCTCCTGACGGACTGGGTTACGCACACCAGACCACACGAGGGGCTCGGGTCAAGTAGCGTGCGGGAGGGGATCCGAACAGAGGAGGTACACATGCCACGTCCCGTCCACTTCGAGATTCACGGCCCCGATCCGGAGGCGGGAAGTGCGTTCTACCGTTCCGTGTTCGGCTGGACGATCGAGCGGTGGGGTGGGGTTCCGTACTGGCTCGCGACGACCGGAGAAGGGCCTGGGATCGACGGCGCGCTCGCACCGGTGCAGGATCACGGCCAGAAGGTCGTCCTCACGATGGAGGTCGACGATCTGGCCGATGCCGTCAGGCGCGTCCGAGACGCTGGTGGAACCATCGCGGTCGAGTCGTCACCCATCCCTGGCGTCGGCACCCTGGCGCAAGCATTCGATCCGAACGGTGTCATGTTCGCCATGCTCGAACCACCGACGAACGAGCAGTAGTCGAGTAACGTCGCACCGATGGCGCAGTTGTTTGTCACCTGTCTCGTAGATGCGTTCGCACCGTCCGTCGGTGAAGCTGTCGTCGACCTCCTCGAAGGTGCAGGTGTCCCCGTCGAGTTCCCGGCGGATCAGACGTGCTGCGGTCAACCGGCCTTCAACGCCGGCTTCGATCACGAGGCCCGACGAATGGCCGTCCACACCATCCGCGTCCTCGACGCAACTGAAGGACCGATCATCGTGCCTTCAGGGTCGTGTGCGGACATGATCATCCACCACATTCCTGAACTCGTCGCGGACGATCCCGATCTGCACGACGCTGCCACCAGAGTCGCAACACGGACGCGCGAGCTTGCAACGTTCCTCGTCGAGGACCTGGACATCGAGAGCACCGGCGCGACGGGGGAGGGATCCTGCACCGTGCATCATTCGTGCCACGGCCTTCGCAACCTGGGTATCAAGGACCAGCCAGAACACCTCATCGACGCCGTCGACGGGCTCCAACGGGTTGAGCTCCAGGGCGCCACCGAGTGCTGCGGGTTCGGAGGTCTCTTCGCGATCGAGATGCCCGATGTCTCTGCGGCAATGCTCGACAGGAAGCTCGACGCGATCGAGGCGACAGGAGCAGACGTCGTGGTCGGCGGAGACATCTCCTGTCTCATGCATATCGCCGGCGGGCTCCACCGCCGTGGCAGTGCCGTCGAGGCACGTCACATCGCGGAGGTCCTCCGTCCATGACATCCTTCCTCGAACGTGCCCGTGCCGACATCGGGACGGCCCCGATCACGGCGGTCCAGTCCGGCGCGCGTCGCTTCCAGACACACCGAGAGCAGGCCGTGGCCGAGTACGCGCCGATGGACGACATGCGGGACCGAGCGCGTGCGATACGGCTCCACACACTCGCCAATCTCGACCGATATCTCGACCAGTTCGCGGACGCCGTCGCCACCAACGGTGGCCATGTCTACTTCGCCGCCGACGCGACCGAGGCGAACGACTACATCGCTCGTATCGCGACAGAACGAGGCGTTCACCGCATCGTCAAGGCAAAGTCGATGCTCACCGAAGAGATCCACCTCAACGACGCGCTGGAACGGCTCGGAATCGAAGTGGTTGAAACCGACCTTGGCGAGCTGATCGTGCAGCTCTCCAACGATCGGCCGTCACACATCATCGCGCCTGTGCTCCACAAGACACGGTTTGAGATCGGGGAGCTGTTCCGCGACCGGATGGATGTCCCCTATACCGACGAACCCGAAGCGCTCAATGCCATCGCGAGGGAGTACCTCCGGCACCGCTTCCTGACAGCCGACATGGGTATCAGCGGAGTCAACGTCGCTGTTGCGTCGACCGGATCCATCTGCCTGGTCACGAACGAGGGGAACGGTCGACTCTCCACCACTGCGCCACGCATCCACGTCGCCGTCATGGGCATGGAACGGATCGTGCCTTCGGTCGGTGATCTCGGGGTCATTCTGGAAGTCCTCGCACGAAGCGCAACAGGCCAGAAGCTCAGCTCCTACACGAACATCCTGACGGGACCGAGGCGTCCAGGTGAACCTGACGGACCCGACGAGCTCCATGTGGTGATCGTCGACAACGGCCGCTCCAACGTGCTCTCCGGCACCACCGCCGAGATTCTCGCATGCATCCGCTGCGGAGCCTGCCTCAACGCGTGCCCCGTCTACAAGGTCGTGGGAGGCCATGCCTACGGCACAACCTATCAAGGGCCGGTCGGAGCGGCGCTCACTCCGTCACTCTTCGACCTCGAGGAGTGGGCCGATCTGCCGTACGCTTCGACGCTGTGTGGGGCATGCCTGGAGGTCTGCCCGGTCCGCATCGACATTCCACGCCTGCTGCTGGAGCAGCGGCGGCGCGCGGTCGACGCGAAGGTTGGCCCCATGTGGATGAAGCGTCCGCTTCGGCTCTACGCATCCATTGCCACGCACCCTCGCCGTTTTCGTCTCTTTCTCTCACTCGGCGGTCTGTTCGGACGCCTCGTTCGATCGGGCTGGATCAAGAGGCTCCCGTGGCGTGGCGCGGCCTGGACCGATGCCCGCGACCTCATGGCGCCCCGCAGGAGCTTCCATGCGAGATGGACGCGCCGTGGATCGTGACGCCTTCCTCCTTCGAGCGGCAGTCGGGACCTTCGCCGAGGCTCCCACCGCCGACCCGGGTCCGCTGGTTCCCGAAGGACCAACCGGTGATCTTCTCAAACGATTCTGTGACGAGTTGACCGCAGCAGCAGGCACACCACATCCAGTCCACACCGTGGACGAGGCACTCGAAGTCGTCCTCGATCTGATGCAAGGGCACCGCACATTCATGGCCCGAGGGAACCTGCCCGTCCCGGGCCTTGCCGGACGCCTGATCCACGACGGCTACCACATCGTCAACTCCGACGTGCCAACCGATCCCGCCGAACGCCGACGCCACCAACTCGAGTATGAGTCGCTCGAAGTAGGGATCACCGGCGTCGACGGGCTTCTCGCAGAGTCGGGCTCGATCGTGGTGACGTCGGGCAGGGAGGCTCCGAGGATGGCGTCGCTGATACCTGAAACACACATCGCCCTCGCGACGACCGATCAGATGTACCGGTCACTCAGCCACTTCCTGTTCGAACGACCAGACACGGTCACGAACGGCTCGAACATGGTGGTGATCACCGGACCGAGCCGGACGGGAGACATCGAACAGACGATCACGCTCGGGGTGCACGGCCCGAGGACGCTGCACGTCGTGCTGCTGCCTCCTCGTAGCCCGCGCTGAGAAAGGAACAGCCGTGTCGGACCTGATCGCACACGCGTCCAACACGATCAACGCCCCGATAGACGAAGTCTGGGATGCGCTCGTCAATCCGACCGCCATCAGGGAATACATGTTCGGCGCCGATGCAATCTCCGGCTGGCACGAGGGAAGCTCCATCACGTGGAAAGGAACGTGGCAGGGCGCAACCTATGAGGACAGGGGCGTGATCCTCCGACTCCAACCCGGCCGACTCCTCGAATACACGCACTTCAGTCCCCTCTCGGGCCTCCCCGACCGGCCGGAGAACTACCACACGGTGACGATCGAACTCCGTGGCGAGGGGTCCCACACGCTGGTCTCCCTTGCACAAGACAACAACCCGACACGAGAGGCACGGGCACACTCCGAAGAGAACTGGGGGATGATGCTCGCCGGCTTGAAAACGTTCGTCGAAACGTAGATACCGGGCACCTTCGGACACGGCCGGACCGGCCTCCAATCCTGTCTGCGTTCGATCTGCTTCAGTGCTTGGAGGCGACCCAATCTCGCACGAGACGTCCGAGGATCGGCAGTGTGACCATTCCGGAGTCCAGAATCGTGTCGTGGAATCCCTTGATATCGAACGCCGGGCCGAGCGCTGTCTCGGCCTCCGCCCGGAGTCTCTGGATCTCGAGACGACCGATCATGTAGGCAAGGGCCTGACCCGGCATGCCGATGTACCGGTCGACTTCGTTGGAGATCGTCCCGACACTCATCGGCGAGTTGTCGGCCATGAACTGAATCGCCTTGCTTCGACTCCACCCCTTGGCATGGATGCCCGTGTCGACGACCAATCGGCCTGCTCGCATCGAGTCGGCCGACAGCATCCCAATCCGTTCGAGCTGGCCGGAATACAACCCCATCTCGTCTGCGAGCCGTTCCGTGTAGAGGCCCCAGCCTTCCGCGTACGACGTGACCATCGCATGCTTGCGGAACTCCGGCACGTCATCGAGCTCCTGCGCGATCGCGAGCTGGAGGTGATGTCCAGGAATCCCTTCGTGGTAGGCGATGGCCTCCAACTCGAAGCGGCCCCAATCGGCCGGATCGGATGTGTTGACGAAGAACGTGCCGGGCCGTGATCCGTCGGTGGCCGGCGGAAAATAGAAGGCGGTCGGGCCTGAAGGCGTCTCACCGACGAGGCAATCCGCCCTGGGGAGTCGGCCGAACCAGTCCCCCATCGCCGCCTTGGCCTTGGCGAGCGCGACTTCGGCTGCCCGGCGCACGTCGGGTCCGCTGGTGAAGTGCAGATCGGGATCTTCGCGAAGCCTCGTGTAGATCTCGGTCAGATCGTCGGTTCCGAGCACTTCCATGCCAAGCGACCGGTACTCGCCTTCGAGCCGCTCGATCTGCGCCAGACCGATCTCATGGATCTCATCGGCGGTCATCTCCAGCGTTGTGTACTGGAAGATCGCCTTCTCGTACAGATCATCACCGCCCGGCACCCACGTCACACCGCTGCGCTCTTCCGGCCGGGCAGCGGGCAGCACGTCGTTGGCGATCGTATCCCGGTACCGCTGCATGGCGGGCCGAATTGAGCTCTCGACCTCGGCTGCAAGACGAGATTTCCATGCCTCGGCCTGGGCAGCATCGAAGGTGGCGGGAACCCGCGCCCTCAAGAACGGATCTGCATCGATGGGTGCCGCGAGCAGCGCATCGAGCTGCTCGACCGTCTTTTGCGTCGTCAGCGCGGGAGGGGTCCGTCCATTCGCCAGCCCTTCTTCGAGCCGCCCGGCAGCCTCGTCGAACATACGTCCGAACCCTCGGTACTTCTCGACGAGCGCGTCGGCTTGCTCAGATGTCTCGATCGGAAGCTGTGGGATGGCCACAGGAATCATCGCTTGGAACCCCATGGCGTGGTTCACCGCGAACTCGGCCGCTCGGGTTTCGAGTGCATCGGCTGCCGTGGATGCCTCGTGGATCATCACATCCCGCGTGATCTGATCTTCGGAATCGAGGTCCTTGAAGGCGCGAGCTTGTGCTGAGAACTCGCGCAGCCGTGCGATCTGAGCGTCCTCCGCCTCCCTGGACACCTCCTCGACCTTGGTGTCGAACCGGTGGTCGCCGAGCATCAACGCCCCGGTCGGGTTGACCTCCATCTGATAGTCCCAATACTCGTCGGCGAGAGTGCGCAGATGTTCGTTCACGGAAGACTCCTTTCGACCGAGCAGGCTAGGTGAGTCGGGAGACTCAGTCTCAGTCATGAATCTTCAGTCGTGAGCCCCACGGAGACGCTTCGATAATATGACTGGACACCCATATAATGAACAGTGAGTCATATTCGGAGGTGGTAGTGGCTCGGCTGTCGAAAGAGATGCAGGGGATCGTCCGAGCGCGACTGATCCAGACCGCAGCCGTGCACTTCGGATCGGCCGGCTTCGCCCAGGCGAGAATCGACGCCATCTCACAGGATGCCGGCCTTGCGAAGGGGACGGTCTACAACTACTTCGAGAGCAAGCAGGAGCTCTTCGGTGTGGTCGTTGAAGAGGGAGCCCGCCGCGCCGCGGCACGATTCGGCGAGTTCGACACTGGCGGTTCGGTGCGCAAGCGACTCCTCGCCGTTGCGGAAGCAGATGTGTCGGTCCTTCGCGAGAGCGAAGCGTTCGTCAAGGTCCTGGTTCGCGAGGCGATGAGCTTCCATCCGGACACCTATCCGATCATCCAGGCCCGCCTGGCCCCCTACGTGATCGCAGTGGCCGGCCTCCTCCGGGACGGCATCGGTCAGGGGGAGATCCGGGATGACACACCTGTCGAACAACTGGCGCTGCTCTTCGTCGGAACACTGTCGTTGCTCTATGTCCAGCACTGGGGATCGGACGGAGCGTGGCCCACACTCGACGAGATCCCGGAACTCGCTGTGACGTCCTTCCTCGACGGCGCCGCTTCCCGCCGGCAGTACGAGGAGAAGCCATGAACCATTCCGCCGCTTCCCGTGAATGTGCCGCCTGTCGCTCGATTGAGTATTCGGGCGATCAGATTCAGGACCGTGCGAACGCTCGCACCCCGGGCATCGACGAACCACGACCGGAGGAGGCAGCCCGATGACAGACATGCGAGCCATACCGATTGGGAGAGGAGCCCGAACCCCATGACCTACGCGTTCATGAGGCGTCTCGAGTCGACTCCCTCCCGGTATGACCGGGGGATCGAGATGCTGAGCGGCGGCCGCATCTCGTCGGTGTACCGGCGAATCGCAGAACTGGCTGCGTTTCAGGACGCCAAGGTACTCGACGTCGGATGCGGCACCGGCGGGGTTTCGATCGCCTGTGCCGAGCGGGGGGCAGAGGTGACCGGCATCGATCGGGATGCGGGGATGCTGGAGATCGCAGCCTCCAAGTCCACCGCGGTCCACTGGATCGAGGGGGACGCAACCGAGATCGAAGATCACTTCGACCCCGAGTCACTCGACGCCGTCGTCTCCTGTCTCGCATTCAGTGAGATGTCCTCGGATGTCCAGAGGTATGTGCTGTCGACAGCCTTTGTCCGCCTACGCCCAGGGGGGATCCTGGTGATCGCAGACGAGGTCGAACCGGATCAGGCTGGAAGGCGTCTGCTCTACCGAGCTCGGCGAGCACCGGTGATTGCCGCCACATGGCTGCTCACCCAAACCGGAACACGACCCGTGCGAGACCTCGCGCCGTCGATCCAGGGCGCTGGGTTCACCAATATCGAGACCGAGCGCCCGTGGCCCTCGTTCCTGATCGGCACGGGAAGGAAGCCGTCATGACCTCTCTCTTCGATCTCGCCCTTCGCACGCTGCCACACCGAGCTCCCACCGGCCTCGTGCCGATCGGTGATCCGGATCGGTCGTCGCCGGTGCTGGTGACCGGCAACTACACGGAGACCGTTCGCCGCGTCACGAGAGCGCTGGCAGGACGAGATGCCTGGCTGCTCGTTGCCGACAGCAGGGGCGTCAACGTGTGGTGCGCTTCCGGGGGCGGACACCTGACCCACCACGATGTGATCTCTGCGATTCGCACCTCAGGGGTGCAGAATCGAGTTGATCACCGCCACCTGGTCCTCCCGCAGCTTTCTGCAACAGGGGTTGAACGAAGCCAGATCGAGGAAGCGACCGGATGGACGGCCGCGTGGGGACCTGCCTCTGCCGATGACATCCCCTCGTTTCTGGACCGCGGCGGACACACGGCCAGGAGTGAACGCTCGGTTCAGTTTCCGCTTCAGGATCGCTTGGAGATGGCAGCGATGTGGATCGGTCCCCTCGTGCCGATCCTGTGGCTGGTGTTGTGGCCGGTCACAGGAGCCGGTCCTGCTGCGATCGACGCCGGGGTGGTCGCGCTCATCGTTCTTGCCTTGTACGCGCTGTTCCCGTGGTTGCCGCTCGAGACACTGCGCGGATTGCTGGTCTACGGAATTCTCGCTGCGGCAGGGTTCGGCGTCGGCACAGGGATGCTCGCACTGGCCGGCCTCATGGAGCCGTCGACAGTCGTATGGCTCGGGGTGACCTGTGTGGTAGGAACGGCGATCGCGTCGATCGATGTCGCGGGTTCAACACCGGTGCTGGCCAGTTCCGTCAACCCGAGTGACTTCGAGGTGGAACTCATCTCCGACCGGTGCACCGGCACTGCCGAGTGTGTGCTGGTGTGCCCGAGGGAAGTGCTTGTCATGGACGGGCACGCACACAAGGTTCGGATCGCCAAACCCGGCAACTGCATCCTGTGCGCTGCGTGCATCGTCCAGTGCCCTACCGACGCGCTGCGATTTCGCTTCGACGACGGCTCGGTGGTGGAGCCGGACGTCATCCGACATACCCGCATGAATCTCTTGGGGAAACGGAAGACGGTCTCGACGCTGTAGAGGCGGCCGTCGGCTGTTGGCTACGCAAGCAGCAGCTTCTCCAGCCGCCGCGCCGCGATGATCAATCCGGTGGCGCCCATGATCACGAGGAACCCGACGTGGTAGAGCATCGACCACTCGAGCTGGCCAAGCGTCAGTGACCGAATCACGACCACGCCGTGGTACAGCGGCGACAGCTGTGCCATCCACTGGAGCCATGTCGGGTAGACGCTGAGCGGTATGAACGTCGCAGAGAAGAGGAACAGCGGCAGCGTCACCAGCGCAACGAGATCGAAGTCCTGCCAGGAACGCATGAACGATGTCGCCGCCATGCCGGCCGCCGCAAATCCAAAACCGAGGAGGAGCGCGGCCGGTACGGCCAGCAGTCCCCAGAGCGACGGCATGAGCCTCATGACCCACATCACGACGAGGAATCCTGACGCGTAGAGCGCGCCACGGAACAGGGACCAGGCGATCTCGCCGATCGCGATGTCACCCGGCGCCATCGGAGTCGCGAGCACCGCGTCGTAGATCTTGGCGTACTTGAGTTTGAAGAAGATGTTGAACGTCGACTCGTACACGGCGCCGTTCATGGCCGCGGCAGCGAGGAGCGCCGGAGCGACGAACTCGGCATAGGTGATGGGCTGGCCCGTCGGGCCGACGACATCCCCTACGAGTTGCCCGAGACCTACTCCCATGGAGAAGAGGTAGAAGAGTGGCTCGAAGAACCCGGAGAAGACCACGATCCACGCATGGCGGTAGACGAGGAAGTTCCGTTCGAGCAGGTGTCGTGCACGCCGACCGCCCATCACCGACGGCGGGACGACCCTGGCGATCAGCGTTCCAGTGGTCACTGCCCTAGCTTCTTTCCAAAGGTCCGGAACGCAACCAGGGTCCCACCCGCGATCCAGAGCAGCAGATACGCGACGTGCACGACCGGCGGGAGCACCGTCGGCATCAGACCTCCGAGAACCGTTGCGCGTGTCAGTTGCACGCCGTGCCAGAGAGGTACGACGTATGCGAGCGGCTGCATCCATCCGGGCAGCTGGGTGATCGGAAAGAACGTCCCTGAGAACAGGAACATGGGGACGATGCCGAAGCGGAAGAGGTTCGAGAGCCCGTGATCATCGTTCAGCCATGCCGCGTACGCGCTGACCGGAGCAGCGAATGCGAGGCCGGTGAGCACGGCGGGGACTACGGAGATGAGACCGACCCCGAGCGGCACTGCGCCGAAGATCGCCATCACGATGACGAACACGGTTGACACGAACACCATGCGGACGCCCACCCAGCCGAGATGGCCGAGAACGAGATCACGGATCCCGACCGGTGTTGCCAGTGTCGCAACGTAGGTCTTCGTCCACTTGATGCCGGCCATCACGGGCCATGACCCGTCGCCGGCACCGGTCTGCATCGCAGCAGCCGCCAGCAATCCGGGGGCCAAGTAGGTGAGGTACGGGACGCCCACAGACGCCGTCCCCGCACCCCGGTCTACGAGTGTGCCAAGCCCGACGCCCATGGCGAGCAGGTAGAAGACGGGACTGAGAAACGTCGAGATGACGCTCCCCCGCCACGTCCGCCTGTAGACGCGGGCGTGGGCCTCGACGACTCGGAGCGCAGCCGTAGCCATCAGTCGATCAGGCTCCGGCCGGTGAGTCTCAGGAACACGTCCTCGAGCGTGCTCCGGCGCACGACCACGGTCTCAGGTTTGGCGCCGCGCTCGGCCGCTTCGTTCGCCGTTCGGTCACCGTTGTCGGTATACATGAGCACTCGATCCGGCAGAATCTCCATCCGACCGGCGAGCCCTTCCAGGAGCGGAACGTTCTCATCCTGCATACCGACCGGGAATCGAAGCTCCACCACATCCTTGGTCGAGTACTCGGCGATCAGCTCGAGGGGAGATCCCTCGGCGACGATCTTCGCCTTGTCCATGACGACGAGCCTGTCGCAGAGCTGCTCCGCTTCGTCCATGTAGTGCGTGGTGATGATGAGCGTGACACCGCGCTGTTTCAGCCGGTAGAGCCGATCCCACAGTACGTGGCGGGCTTGCGGGTCGAGACCGGTCGTCGGCTCGTCGAGAAGGAGCACATCCGGCTGGTTGATCAGCGCCCTCGCGATGGTGAGGCGACGCTTCATGCCTCCCGAAAGGCTCTCGACCTGGGAATCGCGCCGCTCCGTCAGCTGCGTGAACTCCAGCAGCTCGTTCGCCCGCTCGGCGATCACGGAACGCGGAAGGTCGAAATACCTTCCATAGACGAGCAGGTTCTCGAACACCGACAGCTCGTTGTCGAGGTTGTCCTCCTGGGGAACGACGCCGAGACGGGCACGAATCGCGGGACCCTGCGTTGATGGATCCATGTCGAGCACCCGAAGGGTGCCCTCGGTGACGGGCGACACTGCCCCGATCATGCGCATCGTAGAGGTCTTGCCCGCACCGTTGGGACCGAGGAACCCGAACGCCTCCCCATAGCCCACTGTGAAGTCGACCGCGTCGACCGCGGTGAAGTCACCGAATCGCTTCGTGAGCGCGCGTGCTTCGACGAGGTGGCCATCCATGGGGGAGGCATCGTACCTCGTGAGTGAGACATCAGCAGCGGGATTCGACCCACTCTCCGTCTCCA
Organism: uncultured Acidimicrobiia bacterium; assembly: GCA_964383535.1. Taxonomy (GTDB): domain Bacteria; phylum Actinomycetota; class Acidimicrobiia; order Spongiisociales; family UBA4744; genus CAYLHS01. Next base: position 15,967 of record CAYLHS010000039.1, read on the forward strand.
GCTTCCGGAAGAAGCTCGGTCAGAGCCAGCCGATCCGTTTCCTCCCCCAAGAGCCCGGAGGGCGACGTTGGGGGATGTGGACTCGGCCGGGGGCCGAGGACGGAGGGGGTCGTCCCCACCAACCTGGGCTCCTCGTGACCATTCGAGAGCCGAAGACGGACCGTGAGCCCGGCGCCTGGCTACCCTTCCGCCGTCATGACCGACCTGACCGAGCATCGACGCGTCCGCGATCGGTTCTTCTCAGAAGACATCGCGTCGCCCCTCACAGACGAGGACAAGGCCGGGTTCACCGGTCTGCGGTACTTCCCGGAGGATCCGACCCTCATGCTTCGTGTCCCGTTCCACCCGGCGACGGGCACCGTGGAGGTCGAACACTCGAACGGCCGGCCCCGCCACTATCACCTGGTCGGGACCGCAGACGTCACGATCGGCGAGCGCACCTTCTCGATGACTGTCATCGACGGCGGCGACGGGAACCCGTTCCTGCCGTTTCGCGATGCAACATCAGGCGTCGACACCTACGAGGGCGGGCGCTACGTGCCGGTCGAGGTCCACGACGACGGCACGGCGACCGTCGATTTCAATCTCGCCCAGAACCCGTGGTGTGCATACGACGAGGAATTCGCCTGTCCGCTCCCCCCGCACGAGAACGCACTTCCGATTCCCGTGCGGGCCGGCGAGAAGCAGTTCACCTAGGGCGATCCCCGCCGCCGGGGCGGGATTCACCCTCGTCACACGTCGCCTCCCCCGAGCTGCATCCCCACCGGGGCAACCGCGCCGCCATCGGGCCCTTCTACCCGTACGCTGGGGAGCCATTGGAGCCACCTCGGGAGATACCAGTTCCGACTTCCGAGGAGCTCCATGGTCGACGGGACGAGCACTGAACGGACGATCGTGGCGTCCAAGATCACTGCGGCTGCCAGTCCGAATCCGAGTTGCTGAAACATGACCAGATCGCCTATCGCGAACCCTCCAAACACGGCCACCATGATGAGGGCGGCACCGGTGATGATCGCACCGGTCGATCCGAGCCCGAATGCAACAGAGCCCGTGTTGTCGCCGGTGGCCTCGTAACGCTCCTTGATACGACTGAGCAGGAAGATGTGGTAGTCCATCGAAAGTCCGAACAGGACCGTGAACAGAAACAGTGGCACCCACGCCTCGATCGCATCAGACGTGTGGAAGCCGAACAGGTCCGCGCCGATGCCCTTCTGGAACACGAGGACCAGAAGCCCATATGCCGCTCCGACGGAGAGCAGGTTCATCGCTATTGCTTTGAGCGGCACAACAACGGATCGGAACACGATCATCAGGAAAACGAAACTCAGGCCGAGCACGAACGCGAAGATGACCGGCGTGCGTGCGTTGAGCACGTCGACGTAGTCGATCGAGGCTGCCGTGTCACCGCCTACCAGTGCAGTGACGTCTGTTCCTTCGACCGTCTCGGGAAGCACGACGTTGCGGAGGTTCAGCACCGCGTCTTTGGCGGCATCGCTGGACGGATCCGGCTTCATGATCGCGTCGATCACCGCGACGGCGCCGTCGGCACGAACCTGAAGATCGCCGAACGCGGGCATCTCGGCGACCTTCCGGTCGATCCGATCAGCGACTGTCTGAACCGAGGCCTCGTCCGCACCAACGAGGACGATCGGGGTGGTGATCACACCCGTGTCGAACTCGCTTTCGATGATCTCGTACGCGTGTCGGGCTCCACTGTCGGGAGGAAGGGACGCGATGAAGTTGCTTCCGGTCGAGATCGACGTGTAGGGAATCGCCAGCACGAGAAGCAGTCCGATCGCCAACCCCGCACCCACCATCGGGCGGCTCGTTACCACACGAGTGACCGACCGCCAGAAGCGGCCGCCACCCTCGGTGTAGTGGGTCCGCGACGTGAAGGGGACCCGCAGCCGGTTGACCCGATCCCCGAGCAGACGCAGCATGGCGGGCAGCAGGGTCGTCGCTGCGGCGAGCGCCGCAACCACGGCAAGGATGGCCCCTATTCCCATGCTTCGCATGGTCGTCTCGGGCATGTAGAGCAGCCCTGTGAGCGCGATCACGACGGTCATCCCCGAAAACACCACTGCGCGAGTCGCCGTCTCGCCTGCTCTGGCCACCGCGTCGGGGATCGTGCGTCCCTTGGCTCGTTCTTCTCGGAATCGCTGGACGATGAACAGCGAGTAGTCGACGCCAACCGCGAGGCCGATCATGCTGATCATGTTGACGACGAAGAACGAGAGGTCGAAGGCATGCCCGACCAGCGCCGTCATTCCGACGGCGAGCACGATCGACGCCAGGGCGAGCAGCAGCGGAATGCCGGCGGCGATCACGGCGCCGAACACGAGGACGAGGACCACGAGAGCGATCGAGAGACCGACCGTCTCGCCTTTGACCAGGGTGTCCTCGGCCAACGCGTCGAATTCGGCGTTCACACTCCCTTCACCCAAGGTGGTGATCCTGTAGCCGGATTCGGCACCGGCGTGCTCGATCAGCTCAACGATCGGAGCCGCGTTCGCCGCCGCGTCCTTCGCGGCGCCGACGAGCGTCACGGAGATCAGCGCCGTGTGTCCGTCGCTCGAGAGCAGGCCGGGGACCCCATCCAGATAGGAAACCGCCGACTGGACGGTGTCGAGGTCGCTCAGCCGTGCTTCGAGGCTCGCCACATTCTCCGCAAAGCCCTGATCACCGACCCCTCCATGTGCCGCCTCAACGACGACGAGTTCTCTCACGGGATCGGCGCCGAAGTGGGCCTGGAGGATGTCCGCGGCCCTCGACGCTTCCGTCTGCACCGCGAGGTCGCTCTGATCGGTCAGAGCATCGCCGATGTGCGTCGCCAATACCCCTGCGACTGTCAGCAGGAGGAGCCACGCGAGCACGATTCGCCACGGATGTCGGGATGCGGCCACCGCGAGCCGTCCGGTGAGTGAGGTGCGCATGGGCGTCCTTTCGAGTCGATGGCGCGAACGTACGGATACGGGGCGGGCCCGACCAGCCGGCAAGCCCTGCCCTCTCGATGGGGGCTGACCACAGGGGAGAGCCCGGGGAGAACCCCTCTGTGCGCACGTTCCAGACGGTCGCCTCTGCTCGAGTGACCTGGCAGCATGGGGACAACCCCCCTGTCGAGGGGGTGGATGGCAGGATTGCCATCCACCGACCTCGCGGCGTACGTTGCGTGGAGGAGGTGTATATGGCGAGACGCGTGGCCGACACTGCGTCCACACGGAGACGTGTCGCATATCTGCTGGCGACGCTGCCCGTTGGTCTCTTCTGGTTCTTGAGTCTCTGGGTGCTGCTGGCCGTCGGTTTGAGTCTTGCCGTGCTGTGGATCGGCTTGCCCATCCTGCGACTCGCACTCGGGGCGGTACGCATCGGAGCAGACGGAGAGCGCCGTTTCGTGAAATGGGGTTTGGGCGTCTCGGTTCCGGTTCCTCCCAGGGCAGACACCGGCGAGGCCCGGTGGTGGTCGGCACGACTCGCAGATCCCGCCACGTGGAGGGAAGCGATCTACCTGATGCTGTTGCTCCCGCTGGGAGTCGTGTGGTTCAGCCTCGTCACGATCGCACTCGCCGTCCCCCTCACGATGCTGGCGACGCCTCTCACTTACCGCTTCTTTCCGACAGGTCAGTTCTCGTTCGTGTCGCAGGAGTGGCGGTGGGTCATCATCAGCTCGCTCCCCAAATCGCTGGTGTTCGCCGTGGTCGGAGTGCTCCTGCTGCTTGTCGTCCCACGAGTCGTTCGCGGGCTCGCCGGCCTCCATGGAGCGATCGCCGTGCGACTCCTCGGTCCGAACACGAAGATCGAACTGGAAGCCCAGGTGCGCGACCTGCGCGTGGCACGTGCCTTTGGACTCGAAGCGGCCGAGTTCGAACGAACTCGGATCGAACGCAATCTCCACGATGGAGCGCAACCGCGCCTGATTGCGCTCGCGATGGAACTCGGCCAGGCCAAGGAGAAGATGAGCACAGATCCGGAGGCAGCCATGCGGCTGATCGATCGAGCCCACG
>CAYLHS010000040.1:0-19736 GCA_964383535.1 uncultured Acidimicrobiia bacterium
CAGAGCAGCGGACTCATAATCCGTCGGTCGCAGGTTCGAGTCCTGCCGGGCCCACACACGTTGTCGTTCTGACAACGACTCCCCAGGCTGGCGTGCAGATGTCGAGCGGGCGGTCGCAGGCTTGCCCCCGTGCCCAGCGGTGGAAGCGAGCCGGACCGAGGCGGCAGGGTTGACGAGATCGATTGTCAGTAATTCTGACTTCATTTCATAATCGCAGATATGAACAAGAAGGGTGCCGATCGAAGTCGGCTCCGAGACCCCTCGGCCGCGCCGTGCTCTCGGGTCTCACCCGGATCGAGTTCTTGCGGGGGATGCACGAGTACTGGGGTCTCGACGGAGTCGAGGCCGGACGCTCAGTCGAGTGGGCTATCGGCGTACTGGCCGATGACCTGCGTCGCAACGCCTGTAAAGAGGAGACGAAGCAATGATGCAAGACACCACTTCAGAATCCGGCGGGATGCGTACGCGTCAGCTCCGCGATCTCGAGCGGAGCGATGCTGAGGCTGTAGGACACAAGGCCGCCAACCTCGGTGCGCTTGCGAGGCTCGGACTACCGGTACCGCCGGGTGTCGTGATCCCGGCCGTGGAAGAAGACGAAGGCCTCGCTGACGCCGTGGCCGAGGCAGTTTCGATCCTTGGCGACGTGCCCGTTGCGGTGCGATCCTCAGCCCTCGCCGAGGATCTCGAAGGCGCGTCGTTCGCCGGCCAGTACGAGACTCTCCTCGACGTGCGCGGCGCTCCGGCCATCCTCGACGCGGTACGCACGGTACGCCGGGGGGCCGACGACGCACGTGTCGCAGCGTATCGGAGCGCCCACGGGCCGGCCGGACTGAGCGGCATCGCCGTCCTGGTAATGCCCATGATCACGCCGCAAGCCTCGGGCGTGGCATTCACCGCGCACCCACTCACCGGTGTGCGGGAGGAAACCGTGGTGAGTGCCACGAAGGGCCTGGGCGAGCAGCTCGTCGGTGGCGAGGCGACCGGAGAACAGTGGATCGTGCGGGACGACCGTCCGGTTCGCGATCGTCGCGCGTCCGTCGAGGTGCTCGACGAGCAGCAGGCTCTCGCCGTCGCGAAGCTTGCACGTCGCGTCGAGGCATCCTTCGACGGGGTGCCACAAGACATCGAGTGGGCGTTCGCTGAAGGTGAGCTCTACCTCTTGCAGGCCCGGCCCATGACCGCTCTGCCCGAACCGGTCCAATGGGAGTCGCCACTGCCCGGAGGATTGACACGCAACTTCCGGCTCGGTGAGTGGTTGTCCGAGCCCGTGACGCCGCTGACAGCAACCTGGCTGCTTCCACGTGTCGATGAGAGCTTCGCCGCCTCCCAGCGCGTCGCTCTCGGTGTGGAACCGCCACAACCGATGCACGTGCTGGTCAACGGCTGGTACTTCTATGCACCGATCGGAAGTGCCACCACCCGGCAGTTCATGAGCGGGGCGCTGATCGGCGGATTGCGCAGACCGAAGTTCTTGTTGGGAACGCTGCTCATGAACCGCAGGCCCGAGGTCATACACCGCCTCGTCTACGAGCCGGCGACCGTCACGTGGCGAGAAGACCTCTGGCCGCGCTACCAACAACTCGTCGAACGCGGCCTTCGGGAGGTAGACACTGCAGACGAGGAGACACTGTCCACGATGCTCGACCGGATCGGCGACATCGCCGGCGAGTACCTCTTCTCGATGACATTCGTCGCCGGGAACGCATGGAAGATGGAGAGTGTTCTGGCCGACTTCTATGGACGCCACCTGCGTCCGACGCTCGGCGGCGACTACCGGCCGCTCGTAGTCGGACTCGTCGAACCGAGTCCGCCGAAACCTTGGGCCATCCAGAGCTTCGATTGGTTCCGTCCAACGGCGGGTGAGCTCGGTCTCATGGAGACCGTGTCGAGCCAGGACAACAGCTCGCTCGTCGAGGCTCGTGAGCGTGCCGAACAGGAGTGCCGCGACGCTCTCTCCCCGCGACTGCGGACCCGCTTCGATTCCATCCTCGACCTGGCGCAACACTACGCGCGCCTACGTGAAGAGCAGGTGTCCCAGCTGACATTCGGCTGGCCCCTCGCCCGACGGGCACTACGTCGTCTCGGTGAGTCGTGCGCTCGCCGCGGCGTCATCAGACACGCCGACGACGTCTACTTCCTGGAGCGAACCGAAGTCGAAGGCAACGAGTCGCGAGCATCGTCGGTCGCAGACCGTCGTAACCTCTGGGCACGCAACCGCAGACTCTCACCACCCCTCGTGATCGGGAAACTTCCAGGGCTCATCACGAAGGTGCACTCCGACGGCATCGCCAAGATGCGGACGCCGGCAGAGGCACGCCCCGGGGTACTCGAGGGCATGCCCGCCAGTGCGGGCAGCGCGACCGGCGTGGCCCGCGTACTCCTGGACCTCGCGGACGCAGATCGGCTCTCGCCCGGTGAGATCCTGGTGACGACCGCCACCACACCGGCGTGGACGTCCGTCTTCGGACGCGCCGCTGCCGTCGCGACCGACGGTGGCAGTCTCGTCGCACACGCATCCCTCGTGGCCCGCGAGTACGGGATTCCGGCTGTCGTCGCGCTCGGCGACGTGACCTCCAAGGTCCACGACGGTCAGCGGATCACGGTCGACGGCAACACCGGCTCGGTAGAGATCCTCGGCTGAACCCCGTCGTCCTGCCGGAGACTCGCACTGACTGCCGCCGAGAGAACGAACGGTGCCACCAGCCCCGGCCGTGCGTGCTGTACGTCGATCGAGCGGAGGCGACTCCGATGCGTAGTGGGTGCTCGGTGTCGGCCACCAGCGGTCACTATGTTGGGCACCCGGAGGTGTGCTCTTGATCAACCAGCTACGCATTTACGAGATCTTCGAACACAACAAGCGCGCGTTTCACGACCGTTTCCGAGATCACGCCTGGCGCATCATGAAGCGGTATGGCTTTCGAGTCCTCGCCTTCTGGGAGGCAACGACCCCCGAACGCACCGAGTTCGTCTACCTGCTCGAGTGGAACGACGAGGATCAGCTTCGGGGTAGCTGGGCCGGCTTCATGGCAGACGAGGAATGGAAGCAGATCAAGAGGGCGACCGCCGTTCAGCACGGCGACCTGGTGGGTGACATCGAGGACAGGATCCTTCACCCAACCCCCTACTCCCCTGCCGGCCAATGATCGGACCTGACGCTCGAGGCTCACAGCCCTGTTGGACACACACCAACGAGGCCGGCTCATCGCTTCAGAAGGCGGGTTCGGGTCGCTGACGAACAAGACACTCCACTGGTTCGCTCCGAACGGAGCCCGAACTGGGATCTCTCTACGCACGCGGCCCGATCAGAGCGATCTATGCCACTCAAGGAGGGGCGACCATCCAAACACGGCAGCATGAGGTCGAGGTCCGAGGACTCGCATCATGCCCCCAGGCGCTGCGAGATAGCCGGATCCCGCCGACCCTTGTGACCGGTCCCAAAATGCGGGATGTTGTCACGCCAGGAGGCAGAGGATGAACAGGAGAACGATCGCAGCGGTTGCCCTCGTCGTGCTCGCTGCCGGCTGTGGCGTCACACCATCGACGCCGACAACCACCTCCGCTCCTCCCGCCGACACCACATCCACTGCACCTTCCACAACCACGACCGATGCAGAGGTGTCGGGTTGGGTCCCGCCGCCAGCTCCGACCGGACTGGTCCAAAGGTAAGTGCCGTCGGCGAGCCGTGTGTGGGTCCAGCCGGCGCCGTGACGGATCCGATGGTGGTAGCGACAGAGAGGTGCGAGATTGCACTCGCGCGTGACGCCGCCGTGTGCCCATGGGTGGTCGAGATCACACGATCGGCCGGGCATCCGGCATCCGGGGAACACGCACGTCGGGCATCTCCGCAACCTCGTGGTGGGGCGACGACGGGTCACACCTTCCCGACGGGCGGTCAGCTCGAGGGATCCCACGTCGCGGCCACCTGCTCGGCGCGTGCGAGATCCTCCTCGAACGTCACCTTGAACGCTCTTGGGTCACCGGGCACGACCGCGACGACGAGGTCGGTGAACCGCTCGATCGTCTCGGCCGTGTCCACCCCCTCGAACCCCCGCACCTTCGCCTCTCGGTAAGCGGCAACGAGTGGCTCTGCGCGAAAACACTGGGGAGTCTGGACGGCCTGGACACCGTTCATCGGCTCGAGCTGGCCTTCTACCTCACGAAACAGCGGTTGATCGGGCACATACCCGGGAATGGCGCCGCCCACCCGACGTGCCGTCTCGATCACCGACTCGAGGAGTCCGAGTGGGAGGAACGGCCGGGCCCCGTCGTGGATCGCGACGCACTCGGGAGTGCCGCCGAGCGCTTCGAGACCTCGCAGTTCGCTCTCCTGCCGAGTGACCCCTCCATCGACGATCGAGAGCGGGGTCTGGCGAATCTCGGACGTGACAACGGCTTCTGCACGCTTCCGATCCTCGGACCGGACGACGAGCACGATCTCACCGACGAGCCGCGAACGATCCAGCACCTCGAGCGGGTAGGAGAGCATTTGGCGCCCGCCGATCCTCATGTAGACCTTGTTGATGGTCGAACCTGCACGAAGGCCGCTACCTCCGGCCAGCAGGACCGCCGCTGCAATCATGCGCGGCACCCTAGCTCCCCCGGCTTCCTGGGTGAGAACCGTCCAATCGCGCACCTCACGCCAGAACGAGAACCGAACCACTCGGCGGGTACACTCGCTCCCGATGCGCAGCCATCTCATCACGCGCTCTTCGTCGCTGACGGCAGGCGATCTGGCCGAGCTCCTCGCCACTCTCTCACACGACATCGACACGCTCGTGTTCGCCTCCCCGAACTCGACCGAGGGCATTTCCGGGATGCTCGAACGGTTCCAGGAGGTCGACGCCGATGGCCTGGTCGCCGTCGCGCAGATACACGAGGCGGTGAAAGCGGTTCGAGACGGTGTCGTCGAGAGGGGGCTGGATCGCTCGACGATCGTCACCGTCACAGAACCCGAAATCCTGACACGAGCCGTTCTCGCCGCGGCGCTCGAGCACGCCGACCTCACATCCGAGGTCGATCCGGCCGCTCTCGTTGCCAGGCGTGGTGGTCGGATCGTGGCGTTCGAAGACTGACGTGGCGCGTCGAGTCGGCCATCGGGCCATCGCCTAGATCTGACGGCTCGCTATCACACGCTGCGCGGCATCACCCAACATGAGGGCGCCAACGCCGAAGTCCGCGAAGCGTTCGTCATTCGTGAGTCCGCGGTGATACCGGTAGTAGATCTGCTGGGCGATGACGGCCAGCTTGAACAAGCCGAACGTGTAGTAGAAGACCATATCGCCGACATCGACACCCGCGCGGGCCGCATACCGGTCCACGATCTCCGACCGTCTCATCGCACCCGCTGCCGTGGTCGGTCCTCCTGCCACGGCGATCATCGAAGGTGGATCTTCCGGCTCGGCCCAGTAGGCAAGACTCGAACCGAGGTCCATGAGTGGATCGCCGAGGGTGGCCATCTCCCAGTCGAGCACTGCTCGGACGTTGGTGAGGTCGTCCGGATCGAGCACCAGATTGTCGAGTTTGAAGTCATTGTGGATCAGTGCCGCTCCGGACTCCACCGGTTGGTTCACAGTGAGCCAGTCGATGGTGGCGTCGATCGACGGAGCGGGATCGATGGACACATCGTGCCATCGACGGGACCATCCTTCGACCTGGCGGCGCACATACCCCTCCGCTTTGCCCAGCGTCGCCAGGCCTGCCCGGTCGATGTCGATCCCGTGGATCTCGACGAGGGTAGACACGAACGCGCCGCAGACAGAACGCATGGTCTGCGACTCGGGTGCCGGGCTCGAACCGCGCAGAATCGTGCCGTGGACGCGAGTCATCAGATAGAACGGCGCTCCGATGATCGACGCATCGTCACAGAACGCCAACGGTTCGGGGGCCTTCGACCACACAGGGTTGACACCCTCGAGGATCCGGTACTCGCGGCTCATGTCGTGACCCGACCGCACGTGAGCACCAACCGGAGGACGTCGCAACACCAGCTCCCGACCACCGACATGGAGAAGGTAAGTGAGGTTCGAGTGCCCAGAGGGGAACTGCTCGACTCGAATAGGCCCTTCGAAGCCAAGCTCCTGTTCGATCCACGACTGAGCCGCCTCGAGATCGAATTCTTCGCCCGGTCGTACGGGTCGGAGCTCACTCATCGGTCGTACTTGGCAAGCTCTGCGCGTGCGACGAGATCTCGATGCACTTCGTCGGAACCGTCGTAGATTCGCGCCGCCCGCTCGTACCTGTACCAGAAGGCGATGGGGGTGTAGTCGGTCATACCGAGCCCTCCGAGCGTCTGGAGCGCCCTGTCGAGGATGCGGCCGAGGGTGTCCGCGACGAAGAACTTGATGGTGGAGATCTCCACTCGAGCCGCACGGGGTCCCTCTCGCTCGAGTTTCTCAGCCGCGCTGACGACCATCAGCCGTGAGGCGTCGACTTCGGCCCTACTGTCCGCGATCCAGTGCTGAACGACTTGCCGTGAAGCCAGCGGTATACCCGGCGCAAGCTCTCTGTCGATCGCATGCCGCGACATGACTTCGATAGCCCGTTCGCAGATCCCGATCCACCGCATGCAATGATGGATGCGTCCGGGACCCAGCCGCTCCTGGGCGAGCCGAAAGCCGTCGCCCTCGTCGCCGATCCTGTTCGCGGTGGGAACGCGGCATCCATTGAAGGCGACCTCGGCATGGCTCGCCCATCCATCACCACGCTCACCCATCACCGAGGTGTTGCGCACCAGTTCGAACCCTGGCGTGCCGGTCGGCACGATGATCATGCTCGCTCTCCGGTGACGCTCTTGCGACTCCGGGTTCGTCACCGCCATCACGATCGTGAAGGCGGAGCCTTCGGCCCCGGTCGTGAACCACTTGTCTCCGTTGATGATGTAGTCGCTGCCATCTGTGATCGCAGTGGTCGACAACCACGTGGGATTCGATCCCGCTCGGCCGGGCTCCGTCATCGAGAAACAGGAACGGATCGTCCCGTCAACGAGGGGACGCAGCCAGGTGCGCCTCTGCGCCTCATCGCCATGCTCGAGCAAGAGTTCCATGTTGCCCACGTCCGGCGCTTGAGCATTGAACACGTAGTGCCCCAACGGAGTGCGCCCCAGCACTTCGCTCACTCGTGCAAACTCGCTCAGCGAGAGGCCGGGGCCACCGGCAGCCGCCGACAGGTGAGGGACCCAGAGTCCCATCCGCTTGACCACGTGACGCAACTCGTCGAGTCTCGGCTGCACGGTCGCAAAGCCCTCTGCCAGGAACAGTGCCTCCAGCGGCTGGACCTCCGTCTCGACGAACCGGCGTATGGTGTCGAGAACCGCATTGAGTTCGCTCGGCATGACGATGAGTCTACGGATCGGGGAACTTGTGCCGCTCCCCATGCGTCGAAGGAGTAACGAAAGGGAGCGATCAATGCGACGGACACTCATCGTGATCAGCGTCGTCGCCATGTTGGCAACGGCCTGCGCGGGCACCACCTCGATCGGCACCAACTCACCCGGCACAGGCACCCCCGGCCTGTTCGGCGCGTCGCTGTACACGGTTGGTAGCTGCGACGACCTTCTCTCCTACTACGTCGACCACGCCATCGACCTCGTGGGCCCCTATGGGCTGCCCGGCTACGGCTACTACTACGGAGGTCCGTTCCTGGCGGAGGATGCGGTCAGGGCGCCGGCAACCACGCTGGCGGCACCGTCCGCGGCAGGCTCCTCAGACAATTCGTACTCGGGTACGAACGTGCAGGTGGCCGGTGTCGACGAGGCCGACATCGTCAAGACCGACGGCAAACGGATCTTCATGATCGTCGATGGAGTCCTTCGCGTCGCCGTGGTCCTCCCCGGCGGCGTCAGAATGGCCGGCAAGCTCCAGCTCAGCGACTGGCAGCCGAGCCAGATGCTCCTGTCAGGGGATCGCCTGATGCTGATCGGACCCAGCTGGAACAACTCCCCCGTTCCACTCGGAGGCATCGTTCCCAGCTACTCGTCGGCGGTCACCCGGATCGTCCAAGTCGACGTGTCCGACCCCGACGCACCCACGATCGACGAGACGCTGCTCCTCGACGGTTCGTACGTGGACAGCCGCCTGGTCGATGGCGTCGCGAGGGTCGCGATCAACTCGAACCCGGTCGGGTTCGATTGGGCCCATCCGGAAGGTTCGGGACTCCGAGCCGAACAGCTCGCAACAGAGAAGAACCGTGACATCGTCAGGACGTCCACGCTCGACAACTGGCTTCCCTACTACGTGCTCACCGACGAACGGACCGGACGGACCTCGGATGGACGTCTGCTCGATTGCAGCACCGTCATGGCTCCCAAGGACTTCGCCGGACTGGACACCCTCTCGATCCTGACATTCGATCTCAACTCGGGAATCGACGACTGGGCCAGCGCAGGTGTGGTCGCGTCGGGCAGCACTCTGTACGCGACCGCTGACCACGTGTACGTCGCGACTCAGCGATGGGTCGACTGGTCGGTGTTGACGGACACGGACGCCCGCAACGAAGCGGACGGTTTCAGCACGCAGATCCACGTGTTCGACACGTCGCAGTCGGGCAACCCTCGATACCTCGGCAGTGGTGATGTGACAGGGTTCCTGCTCAACCAGTTCTCGATGGACGAGTACGACGGTGTCCTGCGAGTCGCATCCACCACCGCGCCGTCCGGTTGGTGGTGGTCCGACTCGTCGGAGAGCCTCGTCTCCACGCTCCGCCTCGACAATGGCGAACTGCGGCAGATCGGTCAGGTTGGGGGTCTCGGCAAGGGCGAGCAGATCTACTCGGTGCGGTTCATCGACGACGCCGGCTACGTCGTGACATTCCGACAGACGGATCCGCTGTACGTGATCGATCTCACCGACCCGACAACTCCACGTGTTGCCGGCGAGCTGAAGATCTTGGGCTACTCGGCCTATCTGCACCCCGTCGGAGACGGTTTGCTGCTGGGCATCGGACAGAACGCCGACGAGGACGGACGAACCAGCGGCACTCAGTTCAGCCTGTTCGACGTGTCGGATCCCGAGCACCCGGCGAGGGTCGATCAGGTGAAGATGAACAGCGGCTACTCGGCCGCCGAGTACGACCACCACGCATTCACCTACTGGAAGGGCCTCGCGCTCGCGCCATACCAATCGTGGAAGTACGACAGGGCGGAGAGCGGCGTCCTCGCCGTTCGAGTGTCCGGCGATTCCCTCACGTTCGAAGGGGTTCTCCAGCAAGGGGAGAATCAACCCGATGCCATCCGAACAATCGTGATCGGCGACACTATCTACACCATCACCTATGGCGGCATCGGAATGAACGACCTGAACTCCTTGGAGTCACTCGGGTTCGAGTCGTTCTAGGACGTTTCGAACCGCGGTCAGCTGTGCCGCCTCATCGACGTCGAGCCCCATCTCCGGATGGGGCACGTCGATGATCTCGAGGTCGATGCCGAGGGCATTGGAGATGTACCTCGTCGCCTGAGCGAGGCTGAGGCGGCGCAGCAGCAACCGGATCAACAGGCCGGGTCCGATGAGCCGCGCCGTTCGGATCACGTTCTTGCGCGCGTCGGCCAGTGGGCGGAGTCGTGGCAGCAGCCCAGGTACCTTCGATGGCGCGAACACGATGAAGTCGGCCGCAGTAAATTCGCCATCCGTGAGCCGCCAGTAGCTGTTGGGATACTCCGGGTAGTGATCATTCACCGCTTCGCGTCTGATCACGCCGGCGGTCGCGTCGGAACCTCGTGAGGATGCGACGAACCAATCCACCATTGTGCCCGTGAGCAGCGGGATGTCCGAGGTGCAGGCCGCGGCGACAGATCCCGGAGAGCCTTGCAGCGCTTCGACTCCGGCGACGAAGTTGTCGACGAGACTCCGACCGGCCGATACGACCGCGACCAGTTTGGGTGAGCTGACCTCGATGTCGCCGACCACGACGATCCGGTCGATCGACCCGGCATCCGTGAGCGCGTCGATGACCCACTGCCCGACGGTCCTTCCGGCGACCTCCACGCGCGCTTTGGGGAGTCCCATGGTGTACGGATAGAGCGTGTCTCCGGGGGTTGGAACTCCGCCTGCCAGCACAACACAGTCCATCAAGGGGTCGAGGCCTTCACGTCGGCGAGACGCTCACCGAAGAGCGAGTACTTCCCCGCCGCCACCATGGCAACGATCACCCCCGCGAACGGCACTCCCGAGATGAGGAGCCGGAGTCCGAGCGCCACGGAGGCGGGTTGAGACGCGAGTGCCGGGTCATACCCCGTCACCGCGAGCATCCCTCCGATCAGCGTTCCCTGGAACGCGAAGGCGGCCCGAATCACGAACCCGTGCATTCCGAAGAACATGCCCTCGCGACGTACGCCGTGACGGGCAGCGTCCTCGTCGATGACGTCGGCAAGCATCACCTCTCTCAGCATGAGCAGGCCCGCCAGACCGATGCCGAGGCCCCCGGCAGCGACGAGGGCCTGCGGGTAGCTTCGCACGACACCCAGCGGTACGAGGAGCACGCCGAACACACCGAGCGCCACAATGATGGCCGAACGCGTCTCCCACCTCTTCGCCGCCCATGTCCACAGCATGAACGAAGGAATCGCCACCACGAAAGCCATCCCGCTGATGAGACCCTGGCGAAGCCCATCGGTCTCCCCGAGCACGTACTTGGCGAACAATGGGACCACTGCCGGAAGCACCACGAGCACGAACTCAATGGCCGTTGACATCACGAGGAACCAACGAAACGTCCCGCTCGCCAGGGTCCTGCGCACGGCTCGACCAAATGAAAGCTCCGACGGGGCGTTCGTATGGGCAGGCTCGAAGCTGCCTCCGAGAGAAACGAGAAAGGCGAGGCTCGCCAGCGCCCCGAACACGACCCCCATCATCGCCCACCCGATGGCATCGGCCACGCTCTTGGCGAAGGTCACCCCGACGATCACTCCGGCGATCGCGAACGCCTGTCGCCACCCCGCGACCGTTGCCCGAGGACCTTGCTCGGGATACATCGCGGGAAAGAGAGCTACGTAGTTGATGGTGATCGCCGAGAAGATGGCATCGAATACACAGATCACGATCAGGAAGTACCACCAGAGTCCTCCCCCGATGGCCGTCCCCAACCCCGCCGGTGCCATCCAGATGGCGGCGAAGCTCGCCCCCAAAGGAACGGCGAGTACCACGACCCATGGAATGCGTCTCCCCCACCGACTGTTCGTCTTGTCCGACAGCTGGCCGGCGAGCGGGTCGTTCACCATGTTCCAGAGTGTGTAGAGCACCCACGCCCACGTCATCGCGAGCGGAGCGAGACGCAGGACATCCAGGTAGAAGAACTGAACCCAGCCGATGAACGCCTCGTACGAAAGCGAAACCCCGAACGTGCCAATCGCCCAGAGGATCTTGTGACGAGTCGAGAGCCTGCTGCGATGCACCCAGTCATTGGCCATGGGGCGTGAGGCTACCGTCGGGCGAAACCCGGTGCGTCGCGAAGAGCTATCTTGCGCACATGGACGAGATCGACAGAGCAGTCGACATCCTCTCAAACTCGCGAAGGATCCTGATCTTCACGGGTGCCGGGATCTCGGTCGAGTCGGGGATCCCCGACTTTCGTGGTCCTGACGGGCTCTGGTCTCGAATCGATCCGTCGCTCTTCGACATCCGCCGCTACCTCAGCGACGCCGACGCTCGCAAGCAGGTGTGGCGTGTGCACCTGTCTGGGGAGCTGAGTGTCCGCAACATCGAGCCCAACGACGCGCACCGTGCACTCGTCGACCTGTGGAGGACCGGCATGGCCACGGGGTGCGTCACCCAGAACGTCGACGGCCTCCACAGGAAGGCGGGATTTCCCGACGCCGCCGTGGCAGAACTTCACGGTGACTTGACCCGAGTGGAATGCGTCTCGTGCCGGAAGCGGTGGCAGGCCGAGGTCGTGATCGAACGTCTCTCCTCCGGAGAAGACGACCCTCACTGTGTCGAGTGTGGAGGGATCCTCAAGTCGACGACGGTCCTGTTCGGCGAGATGCTCCCCGGCGCCGCGATCTCCCGAGCCCGGCAGATGTCCGACACCGCCGACGCCGTGTTCGCCATCGGTAGCACGCTCTCCGTGTATCCGGCGGTGGAGTTCGTCCTCGGGCCGGTGTTTCGCGGGGCGCCGCTGGTGATCGCCAATCTCGGACCGACCGACCAGGACCGGCTCGCGACGGTGCAGGTCAATGGTCCGGCAGCTACGACCGTTCCGGCAATCGTCCGCGGTCTCCTCGCCTCGACATGATCTCGACGCCCATGCCAATCAGGAACGCGGCGATCGTCAACCACTGCGCCCAGTCCCCGACCCGTGTGTAGAGCGTCGGCTGACCCGTACGGAACCCGACGACACCCGTCAGGATCGCGCTCGACATGATCGGAGTCCGCTCGGTGATCGTCCCACCGGCGCTGATCATCGCGCTCGACCCTGTGAGCGAAGCGTGCACCATGTCGATACCGTTCTCGGCGGCGCGCATGCGCGTCATCTCGCTGAACTGAAGGGAGGCTGCAGACCGCCCATACCCCGACTCGTTGGTGGTGACGACAACGAATCGTGCGCCGGCACGAACCGCGTCCCGAACGTGTCGCGGGAACGCGGCTTCGAAACAGACCACCGACGCGAGGGGCCCTTCCGGCAGGTCCCAAACGACCGGCCCCGGCCCTGCCACGATGTCGAGTGAGACGCGGCGCGTCTCCTTGATCCAGCTCAAATATCGACGGAACGGGATGTACTCACCGAACGGGACACCCTGTGTCTTCTCGTACTCCCCGATGACCATCCCATCGGGGCCGTAGAGGACGTTGGCGTTCACGAATCCACCTTCGCCCACCGTTCGGGATGACCCTATGAGGAAGAACGCGTTCAGCCGGCGGGCCTCGGCGCCGACTGCGACGGCGTTTGCCGGATTGGTGATCGTGTCCGCGTCGTACATGGCGGAGCTCTCAGGCCAGATCACCAGGTCGACCGATCCCGCAGGGAGTGTCCGTGTCAGCGCGAGGTGCGCGTCGAAAATCCGCTGATTCTCACTGTCACAGTACTGACCAGGGCAAGGACTCGAGCCTTGAATGACCGCGACGTGAAGGGGTGTTCCGTCGACCCTGGAGGGCCAGATGGCTCCCGCGACGGCCAGAATCACTCCGACCGCGACGGCGGCGGCGAACGGCCTGACCGTTTGTCGTTCGAGGAGCAGGACGATGCCTGCCGCGAAGGCGATTGCGACCACCGACAGCCCTGTTTCTCCCACCCATTGGGCGCTGCTTCTGAGCGGAGCGACATCGCCGACTGCGGTGCCGAGCGACCCCCACGGGAACCCGCCGAACGGCCAGTGTCCCCTGAACCACTCGGAGACCGTCCACGCCCCGACGACGAGGAGCCACCAGTGCCTGGATGATCGGAACCGCCAGGCGACGTACCCGACGGGAACGAGGTAGAGAGGCATGAACGGAAAGAGGAACGCCGCGCCGACCCTGGTGGAGATCGCGACCCACCAGATCAGCGACGTGAAGAAGGCCAAGCCAAACAGGTAGGTGGCTGCGACGGCTACCCATCTGTTCGCCGTTCGACGAAGAGTCCACAACAACGGCACGGGAGCGATGAACACCATCGCCCCCCACCCGACCGGCGGGAATGCCAGCCACAGCAGTCCCGCCGATATGAGTGCGCCGAGCCAAGCCACGCAGGCACGCTAGTCGGCCGTGACTCCTCTGCGTCGCTTCAAGATCCGCCTCACGATCAAGAACACGATCGCAACAGGAACCAGGATCAGCAGGAGAATGGGCAGTGCGAACACACCCAGCCAGATCACGACGGACACGAGCCACTGGAGTGCGGCAACGAGTCCCCTCAGCGCACTCCTGAAGATCGTTCCAATGTCCCAGCCTTCTTTGGCGATCGGTTCCAGAGCTTCAGATGGAGTCAGCGTGACCGAGACGGTTGCGAGCGCCACCTGCGTGTCGTACAGACGCTGTCTCCCCTGGAGCTGTTCGATCTCCCCCCGTACCTGCCGGATGCTCTCGAACACGTTGAGGAGGTCCTCCGGCTTCGCGTCGGAACGTTCCCGCACGTCGGCCAGCAGGAGCCGAAGCTCATCTTCATAGGCCGTCAGGTTCTTCAGCTGCGCCTCCAGATCGCTGTACTCCTCCGAGATGTCCTGTGACGAGGTCGATAGTGAGCGCACGTCCAAGGCTTCGGCTTTGAGGGCTTCGACAAACGCATCGAGCTGGTCGGCGGCCACGCGAACCTGCAACGTGGAGAAGGCTGGCCCGTCGGTGCGTTCCCGGTAGGTCTGCTCCGCAGAAATGTACCCGCCGTACTGGTCAGCGAGCCGGTGCACGGTTGCGGAGCTCGCCTCGGGATCAGCGACCTCGAGATCAATCGAGGCCGTTTCAATGATCTTGCGTCCTTCGTTGGCCACGTCGGCGGCGCCTGCGTCGGATGGAATCGGCTCTCTCTCCGAGAATTCCCCGACGGGGGCCGCGGAGCCGCCGGTGAGATCGCCGGCGATCTTCTGGGACTCGGCGGTCTGGCCGATCGCACATCCTGCCAACACGGCGGCAAGCGCCACGATGATCAGTCCACGTCTCACACTCCACTCCTCGGTAGGACACAGGTGAGACGCTCTGAGGCGCTCCGGGGTTCCCGGTCAGCTGGCGTACGCCGGGGTGTTCCCTTCCTTCCACTTGATCGAGCACCCCATCGACGGCCATTGATCGTCGGTGACCGGTTCACCGGCGAGGACGGCGTCGACCGCTGCTCGCAGGTCCCGGCCGGTCACCGGCTTCCCGCTGTTGGGACGGCTCTCGTCGAAGCGTCCCCTGTAGACGAGTGCACGGTCACGCCCAAACAGGAAGAAGTCGGGTGTGCACATCGCGGTGAACGCTGCCGCGACCTCTTGAGACTCGTCGTAGAGGTAGGGGAAGTCGAACCCCAGGGCTCGAGCCCTTGCAGCAAGTGCCTCAGGCGCATCCTCCGCATAGGTGCTCACGTCGTTGGACGCGATCGCGACGATTGCCAGGTCGGTGTCGGCATAGTCACGTGCGAATGTGGCGAGACCCTCCTCGACGTGCTTGACGTAGGGACAGTGGTTGCACAGAAACATCACCAGCAGTCCAGAACGTTCGGAGAAATCATCGCGTCCGACCATGCGTCCGGTCATCACATCGGGGAGCCGAAAACCGGGTGCCGTGGTACCGAGTGGGAGCATCGTCGAGGTGGCAGCCATGCGTGGGCCTCCTTTCCTGTAGTCCGAGTGTACGGCTAACGCGGCGAAACGATCCCGCAAAGCACACTCACCACTCGCCACTACTCTGACCGTGATGGCGCTGTACGAATTGGCGGGTGATGTTGGCGAGCTGGTCGCACCGGCGCTGATCGTCGCGTTCGACGGTTGGGTGAACGCGGGGTCGGTCGGTACCGAGGCCGCGGAGGCGATCAGCAAAGACGGGGGTGCCGTCGCGACGTTCGATGGTGATGTCCTCTTCGACTATCGCTCATCGCGTCCCGACATCGAGTTCGTCGAGGGTCTCATGCGGGTGACTCGGTGGCCGGAGATCACGATGACCCTGGTCCGACAGACCCGCGACGTGCTCGTGCTTTCGGGCAGCGAGCCAGACTTCCGATGGAAGGCGCTGAGCAGCGATATCGGAACGCTCTCCCAGTCGCTCGGGGTGGTCGAGATGGTGTCGCTGGGAGGTGTACCGGCAGCGGTGCCACACACGCGTCCGGTTCGCATCCTCACCACTGCCTCGCGTCGAGATCTGATCCCGGACGGCGAGCAGCTTCCCCAGGGAATCCTCAAGGTACCCGGCGCGGCCGTCAACATCGTCGAGCAGGCCGTCACGGCCCGCGGCATCCCTGCTGTCGGTTTCTGGGCGCAGATCCCCCACTACGTCGCCGGCCCGTACCACGCCGGCGCACTCGCGCTGGTCGAGCGGGCCGCCAAGCACCTTGGCATCGATCTCCCGCTCGGCAGCCTCGTCGACGATGCGAAAGAACAACGCAGGGAACTCGACGAGACCGTCGCCGACAAACCCGAGGCCGTCGCATACGTGCAGCGGTTGGAGCAGATGGTCGGCGAACAACAGCACGTCCCGACCGGCGAGGAGATCGCACAAGAGGTCGAGCGCTTCCTACGAGAGAACACCGATCCGTTCGGCGATCAGGAGGGCTGAACTCCCACCGTCCTCGGCGCGGGGCGCGAGGTGTACAGGTAGCCGATGAACATCAGCACGGCACCGAGGAACTCCCCCACGTAGAGCGCGACCGGGATCCCGAAACGTTGCGCCGACCCCCCGAACGCCGGCATCATCGCACCGGCCGCGATCAGGATGTTGCCGATCATCCGGTTGGCGGCCGACCTGGTCTTCCAGAAGTAGTAGGCCGAGTAGATGGCCCCGCCCACGAGCATGATCACGCCGTAGAGATTGAAGAAGGGTGTCAACACACGCACGCCGGAATTGGTGATGGCCTGACCGCTCAACTCGCCACTCAGCATTCTGCTCGGGTCGAGCTGGGCGCCGGCGACCTTGAACACCGCATACACCGAGCCGACCGCCAGAATTGCCATCAGGACATGCGCGAGACCGACCTTCCCGATACGGCGGTGGACAAGGAGGTACACGGTGCCCTGGCCGAGCCAGGCGGCAACCAGGATGGCACCGAACAAGTACCAGAGCCGGAATACCAGCGGGCTCCAACCGCCGAACCCGTAGATGGCCTCCATGGCGCCGCCAATGCCGTACATCAGAAACCCGATCCCCCACAGGAGCATGTAGGACTGCCGTCTCGCCACCCACTTCTTCAGCACCATGAAGGCGAACACGAACGAGATCACGGACGATGCCGCGGGAAGATAGGCGCTCAGCAGATCCTGCATCGGGTACTCCTATGACGTGACGATCACATACAGAGCGATCCCCACCAGTGAGACCGCAGCGACGGCGAGGATCGCCAAGACGATGGGCACCACCCGACTCCGATCCATCACACCTCCGGACCGACACGCTATCAGCGAGATTGATCGACGCCGAGTCGGATCAGATCTGACCGAGGAGCTTCGCCTTCTTCTCCGCGAACTCCTGCTCGGTGATGACCCCTTGGTCGCGGAGTCGTGCCAGGGATTCGAGCTGCTCGGCGGGGCTTTGGCCGGCAGAGCCCTGCAATGCCATCATTCGCGTCTCGCGCAACTTGTAGATCTCCGACTGAATCTCATCCGGATCGGGAATGTCGCTGAAGTGGCTCTGCCCGCGCTCACCGGCCGACTCGATGGTGAGATCCCCCGAGCCCACGACTCGTTCGATGATCGACTGATGAAACGTGACATCGTTGATCACCTCGAGTGGAATCTCCAAGCCGTGACGGGCGATCATGCCACGGCGGACGATCACCCGCTCATTCGTGATGACATAGTGCGTGTACAGCCAGTCGATGAAGGGAGGCACCGCGAGCAATACCCACACTACGAGTGCCGCTGCCAGCCCCACCCACAACCAGGCCCCTTCGGCCATAACCAGAACGACCACGATCCCCGCGATCGCGACCACGGTCACGAAACCTGACCAGACGAGTTGCTTCCAATGGGGCCGGAACGCCTTGATGACCTCTTCGCCGCTGCTGAGCTTTGGGTGCTTCATGCTGTCAGCCTATACGGTGGTGTCGTGCCGGGGCGCACGTATCATGGCGATCGTGGCTACCCCGGACGATCTCTTCAGGCTGCTGCACGACCTCGACATCCCCACCACGACGCTCACACACGAACCGGTCTTCACGGTCGATGAGGCACGCACAATCAGAGGCGAGCTTCCGGGCGGCCACTCGAAGAACCTCTTCCTGCGCACCAAGAAAGGAGCGATGTGGCTCATCGTCGCCAAGGAGGATCGCCTGATCGACCTCAAGGAGCTTGCGACGCGTCTCGGCTCGGACAGGCTCTCGTTCGGCAGTCCTGAGCGATTGATGGATGCGCTCGGCGTCATCCCAGGAGCAGTCACACCCTTCGCGGTGATCAACGACACCGACGGGCGGGTGCACGTCGTCCTCGATCGGGAGCTGCTCGAGGAGGATCCTCTCAACTTCCATCCGCTCGACAACACGATGACAACGGCGATCTCGCCACAAGACCTGCTGCGATTCCTCGAAGCGATCGGGCACGAGCCGCTGATCGTCGGGCTGTAGGCCGGACCGACGACTCGCAGGCAAATGCCGTGAGTGGCTACAGGTCCTAGGTTCGTCCGCACATGCAACGCGGTACCCGTAGGATCTCCTCATGCCTTCCAACGACACTCCCTCGCGGCGGCTCGGCCACCACCCCAAACGAACCGCCCACGAGGTTCTCGCAGACCTCGTCACCTCGGTTGACGCCGATCTCGACCAGGACCACTACGGGTCCGGTGACGTTATCGAGAAGCTCGAGACTCGCGTCGCCGGTCTGCTCGGCAAAGAGGCGGCGGTGCTCATGCCGAGCGGAACAATGGCCCAGCAGATCGCCCTGCGGATCTGGTGCGACCGACAAGACCTTCGTCGTGTTGCGTTCCACCCGACCTGCCACCTCGAGTTGCACGAGCAGGGTGCATATCGGGAGCTCCACGGGTTGTCGTCCACGCTGATCGGCAACCCTGATCGCCTCTTCACCATCGATGACCTCGACGCGCTGCGCGAACCGGTTGCGGCAGTCCTGTTCGAACTGCCTCAGAGAGAGATCGGCGGCGAGCTGCCGCAATGGGAAGATCTCGTCGCGATGACCGCATGGGCCAGAGATCGGTCCGTCAGGCTGCACCTCGATGGCGCTCGTCTGTGGGAAACCAAGCCGTTCTATCAGCGGGAGTACGCAGAGATCGCCGCGTTGTTCGACACCGTCTACGTGTCGTTCTACAAGATCCTCGGTGGGATCGCCGGAGCTGCGCTGGCCGGGCCGGCCGATGTGATCAATGAGGCTCGGGTCTGGCAGCGACGCCACGGAGGCAACCTGATCCACATGTACCCATTCGCCGTGTCTGCCCAACTCGGTCTGGATCGCTGCCTCGGGAAGATGGACGTCTACCACGAGAAGGCAGTGGAGATCGCCTCGGTGCTCTCCTCGCTTTCCGGTGTCTCAGTCCGACCGGACCCGCCCCATACGAACATGATGCACGTCTTCATCGAGGGAGACATCGACGCCTTGAGAGCCGCGGGGACGCAGGTCGCAGACGAGTCAGACGCAGAGCTGTTCGGGTACCTCGGTGAGACCGTGGTACCCGGCGTTGCCCGATTCGAACTCACGGTGGCCGACTCGGCCCTCCAATTCGACGAGGACGAGATCCGGCGCCTGTTCACGAGACTGCTCGACCTCGCGACCTAGCCCGCGAGCTCCCGAACGTACTCCCGACCTCTGACAGCGAACCCGATTCGTTCGAGATAGCGGTTGTGGGTTGGGCTGCCGCCCTCGCTCACCAGCCTGTGATACCCACGGTCGGTGAAGACCTGCTGGCGGCGACCGAAGAGGAACCGCGCAGCCTTGAGATCCCGGTGAACCGGAGTCACGTAGTCCAACAGCACCCGCAGTGTCCCCTCTCCCTCGGGCCGACCGATGAACAACCCAACCGGGACCATGTCTCGCAGCGTGAGGATCGCCAATTGGTCGTCGGCGGGTTGCAGGCGGAACGCCGGAAGGAAGCGGGCGATGTCCTCGCGATAGAAGTCCACCAGCCCGGCGACGTAGAGTGACTCCGGGCGGACCTCCAGCAGCGTGAAGTACTCCTTGTCGGTGAACGCCTTCCACAGGAAGAAGG
>CAYLHS010000041.1:0-15625 GCA_964383535.1 uncultured Acidimicrobiia bacterium
AACCTCGGCGCCCGATGAAGGTCCTGCTCCTCGGGAAGGGCGGTCGCGAGCACGCCATTGGATGGAAGCTCGCCCAGAGTCGCCACCTGGATCGTCTGCTCTCCCTCCCAGGCAATCCCGGCCTCGCGACCTTCGGACCGCTCATCGCCGGCGATCCGACCGACCCGCATGCGGTCGCCGACGTCGTCACGGCACAACAGGTCGACCTCGTGGTCGTCGGGCCGGAAGCACCGCTCGCCGCCGGGGTGACCGACCATCTCGCCGGTCTCGGTGTGCCGGTCTTCGGACCCAGCGCCTCGGCCGCCCGACTCGAGACGTCCAAGCGGTTCGCCAAGGAGATCATGATCGACGCCGGTGTGCCGACCGGCTCGGCGGCAGCGTTTACCTCTACCGATCGTGCCCTCGCGTATCTCGAGTCGATCGCCGGCCCCTATGTCGTGAAGGCCGATGGACTCGCCGCCGGCAAGGGCGTCCTCGTCACCGACGACATCGCCGACGCGCGCAGCTGGGTGAGCGCGTGCTTCGACGGTCGGTTCGGGGCGGCAGGGTCGACCGTGGTCATAGAGGAGTATCTGGCCGGCGACGAGATCAGCGTGTTCGGGCTCGCCGGCCCCAGTGGCGTGATCGGCTTGCGTCCGGCTCGCGACTACAAGCGGCTCCTCGACGGGGATGCCGGCCCCAACACCGGTGGCATGGGGTCGTTCTCACCAGTTGAGGGTTTCGACGACGCCTGGGTCGACCAGATCGTCGCGACGATCATCCAGCCGGTCCTCGACGCGCTCGCGGCCCGTGGCAGCCCGTACATCGGGTTCATCTATGCGGGTCTCGTGCTCACCGTCAACGGTCCGAAGGTGCTCGAGTTCAACTGCCGACTCGGTGATCCGGAAACCCAGGCGATCCTGCCGCTGCTCGGCAGCGACCTGCTCGATCTCATCTCTGCGTCCCTCGATGGCGATCGGCGCACCGCGACCTGGTCCGATTCGGCAGCCGTCAACGTGGTGATGGCCGCACACGGGTACCCGGATGCGCCACGATCCGGTGACGTGATCAACGGTCTCGACAGCGATGCCGCGAACACGCTGATCTTCCACGCCGGCACCGCTGCCGACGGCGGGCAGGTCGTCACGGCAGGCGGGAGGATCCTCAGCGTCGTTGGTCTCGGCCCCGACGCCGCAACCGCACGCGCCCGTGCCTACGACAGGGTCGAGGCGATCGACTTCAACGGTCGCCACTACCGAAAGGACATTGCCCAATGAAGAACGTGTCCGTCGTGATGGGTTCCAAGAAGGACCTCGCCGTCATGCAGAAGGCCGCGGACCTCCTGGAGACCTTCGGGGTGCCCCACGACGTCATCGTCATGTCGGCCCACAAGACCCTCGATAGGGTTCTCGAATTCGCCGACGCGATCCCGAGTCGTGACGTCGGCGTCGTGATCGCCGGCGCAGGCAAGGCCGCCCACCTGGCGGGGGTGATCGCCGCCAGAACCACCGTCCCGGTGATTGGTGTCCCGATGAGCGCGTCGCTCGAGGGTCTCGATGCGTTGCTCTCGACCGTGCAGATGCCGACCGGGATCCCGGTTGCCACCGTCGGGATCGACGGCTCTACGAACGCCGCCCTCCTCGCCGTCGCCATCCTCGCCCTCGACGACGACGCCCTTTCTGAGCGTCTCGCCGCCTACCGGGCGTCACTCGCCGACACGACCTACGAGGAGCTTCGGTCGGCATCGCGGGCGGAGTGAACGCACCTTCTCTACAATCGCCGTCGTGCTGGCGCTCCCACACGTGGCCTCCGGGAAGGTCCGTGACATCTATGAGGTCGACCGCGACCGTCTCCTGTTCGTCGCGAGCGACCGCATCTCAGCCTACGACGTGGTGCTGCCCGATCTGATCCCCGACAAGGGGAAGGTGCTCACGGGCCTATCGCTGCACTGGTTCGAGTTTCTCGACACCCCCAACCACTTCATCACGACCGACCTTTCGGGGATCGTCGATGATGCAACCGACCTTCAGGGCAGGGCGATGATCGTGAGGAGAGCCGACGTCATCCCGATGGAGTGCGTCGTGCGTGGCTACCTGTACGGGAGCGCGTGGCGGGAGTACGACGCAGGGGGTGGGCCAACCACCGAGCATCTCCCGTCGGGACTCCAGATGGGGGAGCAACTCCCGCAGCCCCTGTTCACACCTGCAACCAAAGCCGAGACGGGTCACGACGAGAACCTCACCGTTGCCGGCGCCAGAGCGCTCGTCGGGGACGACACGTACGAGCAGCTCAAGGGCGCGGCGGTCGGCATCTACCAGAAGGCAGCAGAGGCGACTTCCGCCAAAGGCGTGCTCCTCGCCGACACGAAGTTCGAGTTCGGGTGGGTGGACGGTGAGCTGATGCTCGTCGACGAGGTCCTCACCCCCGACTCATCGCGCTACTGGCCGGCCGATCGTTATGGGCTCGGCAGACCCATGCCATCGTTCGACAAGCAGTACGTCCGTGACTGGCTCGACTCGACCGGATGGGACCACACCCCTCCCGCGCCTCCCATGCCGGACGATGTGATGGCGGCCACTCGAGCCCGATACGTCGAGGCGTTCAACCGGATCACCGGCAGGTCATTCGACGACTACTTGGCAGCACCATGAAAGCCATCGTCACCATCCACAGGCGCGAGACGATCGCCGATCCTGAAGGCAGCACCATCCAGAGGGCGCTCGATGACCTCGGGTTCGACGAGGTTCGCGCTGTCCGTGTCAACCGCACCATCGAGTTGGACGTCGACGACGCCACCCGGCTCCGCGAGATGTGTGAGCGGCTCCTCGTGAATCCTGTCATGGAAGACTTCGACATCGAGATCGTGACTTGAAGGTCGGCATCGTCGTATTCCCGGGTACCAACTGCGAGCGTGATGTCGCCCATGCGCTCGGACTGCTCGGTGCCGACGCCGAACTCGTCTGGCATCGGGAAACCGACCTCGACGGGTTCGATCGGATCGTGCTGCCCGGTGGGTTCGCGCACGGCGACTACCTGAGGGCGGGTGCCATCGCGAGGTTCTCGCCTGTGATGGGGCCTGTCGCCGATGCTGCGATCGCCGGCGTGCCCGTGCTGGGCATTTGCAACGGGTTCCAGATCCTCTGCGAGGCCGGGTTGCTCCCCGGTGCACTCATCGCAAACCGTGACCTGCGGTTCATCTGCCGTCCTGTGCACGTGCGAGTCGAATCGACGGCCTCCATCCTCACCAGGGCGGCGGAACCCGGACAGGTGTTGCGGATCCCGCTCAACTCCTACGAGGGCAACTACGTGCCAGGCGACTCGGTGCCGACGCCGGTCCTGCGCTACTGCGAACCCGATGGCACATCTTCCGGGGCAGCGAACCCGAACGGTTCGCACGACGCAATCGCCGGGATCACCAACGTCGCAGGGAACGTCGTCGGTCTGATGCCCCACCCCGAACGGGCTGTCGAGGACTTCATGGTCTCCACCGATGGCCGCGTTCTTTTCGAGTCGTTCCTCGCATCATGACGACCGATCTCCACCGCAGTCTCGGCATGACAGATGAGGAGTACGCGCGAGTCGGCACCATCCTCGGCAGACAGCCGGCCTATCCGGAGCTCGCCATGTACTCGGTCATGTGGTCCGAGCACTGTTCGTACAAGTCGTCCCGCGCGCTTCTCCGAGACCTCCCGACCGACGCCCCCTGGGTGGTTGTCGGCCCCGGCGAGAACGCCGGCGTCGTCGACATCGGCGACGGGTGGCTCGCGGCGATCCGTATCGAGAGTCACAACCATCCGTCGTTCGTCGAGCCCTACCAGGGTGCGGCGACCGGCGTCGGGGGCATCCTGCGCGACGTGTTCACCATGGGTGCACGGCCCATCGGCCTGTGGAACCAAATCCGCTTCGGCAACCTCGACGATCCCCACAGCCGCTACCTGCTCGGGGGCGTCGTCGCCGGGATCGCCGGCTACGGCAACGCGGTCGGGGTCCCGACGCTGGGCGGCGAAGTCGAGTTCGACGACACATACCGGGGCAATCCTCTCGTGAACGTCATGTGCCTCGGGGTCCTTCGCCGTGACCAGCTGGTGCTCGGCACGGCCGGCCCACCGGGTTCGATCGCGATCTTGCTCGGGTCGTCGACCGGTCGCGACGGGATCGGCGGGGCGTCGGTGCTCGCCTCGACGGGATTCGACGAAGAGGCGGCGACGAAACGGCCATCTGTGCAGGTCGGTGATCCGTATGAAGAGAAGAAACTCATCGAAGCGTGTCTCGAGCTGTACGAGCGAGACCTCGTCGTCGGCGTGCAGGACCTCGGTGCAGCCGGCCTGAGCTGCGCTGCCAGCGAACCGGCGGCAAGGGCAGGCGCCGGTCTGGACCTCGATCTCGACGCCGTCCACTGTCGCGAGGTCGGCATGACAGCACCCGAGTTGCTCATGTCGGAGTCCCAAGAACGAATGATGGCGTTCGTCGAGCCTGCCCGTGTCGATGAGGTGCTCGCCGTCGCCGACCGGTGGGAGATCGATGCCTCGATCGTCGGAACGGTCCGCGACGGCGACCGGTTGCGCGTGTTCCACGACGGTCGAATCGTCGCGGATCTGCCCGCGTCGAGCCTCTCCGAGGACGCGCCGCTGCTTCACCGGCCGGTCGCGAGGCCAGACTGGATCGACGCTCTGTGGGACAACCAGACTCGACCGGTGGAAACCGACCTGGTCGAGGCACTGATCGCCCTGCTCGGTCATCCGTCGCTCGGGGACCCGTCATGGATCTACGAGCAGTTCGACCACATGCTGTTCCTCAACACCGTTGCCGGCCCCGGCCTCGACGCGTCACTCGTGCGAGTGCGAGGCACCTCGAAAGGACTGGCCGTGTCGACAGACGGGGATGGGGCGCTCTGCCACCTCGACCCCCGGCGAGGTGCCCTGCGGCTCGTCTGGGAGGCGGCCCTGAACGTCGCCGTCGTCGGAGCCCGGCCGCTGGCGATCGTTGACAACCTGAATTTCGGCAATCCGGAGAACCCTGAGGTGATGTGGCAGTTCACCGAGACGCTTGCCGGTCTGTCGGCCGGCTGCACCGATCTCGCTGTGCCGATCGTCGGGGGGAACGTCTCGTTCTACAACGAGACCGATGGCGTCGACATCTACCCGACGCCGGTGGTCGGCATGCTCGGGCTCGCCGACCCGATGCCGCCACTGCGAGGAGCCGTCGCGTCCGGCATGGCGATTCTCGTCTGTGGACCAGCGCAGGGCACGAACCTCGCCGGTTCCGCCGTCCAGACCGTCGTGCACGCTGCTCACGGCGGCCGACCGACGGACGTCGATCCGGAGGCAGGAGAGGCGTCGATCACCAGCGCGGTCCGAATTGCTCACGAGATCGACGGTGTCGTGTTGCACGACATCTCCAAAGGTGGCGCCCTCATCGCCCTCACCGAGTTGCTCATGCCGGCAGGGATCGGTGCGTCGCTCTCACCGACCCCCTACACGAAGGCGTTCGGTGAGGATCCCCACCGCTTCTTGTGTCTTGTCCCCGCAGAGCGTATCGAGGAGACGGTACGCATCGCCGTCGAAGAAGGCAGCCGGATCGAGTTGTGGGGTGCAACGGTCGACGTTCCGGACCTGAGCATCGGGCACACCAATGTCGTGGCGATCCAGTCGCTCGCCGCGGTGTGGAGAGGCGCGATCGGAGACCGGATGGCTGGTGGTGCAGGTGGGTGACCGGCTGTTCGATCGTCCCGGCGAGGCGTGCGGTGTGTTTGGAGCATCGGTTCCGGGCGCCGAGGTCGCCAACCTCGTGTACTTCGGTCTGTTTGCCCTGCAGCACCGGGGCCAAGAGAGTGCGGGGATCGCAGTCGCGGACGGCGAGCAGCTCACCGCCTACAAGAACATGGGGCTGATTTCGACGGTCTTCGACGAGCACAAGCTCGCCGGACTCCAAGGCTCCATCGGCATCGGTCACACGCGCTACTCGACGACCGGTTCGAGCAGCTGGGTGAATGCGCAACCATCGTTTCGGGCGATTGGTGATCGAGCTGTGGCACTCGGGCACAACGGGAACCTGACCAACACGATTGAGCTGGGGTCCCGCCTCGGGTCGGCGCCAGGGTCGACCGATTCGGAGCTGATGACCGAGGCGATTGCCTGCAAGCTCACGGAGAATCCGTCGTTTTCACTTCCCGAAGCGGTCGCAGCGTCGATGCCCGAGTTCGAGGGTGCGTACACGCTGGTCGCGATGGACGAGACGGTCGTTGTGGCAGTGAGGGATCCCCACGGGTTTCGGCCACTGTCGCTTGGCGAGCTGCCTGGAGGCGGTCACGTCGTGGCCTCGGAAACCGCAGCGCTGGACATCGTCGGCGCCGAGCTGGTGCGGGACGTTCTCCCCGGCGAGATGATCGTGCTGTCCAATGGGACCGTCGAGTCCTCGTTCCCTGTGGAACCGGCCCCGTCGAAGTTGTGTGTGTTCGAGTACGTGTACTTCGCCAGGCCCGACAGCACCATTGCCGGACAGAACGTTCACGCCGCGAGAGTCGAGATGGGGCGTCATCTCGCTGTCGAGAGCCCCGCTGCCGCCGACGTGGTGGTTCCGGTCCCCGAGTCGGGGATCCCTGCCGCGCAGGGCTTCTCCGAAGCTTCGGGACTCCCGTACCGTGACGGCCTCGTCAAGAACCGGTACGTCGGGAGAACATTCATCCAACCCGATCAGCTTCTGCGGGACAGAGGTGTCCGGATGAAGCTCAACCCGATTCGAGAGTCGCTCGAGGGGAAGAGGGTCGTGCTCGTTGACGACTCGATCATCCGCGGGTCGACCACCCGCCAGCTCGTCGACATGACTCGGGCCGCAGGAGCGACACAAGTGCACATGCGAGTGTCCTCGCCGCCGTACCGCTGGCCCTGCTTCTACGGGATGGACACATCCGATCGGTCGAGTCTTCTCGCCGCGCACCGCTCGGAAGCAGAGATCGCGGAGTTTCTCGGCGTCGACTCACTCGGCTATCTGAGCTACGACGGACTCCTCGTATCGATTCCCGACGCAACAGAGTCGTTTTGCACCGCATGCCTATCCGGCGAGTACCCGACGCCGATCGGCACCGACAAGTTCGTCAGGGAGCAGCAGTGAGTAGATACGCCGATGTCGGAGTGGATGTGACCGCGTCAGATGAGTTCACGGTATCGATCGCCGACAGGGTGCGCGCCACCTGGAGGAACTCGGTGGTGGGGTCCTTCGGGAGCTTCGCCGCCGGGGTGACGATCCCATCCGGGTACCGGGAGCCGGTGATCATGATGACGACCGATGGGGTCGGGACCAAGACCGAACTGGCGGTAGCGCTGGGCACGTACGACGGGATCGGCAGGGATCTGGTCGCGATGTGCATTGACGATCTCGCCGCGCTCGGCGCCATGCCGATCGGGTTCACCGACTACCTGGCTGTCGGCGCACTCGACGCGGCTCGTGACCATTCGATCGTGTCGTCTGTCGCTGCCGCGTGCGAGGAAGCGGGCTGTCCGCTGCTCGGCGGTGAGACGGCGCTCCACCCGGGGGTCCTCGGCGTTTCTCAGTTCGACGTCGCCGGTGCAGCGATCGGTGTGGTCGAACGGTCACGGATCCCTGATCTCGGCAGAGTCGTCGCGGGTGACGTGGTGGTCGGTATCGACAGCCCCAACGTGCGTTCGAACGGGTTCTCGCTGGTGAGGTCGATCTTCGATCCGGGCACTCTGGGTGAGCCCTTCGAGGGTCGAACGATCGGGGACGCGTTGCTCGAACCATCGGTGCTCTACGCTCCGACGGTCCTGGCGGCAATGCAGGCCTTGGATGTTCACGGTCTCGTGCACGTGACCGGTGGGGGCCTTCCCGGCAATGTCCCGAGGGTGCTGGCTGATGGCCTCGGAGCCAGGATCGACCCGACTGCCTGGCCGGTGCCGGAGGTGTTCCGTCTGATCGCGAAGCGGGGCGTCGTCGACCTGTCCGACATGTTCGGGACATTCAATATGGGAATCGGGTTCGTGCTGATCGTCGAACCCGCCCTCGTCGGTGAGGTCATCGAGGTGATCGAGGAGAACAGCCGCAGTGCTTGGCCGATCGGTCAGATCGTCGAAGGCGAAGGGGTGACGTTCCGCTAGTGCACTAATGGCGGAAGTGGCGCATGCCGGTGAACACCAACACCATCTCGTGTTCGTTGGCCGCGTCGATCACCTCTCGGTCGCGTATGGAGCCGCCGGTCTCGACGAGTGCGACGACGCCGGCACCGGCGAGCGTATCGAGACCGTCCCTGAATGGGAGCAACGCCTCGCTGGCGGCGACCGCACCCGAGATCCGGCCACCCGCCTGGTCGACCGCGCGAGCGGCTGCGCCGACCCTGCTCTGATCGCCGACCCCGATGCCGATCGCGGCGCGATCCTGGACGATCACGACGCTGTTCGATTTGCAGTGGGCACCCACGATCCAGGCGAGACGAAGCTCGGCAAGCTGTGCGTTGGTTGGCTGTGCATCTGACACGACCGTCCAGTCGCCGATGGTGCGTGGATCGGTCTCCTGAACGAGTACACCGCCGTCGATCGGGCGCACATCCAGCGCTCGCAATGCCGGAGGTGGCGCGACCAGGACCCGCAGGTTCTTTTTCGTCGCGAGGACGGCTGCCGCCTCGTCGGTGATCGCCGGACACACCACCACCTCGAGGAACATTGCCGCCATCTCACGGGCGGTTGGCTCATCGAGCGTGTTGTTGACGGCAACAACCCCACCGAATGCGGAGAGGGGATCGCAGTCCCTTGCAGCGATGAAGGCGTCCGCCACCGACGGACGCTCAGCGACTCCGCAGGGGTTCAAGTGCTTCACGACGACACAACCGGGGTGTCCGATGTCGTTGGCGAGTCGCCATGTCGCCTCGGCATCGGCGATGTTGTTGAACGACATTGCCTTGCCCTGTATCTGGTGGGCGTCGAAGACCCATCCGGTGTCCTCGGCCGCTCGATAGAGAGCTGCCCGCTGATGAGGGTTCTCCCCGTAGCGCAGATCTCGGTCACGGTCGTACGCGAACAGGAGGTGCGCGCTGAGGGGTTCGTCCTCGAAACCGGCGAGCCATGCGTGGATGAGTGCGTCGTAGCGGCCGGTGTGGGCGAACGCCGCCGTTGCGAGACGCCGGCGCTCTTCGAGTGTCGTCCCGCCCTGCTCGAGCGCGGCGATGATCATCGGGTAGTCATCGGGATTGGTGACGACAGCGACTCTGGCATGGTTCTTGGCGGCGGCCCTGATCATCGCCGGTCCACCGATGTCGATCTGTTCGACGATGTCTGAGCAGTCGGCCCCCGACGCGACCGTCTCGGCGAACGGGTAGAGGTTGCAGACGACGAGGTCGATCGGTTCGATGCCGTTCGCTTCGAGGTCTCGGACATGGTCCGGGTTGGAGGTGTCGGCGAGGATGCCGCCGTGGATCCTGGGGTGGAGGGTCTTGACGCGTCCGTCGAGCATTTCGGGTGAGCCCGTTTCCTCGGCGACGGAGGTTGTCGGCACACCCAGGTCGGTGAGGGCGCGACGGGTCCCTCCGGAGGCGAGGATCTCCACGCCGGCTGCCACGAGTGCGGGTCCGAGCGTATCCAGGTCCCGTTTGTCAGAGACCGAGATCAGGGCACGTGCGATGGGAATCTTCATATCTCAGCGGTGATGCGGCCCGCGGCGAGCGCGTCGACGATCCTAGGCAAGAGGTCGTGTTCCTGTATCTGAATCCTCGCGTGCAGTGAATCGACGGTGTCACCGGGGAGGATCGGGACCTCTCGCTGAGCGATGATCGGGCCGGCGTCGACGGCTTCGACGACGAAGTGGACCGTGACACCTGTTCGATCGACCCCGGCCGCGAGAGCGGCTTCGACCGCGTGGGCACCGGGGAAGCTGGGCAGTAGGGATGGGTGGATGTTGACGATCCGCCCCGCGAAACGGTCGATCGCCTCGGCCGAGAGGATGCGCATGAACCCTGCGAGCACCACCCAATCGCATCCGGCGATCCGGTCGCAGACCTCGGTGGTGAAGGCTTTCCTGTCGCCGGTCCACGGAACGACGGCCGACGG
Source organism: uncultured Acidimicrobiia bacterium (assembly GCA_964383535.1). Classification (GTDB taxonomy): domain Bacteria; phylum Actinomycetota; class Acidimicrobiia; order Spongiisociales; family UBA4744; genus CAYLHS01. The sequence continues at coordinate 10,032 of CAYLHS010000041.1, forward strand.
CACACCGTACTGGTCAGCCCACTGGAGGCCGTCGGCGGGCCTGTCTGCGATGACGATCGACACCTCGTATGCGGTGTCGTGGGAGTGCTGATACTCGAGAATCCGCCGAAGGTTCGAACCGGTCCCCGAGATCAGTACTGCGATCGGTGCCACGGCGGGCAGGTTACCCATCCTGCGAGCCCGTCCAAGGTCGACGTGATCAGCCGACCGGGTCGGCGGATGCGCCATGGATGCGTTCGAGCGCTTCGCAGATCACCCGGGCTTCTTCTTCCGAGATGCGGCTGGAGAAGTGCCGCTCGATGCTCGACAGATGGAAGTCTGCGGCCTTCTTGAAGACAGCAGCTCCGGTCTCGGTGAGCCTGATGCGGGTGGCCCGCCGATCCTCGGGATCGGCTCGGGAGAGGGGAGCGGTACGATGCCTCCATGCTGAAGGTCGGGTCGATAGTGATTCGCGTCGACGACCTGGAGCGACAGAAGTCGTTCTGGACGGCGGCGCTCGACTACGTCGCCCGTGAAGGTGACGACGACGACTTCGCGTTGCTCCATCCGAAGGACGGTGTCGGTCCGAACGTGTCGCTCGATCGTCAGTACTCGACGGTCCACCTTCCCCCTCGAGTCCACCTGGACCTCTATGCCGAGAACCAGGCGGCAGAGGTACAGCGTCTCATCGCACTCGGCGCTACCGAGATTCAGTGGGACAAGCGGCCGGCGCATGCCGACTACGTCATCCTTGCCGACCCGGAAGGCAATCGATTCTGTGTGGTCGACGCGAGCCGCTGATCACCGAACAGGCAGAAGTCCGGCCAGTGCCGCCTTGATCGCATCCCCGACGAGAAAAGGGGCCACCCCCAGCGTGACGGCTTCCAGCACACCGACTCCGAGCGCGTGGGCCAGCCATGCGACCCCAAACAGGTAGACCACGATCGTGCCGGCTATCGCCCCCACCAGGCCGGCACCGCGGAACCGAACCCTGCGAGCCACGAACCCGGCGATCGCCGCCGCCGCCACGAACCCGACGAGATACCCGAGGGTCGGTCCCGTCGCGTATGACCATCCTCCGTTCGCGCCCTGAAAGACTGGGAGCCCTACCGTTCCTGCTGCCACGTACAGCAGCTGGCTCGCCGTCCCTCTCCTCCAACCGAGCACCAGTCCCGATGCCAGCACCGCGAATGTCTGACCGGTGAATGGAACGGGGGTGAACCACAGCGGAACACGCACCTGGGCAAGGACGGCGGTGAGTGCCGCGAAGGTGACGACCAGCAGCACGGAGATCATCCGGCTCCGTGGCAATATGCGGGTGGCAGCGAGCGTCGACACGACGGACCTCCGGGTTCGGCGACGCACGATCCGACCCCGATACGACGAAAGAGGTTACGAGTGAGGGCGGTCACCACGGCAGCGGCGATCGCGCTGATCATCACCGCGTGTACCGGTTCACCGTCGCCGAGCACGACCACGACAACGGGTTCCACTCTCCCGGCGAGCACGACGACGACAGAACCTCCCCTCGAGACCGGCCCTGGCGTCGTCGGCACAACTGTCCATATCGGCGCGTTTCTGCCGTTGAGCGGACCTCTGGAGTCGATCGGGGAGTCGGTGCTCGCAGGGCACATGGCCTACTGGGACTACGTCAACGACGATCTCGGCGGGGTCGCGGGGCAGTTCACCGTCGCTGTCGAGCCGATCGATACCGCATACGATCCCGATGTCGCCGCCGAAGAGTTCGACTCGCACCGCAACGACCTCCTTGCGATCTCGTCATCGCTGGGGAGTCCCGTCACCGCGGTCCTCCTCGACGCGGGGTCGGCGATGCCGATCATGGTGGGCTCTGAGGCGTCCATGTGGGCCGACCGGAACAACGCCGTGTTCGACCTGGCGATTCCCACCTACCGCGCGCAGATCCAGACGATCGCTGCGCGCATCACCGGGTCCAGCATCGGGTTCATTGCTCCGAACGGTGAGTACGGGGACGACTGTCTCGCCGGTGCCGACGCTGCCCCCGCTGTCGTCGAGCGGTATACGCCGGGTACGACCGACTTCGAGGCAGCGGTGAACCTCCTCCAAGGGGTGGACGTGCTGGTCGCCTGTGTGACGAGCACGGACCTCGGCCGGATCATCGCGACCTGGGATCTGCTCGGGAACCGTCCACCGATCTACGCGACGTCACCTTCGTTCGATCCGTCTCTGTTCGGTGTGCTGGAGTCGGTACCAGAAGGCCTGTTCGTTGCAGGTGCTCCGCCCCCGTACGAGAGCGACGAGCCCGGTATGACGCTCTTCCGGAGCGTGATGGGTGACGCAACGGTCGATGTGTGGACGTTCCTCGGCTACACACAGGCGGCAACGGCGCACTTGTTGCTCGAGCAGGCGATTGGCGATCATGCGCTCACGTGGGGCGGCGTGCTCGCCGCCAGATCGGAACTAGGGGACGTCGACTTCGGGTTCGGATGGGGACCATCCCAATTCGAGGGGACCCGTCCTGTCGTGCCCGTAACGATTCAGATCCCGGATGCCGATGCCCTGTTCGGCCTTCAGCCCACCGACTAGATCACCACTCAGGGTGGTCGTCGGTGCTGCCGATACATCGGCATGCAGGCAGTGGTGCTGGCACTGGTCCTCTCGCTGACGACTCCAACGGTTCAGCCGTCAGTCGACGTGCCGGTTCGGGCGAGGGTCGACTCCGTCACACAGCGGCTCGGGATCGTCACGGGCCAAATCGAGATCCCGGCGATCGGGGTGGACGAGGCGATTCGTGAGGGTGTCGATCTGTCGGTGATCGACCAGGGCGTCGCTCACTGGTCGGGAACCGCCGACCCTGGCGGCGCAGGAAACATGGTGCTCGCGGGACACCGAACCATTCACACGGCGCCGTTTCGCAACCTCGACCTGCTCGAGCCAGGCGACGAGATCCGTGTGAGTCGCGCCGACGGTGTCGTGGCGACCTACCGGGTGGTCGAGACGCTGATCGTCTCGCCGCAGGACACCTGGATCGTCGATCCGACGGACACTCCAATGCTGACCCTGTTCGCGTGCCACCCGAAAGGCTCCGCGAAGCAACGCATCGTGGTTCGTGCCGAGTTGGTGGATGCCCCGGTTGTGATGTTCCCCTAGGGCGAGCTTCGCTCGCCGGTTGGTCCCCAGGAGCCCGAAGGGCGACGTTGGGGCAAAGCACCGCAGCCGGAGGCCGGGGTAGGGGGGTGTTGAACCAACAACGTTGCCGAGAACGGCCCCCTCCGGCGTCAAGCATCAGCTTGACGCCACCTCCCCCAGCACTCGCTTCGCTCGCGAGGGGAGGAAACGGTGTGTTGGTCCGCTCCGTCCTCGGCCTTTGGTCAACTTCCACAACCCTCGCTCCGCTCGCGAGGGGAGGAAACGACGCTGCGAACGAAGTCCGCAGCGCCCGGTACCATTCCGGTCGATGGGTGAACGGAAGCGTCCACGTTGGCCGTATGTGGCCGTTGGCGTCCTGGTTGCGATGCTCGTGCTCGCGATCGTGGCATGGAACATCACGCTGCCCTACGTCGTGTGGTCGCCGGGCCCGGTGCCTGAAATCGTCAGTCTGATCACGGTGGACGGGGCGGAGACCTACCCGGTGAAGGGCAATCTGTACATGCTCACCGTGTCCCAGCAGGACGTGAACCCCTACGAGTTGCTCGCCGCGTGGGCGGACCCCACCGTCGACGTCCTCGATAGGGCAGCGGTGCGTCCCGTGGGTCAATCCCCGGAGGAGTACCAACGGGTTGCCCAGAACGACATGATCGAGTCGAAGGACACCGCCGTGTACGTGGCACTTTCGCATCTCGGATACGACGTGACCTACGAAGGGGAGGGTGTGGAGGTCGCGACCGTGTTGGAGAACACGCCCGCGGCAAGCGTGCTTCAGGTCGGTGACGTGATCACTGCGATCGACGGGGAGCCGGTGTCCCTCGCAACGGACGCCGTGGCGGACATCCAGGCGCACGCAATCGGCGACACCATCACCTTGACGATTCAGCGGGGCGATCAGACCATCGACGCGCCGGTGACGCTCGTTCCGAACACCCAGGACGAGACTCGTCCGATGGTCGGGTTCGGTGCCGCCACCTACAACCTGCGGTACGTGTTTCCCATCGACGTGGAGATCGACTCGACGAACATCGGTGGGCCGTCGGCAGGGATGATGTACACGCTGGCGGTCATCGACGTGCTGACTCCGGACGACATCACGAAGGGTCATCGGATTGCGGGAACGGGCACGATCTCGTCTGATGGGTCGGTTGGTGCGATCGGCGGAGTCCGCCAGAAGGTCGAGGGTGCAGCGGCGGCAGGTGCCGAGTACATCCTCGTCCCCAGGGACAACTACGAGGACGCGTTGACGGCCGATGTGTCCGGGGTGCAGATCGTCTCGGTGACCACCATTGACGACGCCCTCTCGTTCCTCGCGAGTCTGCCCGACTCGTAAAGCGCGTTTCCTCGGGCGCCGCGCGGTATCGTGGCTTCATGCCTGGTTTTTTGCGCTCTGAAGACGTAACCGGCAAGACGTTCAAGGCCGGATGGCGCGGGTATGACCAGGGCGACGTCGAGGATTTCCTGCGAGAGGTGTCCGCGTCGATCGCAGCGCTCGAGACCGAGAACGACCGTCTGCGGGATCGTCTGCACAACCTGGGCGACCGTGACATGCACGAGGAGTTCGATCGGGTCTCCGAGGAACTCGCTTCCCTGTTGCGAGGGGCGAGGGAGACCGCCGAGGGGATCAGGTCTCGTGCCGCGGTGGATGCCGAACAGATCACGGGTGAGGCGCAGGCGGACTCGATTCGTCTCCGTCAGGACGCCTGGGATGACGGCGTCGCGATGCTCGACGCGGCCCAGAAGGAAGCCGAAGGGATCGTCGAGGAGGCGAAGCGGTCGGCGTTGGTGGTGCTCTCCGAAGCAGAGCGGGATGCTCATAGGATCGGCGCGAAGGCACGAAGAGATGCCGAGGAGGCCACCCGCAGGGCCCGGCTGCAGGCCGAGCAGGTGGTCGTTGATGCTCGCGCTCGACGGGATGACCTGGTCAAGGAGGGTGAGGCCGAGGTGGCCTCGGCGAAGGAGAGGGTCGAAGGCCTCGCGCAACGTCGTGACGAGCTCCTGGGACAGGTCGACTCGCTCCAGGCGAAAATCGCCGAGCTGCGCAGTGAGCTGGAGGATCGGCGAGCGGCCATCGGCAAGGCCCGTGCGGCCGACATGACCACCGTACGTGTGTTGCCGGTGCGTCCACCGGACGAAGAACCGGAATCTGCAGGGCGGGAGGGTGTCGAGCCCATCACCAAACATCCGTCCAGACGGGACGACGGGGACGAGTCGGTCCGAATCGTGCCACCTCCGAAGCGGCCACGGGTCTCGTCGGGAGTGGTGGATGCCGACCAGATGGCCGCCGAGGTTCGCCAGCTTCGAGTTCCGAAGCAGCGGTCCACACCCGAGCCGAAACCTGTACCCGAGCCGGTGACTGCACCCGAGCTGGAACCTGCGCCGGAATCCGTACCGGAGCCTGAACCGGAACCTGCACCCGAGCCGGAACCTGCACCCGTACCGGAGCCTGAACCGGAGACCCCGGAGGTGACAGCGGCGACTGCTGAACC
>CAYLHS010000041.1:15725-19638 GCA_964383535.1 uncultured Acidimicrobiia bacterium
CTGCTGAACCGGCACGGCCTGTCCGAGCGATCAAGGACCTGTTCGCGAGTCTGCGGGCGGGGGACGCTCCGACACTGGAATCTGAGCAATCGGAACCCGAACCGGTGGAACCCGAGACCGATGCCGAGGTGGCTCCGGTGGCGGCAGTCGAGCCCGTTTTCCAGGAGCCGGCGGGGCTGGACCCATTCGACTTGCGGGACAGGCTTCTACTTCCGATCACGAACAAGACGCTCCGTACCGTGAAGCGCAATCTCACGGAGGCCCAGAACATTGCGCTCGACGAGTTGCGGGTCCAGGAAGAGGCGTGGCAGCCGGACGTCGAGGCGATCGAGGCGTCGCTGGGTGATGATCTTGACGAGGTGCTTCATCGCAGCGTTGCCGCAGGATGGGAGGCCGCCGGTCGCCTCCTCGGCCGGGACGTCGGTGAGAGTGACGTGGGCGTTGAGGGCGCACCGGCTCACGACTTCGCAGAAGCGATCGGTGCCGGGGTCAAGAAGGCGCTCGACGGGGCAGGGGAGGGGCCTCGCCGTCGCGCTGCCGCGATTTCGAGGGTGTACCGGGCATGGCGGGTCGATGAGGCCGAGCGCAGGGTCCGGGCTCTTGCGTTGGGCGGCTACCACGACGGGCTGCTGGCGGCATACGCTCGAGTCGAGGTGGAGTCGGTGCGATGGGTTGCAGCCGGCAGGCCGTGCACGACGTGCAGAGCGATGGTCGAGGCGAGTCCCGTGGCACCCGGAGCGTTGTTCGGCGGCGAGATCGTGCGGCCACCCGCGCATCCGTCGTGCGAGTGCACGCTGATGCCGACCTAGAGTGGTGTATTCATGATCCACCGTGAACCAATTCCACGGCGGAGTAGGCGGGGCATCACGATGCTCGCTCTCGGCTTGTTTGTGTTGCTGCTCGCGCTCCGAGGCGTGGCGACGTTCTGGACCGACCTCCTGTGGTTTCGGTCCGTCGACCTGACATCGGTGTGGGGGACGCTGATCGTATCGAAAGCGGCGCCAGTGGTGGTCGGTGCCGTTTTCGCGTTCTTGGTGCTGTGGGCGAACATGGTGATCGCGGATCGATTGTCCCCGAGATTCCGGCTGTTCGACTTGGTGCCTGAAGAGGAGATGATCGAGCGGATCCAGGAGTGGATCGACCCGAGGATTCGCAAGGTGCGGATGTGGGCGGCGGCCGTGCTCGGTGTGCTGATCGGGCTTGGGATGTGGAACTGGTGGGGTGACATCCTGCGGTATCTGCATCGGAGCACTTTCGGGATCAGCGACCCGATCCTTGGCAAGGACGTCGGGTTCTACGTGTTCCAGTTGCCGCTCTACCGGAACGTGTTCGACTGGGTCTTCCAGCTCATGCTGCTCACCACGTTGCTCGTGGTTGCGGTGCACTACGTCAACGGCGGGATCCGGTTGCGGCCGGGCAAAGCGCCGATGGTTTCGTCCGGCGTGCGGGCGCATGTGTCGGTGCTGCTGGCGGCGATGGCCATCTTGAAGGCGGTCGGCTACCGGCTGGACACGTATCAACTCATGTATTCGCCACGTGGTGTCGTGTTCGGCGCGAGCTTCACCGATGTGAAGGCCCAGATGCCGGCGCTGACGTTGCTTGCGCTCATCTCGCTGTTTGCGGCCGCCCTGTTGTTGTGGAACATCCGCAGTCGAGGGTGGACGTTGCCCGCGGTTGCCGTGGGCGGCTGGCTGGTGATGTCGATCGTCGTCGGCGGGATCATCCCGTGGGCGGTACAGCGGTTCAGGGTGGTTCCGGCGGAGGCGGTGTTGGAGCGTCCGTACATCCAGAATGGGATCACGTTCACGCGGCAGGCGTACGGGTTGGACGGCACAGAGGTGCGTCAGTTCGACGCGTCGACAAACCTCACGCTGGACGACATCGCGAACAACGGTCCGACGGTCAACAACATCCGTCTGTGGGACCCCGCTGTGTTGACGCAGACGTACACGCAGTTGCAGGAGATCCGCAGCTACTACGGGTTGAACAACGTGGACGTCGATCGGTACACCATCGACGGGGCGTTGACCCAGACGATGATTGCCGGTAGAGAGCTGGATGAGGGCGCGGACGTGATCACGGGATGGGTGAACCAGCATCTCGTCTACACGCACGGATTCGGTGCCGTGTTGAGTCCGGCCAACGCCGTCGGCGACGAGGGCCAGCCGGCGTTTCTCGTCCAGGACGTGCCTCCGGTGGCGAGCGATCCGAGTCTCGCCATCGATGTACAACCGAGGATCTACTTTGGCAACACCTACTCGGATCGGTACCTGATCGTTGGAACGAAGCAGCAGGAGGTCGACTTCCCGCTGACCCAGCAGGGGGATCAGTCGGTCGCGCGCAACACCTACGACGGGGCCGGGGGCGTCCCGACCGGCAGTGTGCTGACGAGGGCGCTATTCGCTCTGAGGTACCAGGATCTGAACATACTGATCTCCAACCAGCTCACCTCGCAGTCGAAGGCACTGATGATCCGCAACGTGTCGCAGCGTCTACTGACAGCGGCGCCGTTCCTGCGTGTCGACTCGGATCCGTATCTGGTGGTGATGCAGGGACGGTTGGTGTGGGTGGTGGACATGTACACCGTGTCGGCCGCCTACCCGTACGCGGCACCCGCGTCGACGGTTCGTCTCGGCAACGAAGAAGGCACGCTGCCACCGACGTTCAACTACGTGCGCAACTCGGTGAAAGCGACGGTCGACGCATACGACGGAACGATGAAGTTCTACGTCGTAGACGACACGGACCCGCTCATTCGTGCGTACGAGGGCGCGTTTCCTTCGTTGTTCACGGATGGATCCCAGATGCCGGCCGATCTGGTGTCGCACCTGAGGTACCCGGAGGATCTGTTCCGGGTGCAGTCGGACATGTACTTGCGGTTTCACATGACGGATCCGGATGTCTTCTATGCCAGCGAGGACGAGTGGGAGGAGCCACTCGATCCGTCGAACGCGGCCAATCAGGAGACGCTGCGTGGTGCGTCGCTCGTGTCGAACTACCAGCGGCCGATGCTGCCGTACTACCTGCTGATGAGTCTGCCGGAGGAACAGCAGCTCTCATATCTGATCCTGCAGCCGTTCGATCCGAAAGGCCGGCCGAACATGGCGTCGTTCCTGATCGCCAAGTCGGGCCCGGAGGACTACGGCACGCTGATCGACTATCGGATGCCTCGTACCGCGTTCGTGGATGGGCCGAACCAGGTCGCGGCACGGATCAATCAGGACCCGGACGTGTCTCAGCAGATCACGCTGTGGAACCAGCAAGGGTCGAAGGTGACCCGTGGGGACATGCTTGTGGTGCCGATCGACTCGTCGCTGTTGTACATTCAGCCGCTCTACCTGGAGGCTTCGGAGGCTGCGCTGCCGCAGTTCAAACGTGTGATCGCAGTGTTCAACGAGAAGGTCGTGATGCGCGACACCCTGGCGCAGGCGCTCGAGGACCTGTTCATCGGCAATGGGGGAGGCGGCGGGACGACCACGACGACCCAGCCCGGCAGCGCGACGGCCGCTCAGCTGCTCGATCAGGCGGCCCAGGCGTTCACAGATGCGCAAGCGGCCCTGACGAACGGCGACCTGGCGACGTACCAGCAGAAGGTGAACGAGGCCAGCGGCCTGATCGACCAGGCCAGGGCGCTCCTCGGCAGCGGGTAGATCGAGGCGGCCGCTGCAGGCCCAACGACCCTTTGCGGTTGGTTCGGGCCTGACGTACACTTACGCCCCTGCGACGCGGGGTGGAGCAGTCTGGTAGCTCGTCGGGCTCATAACCCGAAGGTCGGAGGTTCAAATCCTCCCCCCGCTACGAAAGAAGCCCCAGGTCAGAGACCTGGGGCTTCTGCCGTCCCGGAGGGTCTTCTCCCGGTCTTCGCACCGGCATCGGCCGTCCAAGCGCCTTCATGTCTCATTCGCGCCGATTG
>CAYLHS010000042.1:0-15693 GCA_964383535.1 uncultured Acidimicrobiia bacterium
GTTGCATCGGGGCGAGCCTACATGGCGGTCGTCGGTCGTCGGTCGTCGGTCGTCGAAGAAGCGACTACACCAGGCGCGGAGTCGCGGGACGCCAGATTCCCTCCCCCAGGAGCGCAGCGACGTTGGGAGTGTCCGGCGAAGCCGGGGAGGGGGTCTTCATCTCCTCCCCTCGCGAGGGCGAAGCCCGGCAGTTGGGGAAGGTGGCGTCGAGCCGGCGCTCGACGCCGGAGGGGCGGCACCCACCAACCAAGCCCAGGCTCCCCTATCGTGACGCCATGGCAGGCATCACGGTCTCGATCGACATCAACGCACCTATCGAGCGAGTGTGGGATCGCTTGTCGGACCTGTCATCGCACTCAGAGTGGATGCAAGATGCCGAGTCCATCGAGTTCCTCACCGAACTCCGAGAAGGCGTGGGTACGGCGATACGGGTGGTGACACGGGTTGGACCGCTCCGTACCGCCGACATCCTCGAGGTGACCGCGTGGGAACCCCCATCGACGCTCGCCGTCCTTCACAGGGGCGTGGTGACAGGAGTGGGCCGGTTCGCGCTCACCGAGATCGACACGGGAACCCGGTTCGCGTGGTCAGAGACTCTGTCGTTCCCGCGGTGGGCCGGCGGACCGATCACCGGCATCGCCGCGAGGCCCGTTCTCCGCTCGATCTGGCGACGAAACCTGGTCCGGTTCCGGGACCGGTTCTAGGCGACCAGCAGCCGCTCACCTCGCGGTGTCGGCCAGAGCCCTCAGGATGCGCTGCTCGCTCACCTTGCCGCTCGTGCCGAGCGACTGGGCAAAGTAACTGACCCGCAACTCCTGAAGCATCCAAGCAATGTCCACCAGTCCAGGGGTCGGGCCGATCACGTCCACGAGCCGGTCGTGCTCTGCCTCCAGTCGCTGCACCCTGACCATGAGCTCTGCGTCCTTCACCGGGTCCTCGGCTAGCCGCTCCAGACGCCGGAGCATGGCACGCAGATACCGCTCGACGTCGTCGAGATGAGCGGCCCCCACAGATGTCACGAACCCGGGATAGACCAGCTGATCGAGCTGGGCGCGCATGTCCTCGACCGCGGGGCCATCGGACCGCGCCAGCGCTCTTGTCAGCTCCGCCGCCAATTCGAGGATGCGCAGTGAGACCGTGCCGACTCGATCGGTTCGTTCGGCCAGATCCCTGCCTGCAAGCTCAACCAACCCGTCGAACGCGACCGCATCCCACGCAGGTCCACCGGCGTCGTCCATGGCACCGCCAGCGACGCAGGTCGTACAGTCCGCGATCCACTCGGCGGGGGAGCCGTGTGGTCCCGAGCGTACCGACCGCTTGGCCTCGTCGGTCAGAAGCAGCCGAAGGATCCGCCCTATCGACGGAAGACCGAGTGCGAGGAGGCGACGACATCCCTTCCACATGGCATCTGCCTGCTCCAGTGGTGTTGCGAGAAGACGGACGGCTACTGAGCCGCCCTCGTCCACGAGCGCCGGATACGCCTTGACGGGCGGATCGCCGATCTCCACGACCCTCGGCAACTCGCCGATACTCCACGACGTCAGTCCGATTCGTTCCAGATCGTGACCGGGGCCGGTGACAGCGCGGGCCTGTTCCTTGAGCTGCTCCTTGAGTTCGGCGAGATCATGGCCTTGGGCGACCGGTTCACCGTGGTCGTCGACGACGCGAAACGACGGGCGCAGGTGCGCCGGCAACTGACCGAGGTCGAACGCATCGAGGGGAATCTGCTCACCGGCGAGACGGGACAGCTCTCGCCGCAAGATGACGGCGAGCCTTCCGTCCGAGGGATCGAGCTTCTTCGCGACGAGCACGGCGGTGTCGGGGATCGGAACAAACTGCCTTCTCAACGATTTCGGAAGGGTTCTGATCAGCTCAGTGATGAGTTCGACGCGATAGCCCGGCACGTGCCAGTCGAACACAGAGGGGTCGACCCGGTCGAGACGGCCGAGGGGAACGTCGACGATCACCCCGTCGACGTCGGCACCAGGCTCGAACGCGTAGGAGAGCGGCATGGTCACGTCTCCGTGCCGCCACTCGTCAGGGAATGCCCCGGCGTCCGGGGCGGTGACCCGTGGGTCGATCAGATCGTCGAGCGACAGGTGCAGCAGTCGTGGGTTCTGTTGCCGTTCGTCCTTCCACCAGCGGTCGAAGTGCCGGACGGACACAACGTCGGCCGGCACCTTGGCATCGAAGAACGAGTACAGCGTTTCCTCGTCGACGAGAAGGTCGGTTCGTCGTTCCTTCGCTTCGAGGTCGTGGACGCGGTCGATCATCGCCCGATTGTGGGCGTCGAACTCGTGGTGGGTTTCCCACTCGCCGGCGACGAGCGCGGACCTGATGAACAGCTCTCGCGCGCCGGCGGTATCGACGCGGCTGTAGAGAACGGCGCGGTCGGTGACCAGTGGCAGGCCGTACAACGTCACGGCTTCGGCTGCGACAGCCGCTCCCCGGCGAGTGTCCCACCACGGATCCGAGTATGAAGATCGGGTCAAGTGGGCCGCAGCCTTCTCGATCCACTCGGGCGTGACAGGTGCCAGGTCGCGCGCCCACAGCTTGCTCGTCTCGACGAGCTCTCCTGCCATCACCCACTCGGGTGCCTTCTTGAACAACGTCGAACCGGGAGAGATGAAGAAGCGGGCACCGCGAGCCCCCCGGTACTCATACCCTTCGGGACTCTTGGTGCCGACGTGGGACAGCAGCCCGCTCAGGATCGACCGGTGAATGGCCTCCGGTGGAGCGGGGGTCGTGTTGCGGGCCATGTCGAGTTCCTCAGCGAGATCACCGAGCTGGGAGTGGATGTGCTGCCACTCTCGGACACGTGCCTCGTGCAGGTACTCGTCGCGGCACAGCTTCCGAAACTGGTTCGAGGTACGAGCCCTTCGCTCCGTTTGGAGATACTCCCACAGCCGGAGCCAGGACAGAAGGTCCGAGTCGGGATCCCTGAACCGTGCGTGGAGCTGGTCGGCGTGCTGACGATGCTCGGCGGGGCGCTCCCGCGGATCGCGGATCGCCATCGCCGCCGCGATCACCTGGACCTCCGCGAGGCATCCGTTGCGAGCGGCTTCGACGAGCATCCGTGCGAGTCGCAGATCGAGCGGGAACCTGGAGAGGAGCCGTCCGAGTTTCGTCAACCAGCGTCCCGTGCCCTCGTAGGTGGGATTCACCGCGCCAAGTTCTTCGAGCAAGGCGACACCGTCGCGGATGCTGCGTGCATCGGGAGGGTCGAGGAACGGGAACCCTGCAATGTCGCCCAGGTCGAGGGCGGCCATCTGAAGGATCACCGACGCGAGGTTGGTGCGCAGGATCTCCGGTTCGGTGAACGCCGGTCGGCTCTCGTAGTCGTCGTAGAGGCGGATGCAGATCCCCGGTCCCAGGCGGCCGCACCGTCCAGCCCGCTGGTCTGCGGAGGCCTGCGAGATCGATTCGATAGGCAGCTGCTGGACCTTCGTCCGGCGCGAGTACCGGGAGATGCGTGCCGTGCCCGCGTCGACGACATACCGGATCCCGGGCACCGTCAACGATGTCTCCGCCACATTCGTCGAGACGACGACCCTGCGGCCGTTGTGCGGTTGGAAGATGCGATGCTGCTCGGCGGCCGAGAGCCGTCCGTACAGCGGCAAGGTGTGGGTGGCGCGCAGGTGCAGGGCGTCGACGGCTTCGACCGCGTCCCGGATCTCCCGCTCCCCCGAGCAGAACACGAGGATGTCGCCCCGGCCTTCGGCGGAGAGTTCGACGACTGCCGATGCGATCGCTTCCGGCTGGCCGTCCTCTTCGAATGGCCGCTCGCGCACTTCGACGGGGTACGCCCGGCCCGACACCTCTACCACCGGTGCATCGCCGAAGTGTGCAGAGAACCGTTCGGTGTCGATCGTCGCCGACGTGATGATCACCTTCAGGTCCGGACGCCGAGGGAGGAGCGCCTTGAGGTAGCCGAGCAGGAAGTCGATGTTCAGACTTCGTTCGTGTGCCTCGTCGACGATGATCGTGTCGTAGCGACGCAGCCGGCGATCGCGGTGAATCTCGGCGAGGAGAAGGCCGTCGGTCATCACCTTGACGAGCGTCCGTTCCCCGACCCGATCGGAGAACCTGACCGCGTATCCCACCAGGCCACCCACCTCGGTGCCGGTCTCTTCTGCGATCCGCTCTGCAATGGAGCGAGCAGCAATACGACGAGGTTGGGTGTGACCGATGAGCCCGTTGACACCACGCCCGATCTGCAAGCAGAGCTTGGGGATCTGGGTGCTCTTGCCCGATCCGGTCTCGCCGGAGACGATCACCACCTGATGTTCGTTGATCAGCCTCCCGAGCTCGTCCAGATGTCCGACGATCGGAAGGCCCTCCGGGTAGGTGATCGGGGGGATGGATTGGCGGCGTGATGTGAGGCCCGCCTCGATGCCGCTCACGTCGCCCTCGATCACGGCGAGCACCTCTTTGCGGCGCGCAGGTGCCGAGATCCTGGCCGCCCCGGCGAGACGACGCCTGAAGGAACGGCGATCGGACGGGGGCAGACCGTCGATACGCGCACGCAGTTCGTCGATGGTCACGGAAGCAATGATGGCGTGACCAGGATCACGAAGCGAGCGACGCTCGCGTCGTCGTCCGTACCTCGTGCGCCGTCTCATCGATTGAGAGACTGTGGGGCGGCCGTATCTCGTACACGATCAGATTGGCCGCGGGACCGCGGGGCGGCCGTACCAGATACGGGGTACGAGGTAGGGGTTCGCTTCGCGAGCCCTCTTCAGATGTCCCTGAACGGTTCGATGTTGGCGCCGAGCAGGTTGAGTCGATCGGCAAGACCCTCGTACCCGCGGTGGATGGCGTATGTAGACCTCAGCACCGACGTGCCTCTCGACGCGAGCATGGCCAGCAGAATGACGACGGCGGGCCGCAACGCCGGTGGACAGATCACCTCGGCGCCGGACCACCGGGTCGGACCTTCGATCATCACTCGGTGTGGATCGAGGAGGGTCACCTCGGCGCCGAGCTTGTTGAGTTCGACCAAGTAGATCGCCCGATTCTCGTACACCCAGTCGTGGATGAGCGTTTGTCCATCTGCGACGGCGGCAATCGCAGCGAAGAAAGGCAAGTTGTCGATGTTCAGGCCAGGGAACGGCATCGGGTGGATCTTGTCGATCGGTGCATGCAGCTCCGAAGGCTGGGTGGTGATGTCGACCAGCCGGGTCTGATCGTTCCGGGCCAAGTACTCGTCGGATAGCTCGTACTTGAGGCCCATCTCCTCGAGGAGCGAAAGCTCGATCTCCAGAAATTCGATCGGGACGCGCTTGATGGTGATCGACGAGCCGGTGACGATGGCGGCCGTCAACAGTGACATCGCCTCGATCGGATCCTCGCTGGGCGCGTAGTCGACATCGACGTCGATGTCCGCCCGCCCCGTGACGGTGAGCGTCGTGGTCCCGACACCTTGGATGTCGATGCCGAGTTTCTGGAGAAAGAAGCAGAGGTCCTGCACCATGTAGTTGGGTGAGGCGTTGCGGATGATCGTCGTTCCCGGGTAAAGCGCCGCGGCCATGAGCACATTCTCGGTCACTGTGTCCCCGCGTTCGGTGAGCACGATCGGTCGCTCCGGTTCTATCGCACGGTTGACGCTCGCGTGGTAGCTGCCTTCGGAGGCTTTCACCTCGAGGCCGAACCGGCGTAGGGCCGACATGTGCGGTTCGACGGTACGCAGCCCGAGTGTGCACCCGCCGGCGTATGGCAGCTCGAACGTGTCGTATCGGTGCAGAAGCGGCCCGAGGAACATGATGATGGATCTCGTCCTCCTGGCGGCGTCTTCGTCCATCGAACCCAGGTCGAGATCCCGAGGCGGGATGATCTCCAGGTCGTTGTTGCCCAGCCACTTGGTCTGCACCCCGATGCTGTCGAGTACCTCGAGGAGGCGGTTGACCTCTTCGATGCGTGCGACCCTGCGCAGGGTCGTGCGGCCCCGGTTGAGGAGCGAAGCACACAGCAGCGCGACGCCTGCGTTCTTCGAACTCTTGACCTCGATGCTTCCTTCGAGGGTGGTCGGGCCGGTCACCCGCAGGTGCGTAGGGCCGGCACCCACGGCGACGATTTCGGAGTCGAGCGCCTCACCGATCCTGGCGAGCATCTCGAGGCTCAGGTTCTGCTGACCCTTCTCGATGCGATTGATGGCACTCTGGCTTGTCGAGAGCAGGTCGGCGAGTTGCGTCTGGGTCAGTCCTCGATGAATGCGGGCATCCCTGATGAGGTTGCCGATTCGATCCTTGTAGTCCATCGCCGCAAGGATATCTCATATATGAGATATCGCGAGTCTCTTCGTCTTCTTCTTGTGGCGGCTAGGTCGGACAGACCGCCTCGAACGTCACCAGGACGGAAGGGGGAGGACCATGCCGCGGCCGGGTAACGTGCTCACCATGAGACCGAGCTGGGATGAGTACTTCCTTGAGTTGGTGCACCAGGTGGCGATGCGGGCCACGTGCGACCGAGGCAAGTCAGGGGCAGTCGTCGTTCGTGACAAGCGAATCGTCTGCACCGGGTATGTCGGGTCTCCTTCCGGGATGCCCCACTGCGACGAAGCCGGCCACGACCTGAAGAAGGTCATCGATGACGACGGGACCGTCCGCCAGCACTGCGTCCGGACGGTGCACGCGGAGCAAAACGCGATCGCCCAAGCGGCCAGATACGGCCTGCCCTTGGAAGGCACGACGATCTACTGTTCGATGGAACCATGCCGGGTGTGCGCGATGCTGATCGCCAGCACCGGCATCTCCCGGGTCGTAGCTCAGCGTCGCTACCACGCCGGAGGCGACACCCCGGAAATCCTGGCCGCTGCGGATGTTGCGTTGGACATCATCGAGGACACGGTCGAAGAGTACGACGGACAGTAGCGGCCTGCGCCCTCCGGGATCTTGTGGCGGCCCGTCGATAGGATGCCCCCCTATGACACCCGCAGACATCACTCGTTTTCGTCTCGCCAACCAGCGGATCTCGAACAGCTCGTTCTCCACGCCGGCGGAGGTCGTGTCGTGGATGGGTGCGATGCAGGCACAGGACTACCTGATGAGCTTGTGGGCGATCGGGCTGCGAACAACAGGCTGCACCGAGGCAGATGTCGAGGCCGCCATCGAGGACGGCTCGATCGTTCGCACCTGGACGATGCGACGTACCATCCACTTCGCCGCCGCCGAGGACGTGCACTGGATGATGAGCCTCACCAAAGAGCGGATCATCAAGGCCTACGGCAAGAACATGACCAGACTCGGCCTCGACGAGGATCACCTCAAGAAGGCGCGGAACGTCGTCGTGAAGGCCCTGGAACAGGAACGGACCCTCACGAGGGATGCGCTGTACGAGCGAATGTCGGCCGAGGGAATCCCCGTCGACAAGAGCCGCGGCATTCACCTGCTCTGGCGTATCGGGCAGGAGGCCATCACCTGCTTCGGCCCCCGAGAAGGCAAGCAGTACACGTTCGTGCTTCTCGACGACTGGGTACCGAACCGACGAAACCTGACGCGCGACGAGGCGATCTCGGAGGCGACACGTCGCTACTTCACGAGTCACGGCCCCGCGACGGTGCAGGACTTTGCATGGTGGAGCGGCCTGACCCTGAAAGACGTGCGCGCCGGGATCGCATCGACCGACCTCGTCGAGGAGACCATCGACGGCGCCACCTACTACATGGGAGCGGACCAGGCGACCGCCCAAGGGGACGGCGTTCACCTGTTGCCGTCGTTCGACGAGTACATGATCAGCTACAAGGACCGCAGCGCGATCATGGATCCTGCCGACATGCAGCTCGTGAACCGCGGACTCAACGGTATGTTCAGCCCGATCATCGTGATCGACGGCAGGATCGAAGGCACCTGGAAGCGCAAGGCGAAGACGCACTCGGTCACAATCGATCCAAGCCCGTTCGTGAGGTTCACGCAGAAGACAAAGAGGGGCATCGCGGGCGAGGCAGCCCGCTTCGGGGCGTTCCTCAGGCTCGATGCCGAGGTCGAGAGCCGCTAGACCGGCCGCAACGTCCCGGCAAACACCTGCCAGGCGAGTGCCGACTTGGCGAACAGGCTCAGCAGGATGTAGGCGCGCTCTCCGTACAGGTAGTCGCGCCACTTCCCGACCTTCTTGTACTGGAGCACCATGTTGACGGCGAACACGTTGAAGAACAGGAAGATCGAGAAGAAGATCCAGTAGACGAACGCCGGCGGCCCCTGTTCGCCTTGGCCTGCTCCGATGAGGTAGATCGCGACGGCGATCCACGGGATGATCCCTGCGATCGTCCCGAACCAGAACGACGTCCAGTTGGTCCTCTCGGTCGTCTGGTTGTGCAACTCCATCATCCAGCCGAACAGGATCATCATCGCGTTCACGGCGAACAGCGCGATCAACGCAACGATGTCGGAGATGCCGACGAGCATGGCGACGACCACGATCATCAGCGACGAGCTGAGCGAGTACTCGATCCACCTCGCGTAGTTGGCTCCCCTACCGAGATTGCGGACGTACCACCGGTAGATACCCGGTGACGCGACGGCGAAGTGGGCGATGGCCGAGAGGAACAGGAAACCAGCGACCAACGGTCCAATGCGTAGCTCGAACGCGGTGCGGAAGTCGGGAACGAGACGCTGCGACGCCTGGTCGAACACCTCGAAGGCGGTCGTGACCGGCAGGGCGAAGTTGGTGCTCAGTGCCAGCATGAGGACCCCCTGCACCGCGTGCACGAATCCCATGATGACGTTGAAGCGTCGGAGGGCGGGCAACTCGGACATCGATCGCCTCCTCGTTTCGGGCCTGTGTTCAATGTACCTGCAACGATGGTCGCCGGTTGCAGTTTTTCTCGTAGATTTGAGTCCATGGACGAGGGGGCCTTCACGACGTTCCTCCGCCGAGGTGGTCGATCACCGAGTGCCTCGGGACGCGCCATCGGGTACGTTCGCAGCTTCGAGGCCTACCTCGCAGAGCACGGTCTCACGCTGGACGACGCCGACCCGGCGGCCATCGAGAGCTACGTGGCCGCGGTCGAGTCGGCGCCGGGCGCCACTGCCAAGCTCGATCTGTGGGGAATCCGCTACTACTACGAGTTTCTGGACGACGTCGTGATGGCTCACACCGCCGCAGAGCTCCGACGAGAGCGGGTCGACAAGACCCCGTTTCCCCTTCGCCAGTTTCGAGGCGTCGACACCGAACACACCGACCGCCTGTCGGCGTCGGGTATTCGTTTCGCCCGCGATCTCCGCAAAGAAGGCAGGACGCCTCAGGAGCGGCAAGAGATCGTCGACCGCACCGGTGTTCCGCTCCCCGCAGTGGAGGATCTGGTGCGTCTCTCCGATCTGGCCAGAATCACCGGGCTGAAGGGCATCCGAGCGCGTCTCTATCTGGACGCCGGCGTGGAATCCGTGGCCGACCTCGCGACGCGAGACCCCGAGCTGCTCGTCGTCGAATTGAGGGACTTCGTCGAATCGACCGGCTTCGAGGGCGTACCGCCGCTCCCGGGCGAGGTTCGGTCCTCCGTCGATTCCGCGAGGAAGCTGCCTGCGCTGATCGAGTGGTAGCCGTCCGACAGTCTCAGGGACAATTCCCAGATGTTCCATATCCATCCTGGTCTAGGTTGCGCGAGCCGGTAGGTTGCTTCGCATGCACACCACATTGCTCATCATTCATGTCCTTGCGGCGGCGAGCTGGCTCGGTGCGGGCGTAGCAGTCGCCCTCTTGTCGCAGATGGCCGGTAGACAGGCGGAGGCAACCGGGGTCGGGTTGGCTCGGTCGTTCGAGAAGACCGGCAACCTCCTGTTCATGCCGGCGGGCATTCTCGTGCTGATCAGCGGCGTGGTGCTCGTGCTCGACGGGCCCTGGAAGTTCACGAACCTGTTCGTGATCATCGGGATCATCGCAGTCGTCAACGGTGCGGTGTTCGGGGCCAGGGTCTCGGGACCGATGACCAAGACGATGCAGGAAGCACACCAGGCGTCGGACGTGTCGAGACTCCGAGCCCTCTACGGCAGGTTCGGAGCGCTCGCGTGGGTCGACGCCGGAGTTGTCGCCATCGCGTTGATCGCGATGATCCTCAAACTCGGCGTGTAGAGGGCACGACCGGGTTGCAGCGAGAGCCCTTCCGTCGGGCGGCGAGCCGCATTCACGCACGCAGCTCGGCCTGGACGAACCTGACGAGCCGGACGAGCGCGGCCCCCAGCAGTGCAGCAGCGACCGGACTCAAGGCAGCGAAGAATCCTGTCTGGAATGCAACGACGACGACGGCGACCGCCGCTGCAACCCTGCCTGTCAGGAGACGATCCCGCTCGATTGGCCTCTCGTGCAAATCGGACAGCGACGCCGGAGCCGGACCAGTCCAGAGAACGATGATTGCGGCCACCACACCGACGAGCGCAGCGAGCGTCTCCCCTCTCGGCACAGCGAGTCCTGCCGACGTCTCTGCGAAGACGAGACCGAACACCCCTCCGGCAGCGACCAGCAGCCCGGCCGGAACCTTTCTCCTGCCACCGGCGATCACCGCCCCAAGCACCATCACGGCAACCACGATCCACGACGCGTAGCGGTAGCCCAGGAACGCGGCCAACAGGGTCAGAGCCGCCGCGTCGCCCCAGCGCACCGAGACGCCGACCGTCCCGACGATCAACCGAGTGCCAAGCAGCACCCCACCCACGAGCCACAGCGACGCGAACCCGAATTGAAGGAGTGCGACGAACGCGAGGAGGAGCGCGATGCCCGCCGACAGGTCCTCGTCGGGATCGAGCTCTCTGGCGACCGCCCAGGCGAGAAACAGGGCGCCAAAGGTACCGATCAGGTTCCCGATCGTCACCGGTCGGCCCTGAACGAGGCGGGCGACTGCGAAGATGATGGTGCCGGCTACAGAGCCGATCACGGCGAGCCGATTCGAGGGGTGGTCCCAGAGAACGGGTCGTCCGAGCGCGGTGTCGAGTCGGGTCACATGCCCATCCTATGACGGGTACGCTTGCGCAACCTCCCACCAGGAACACATGTCGACCAAGTGGCTCGTCGCCGCGGCACTCGCAGCCGTGTACATCATCTGGAGCTCCACGTATCTAGCGCTGCGTTTCATGGTTGAGACGTTCCCACCGTTCTTGGGCACCTCGATCCGCATGCTGCTGGCCGGGGTGATCCTTTTCGTCGCGCTTCGACTTCGAGGCGCGGCGATGCCCACGGGACGTCAGCTACGCAACGCGGTCGCCGTCGGTGTCCTCCTGTTCGTGGGGGGACTGGGCCTTGTGACCTTCGCCGAGGATCTCGGCGTCGGATCGGGTATCACTGCAACCGCAGTCGCGATGGTCCCGGTGTGGGCGGCACTCGTGTCGGGGCTCTTCGGGCGGTGGCCCAACCGCACCGAGTGGATCGGCATCGCGATCGGACTCGTGGGAGTCGCCCTGTTGTCCGGCGAGGGCGATTTCAAGGCAGCGCCACTGGGGCTCGCCCTGTTGCTCATCTCACCGGTTCTGTGGTCGTTCGGATCGGTGTGGTCGTCACACACGGACCTGCCACACGGCCTGATGTCCGCGGCGATCGAGATGCTCGGCGGTGGCGTCGTGCTCGGTCTGGTGGGCCTCGCCTTGGGCGAATCTATGACGGCGATGCCCAGCCTCAAGTCATGGCTCGCGCTCGCCTGGCTGATCGTGCCGGGTTCGCTGATCGCCTTCAGCGCCTACGTGTACCTCCTCCGAATGGTACGTCCAGCGCTGGCCACCTCCTACGCGTATGTGAACCCCGTCTTCGCGGTGATTCTCGGCATCACGCTCGGTCAAGAGCGGCTCACGGGACAGGTTTGGATCGCGCTGCCCATCATCCTTGCGTCCGTCGCGTTGATCGTTTGGAGCCGCGACCGAAGCTCCTCACCGGCCTGAGCACGAGCGCAGCAACTCCAGGACCCTCGTCGAATGATCGTGAGGCCTGGCCACCACCTCAGCCAACCCTTGGACCGCGGAAAGTGCGTCGACCGCGCCCAGCGAGGCAGCCGGAAACAGACGACCGGGCCGGGGTCATCGGCAAGGATGCGCTCAGCGATCTGGTCGATCTCCATACCCCAACGGTACGTACGGACCCGTGCTGGTGGCGAGCCCCCGGTCCGACGGCCATGGGTAGGATCGTTCCAGCGACAAGTGGAAGGTTCATGACGATCCCCGCTTACGACTGGATCGGCCACCACGCCGATCTCCACCCCGACAAGGTCGCCCTGATCGACGACGGTCGCGACCTCACGATCACCTACGCGTCTTTCGAGGACCGGGTGCGCCGTCTGGCCGCATGGCTCGCCGAGCACGGCGTCGGCGAAGGCGACCGCGTCGCGTTCCTCTCGGGCAACACCACCGACACGTTCGAAGCGCTGTTTGCATGCGCGAAGCTCCAGGCGATCCTCGTGCCGCTCAACTGGCGGCTCGCCGTCCCTGAGCTCCAGTTCATCATCAACGACTCCCGGCCGAAGGTGATCATCTACGAGGACACCTACGCGCCGGCCGTCGAGCAGCTCGATGTGCCGACGAGACTCCGGCTCGGATCCGAGTACGAGGCTGCCAAAGCTGCCTCCGATCCATCCGCTGTCCATCCGGTCACCGCAACGTTCGACGACCCGTGGGCGATCCTCTACACCTCGGGGACCACGGGTCACCCGAAGGGCGCCATCAACACGCACGGCATGTTCTTCTGGAACGCCGTCAACATCGGCAATGCCATTGGGCTCACGGCCGACTCGACGAACCTCAACGTGCTCCCGACCTTCCACTCCGGCGGGCTCAACCTCTACACGACACCGTGTCTGCACATGGGTGCGACGTCGGTGAACCTCCGCGAGTTCGACCCGGGACGGATGCTCGAATGGTTCACCTCCGGCAAGATCACCCATTTCCTCGGCGTGCCCTCCGTCTACCAGTTCCTCGCCGAGCATCCCGATTGGGAATCGGCAGACCTGTCCAGGGTGGAGTCGTGGGCATCGGGAGGCGCGGCGCTGCCCGTGGCACTCCTGCAACGCTATGCGGCCCGCGGTGTTGTCATCCGCCAAGGCATGGGGATGACCGAAACGTCACCGACGATCTTCCTCACCGACGAGGCACACGCCATGGCCAAGGCAGGATCGGTTGGCAAGCCTGTCCTGCACGCGGAGATTCGCATCGTCGACGAAGAAGGCAACGACATCCCAGTTGGTGAGATCGGCGAGTTGTGGGTCCGAGGCCCGCTCGTGACACCTGGGTACTGGGAGAGGCCTGAAGCAAACGAATCGTCGTTTACCGACGGCTGGCTCCATACCGGTGACGCGGCACGGTCTGACGAAGACGGGTACATCTACCTCGTCGACCGGTGGAAGGACATGTTCATCTCGGGTGGTGAGAACGTCTACCCGGCCGAGGTCGAACAGGTGTTGTTTCACCATCCGAACGTCCTCGACGTCGCCGTCATCGGTGTCTCCGACGAACGGTGGGGGGAGGTCGGCCTGGCCATCATCGTGCCTCGAGATGAAGACACATTCGATCCGGACGACGTGATCGCGTTCTGTGAAGGCAAGCTCGCGAGGTACAAGATCCCGAAGCATGTCGTGACCACCGATGAGCTGCCTCGCAATGCTGCGGGAAAGGTGCTGAAGCGGCAGCTCTCGACGACCTACGCCACATGACCGAGCTCATCCTCTCGACGATCGAACCGCCGCTCGCGACGGTGACCCTGAACCGTCCGGAACGTCACAACGCGCTGGTGCCGGAACTGCTATCCGCCCTCATCGATCACACCATCGGGGCGGCGGCCGCGCCGGACGTCAGGTCGATCATCCTCGCTGCGAATGGCCGTTCGTTCTCGACCGGCGGCGACCTGGCGCGCTTCGACGCACGCCGCGACGATCTGGCCGGCTACGCGTCAGAGATCGTCGGTCTCCTGAACGAGGCGATGCTGACCCTCATGCGGATCGACCAGCCCGTCGTCGCCGCCGTACATGGAGCGGTCACGGGGGGATCGCTGGGCCTGGTACTCGCAGCCGATCACGTCGTTGCCGCACCCGTGGCATCGTTCACGCCGTGGTACTCGGTCGTCGGGTTCTCGCCCGATGGAGGCTGGTCAGCCGTTCTGCCCGACCGGATCGGCCACGCGCGAGCTTCCTCGGTCCTGTTCTCCAATTCGACGATCACGGCGGAGCAGGCCCTCGAGTGGGGACTCGTCGATGAGATCGCCTACGACGCCGATGCGGGCGCTCGAGCGGCCGCCATGGAGCTGGCAGCGCTGAAGACACGGGCCGTCAAGCGCAGTCTGAACGCAGACATCGAGTCGATGGCAATGGCACTCGAACGTGAACGACAGCTCTTCGTCGACCAAATCACCACCGACGAAGCCGTCGAGGGCATCGACACCTTCCTCAACCGGCGACGTCCTTAGAACCTCCGGCGTCTCTGACGAGCACGAGTGACTCGCCAACAACGGCCGGACCTTCAGACGTTTCGCAGACGGAGCTGAGATTCACCAGCTGCTTGTTCGGACGGATCCTCGACGTCATCACGGTCGCAACCACCTCTGCATCTATTGGTACTCCTGCCAAGAACGCGTAGTGCTGCTTCAGCCAGTTGGTGCCCCGTCCAGGCAGCTCAACGCCCAGTATCGCCGAGATGAGGCCTCCAATGAGCCCGACGGGAACCCTGCCCTCGTAGTCCGTTGGGTCGTCGACGAGCGCGCAGAACGAGTCGACGTCCGACCTCGTGAAGCTCCGGCGTCGTGTGGCAGTCATGCCGACTTCGAGTCCTTTGATGGTGGCTTGCGGGTCGATCACGACCTCATCAGGCGGAGGCGGCGGCACCCTCATGGCTCTGCCGTCGGTGACCGTTTCGCCGGCCGTGTCGCGGAGAGTCTCTTCGATCCCGCCATCGCAAGGTTCGAGCGTGAGGGTCATCGGCTCCCCCGCGTAGGTCGGCCCGCTGAACATCAGATCCTGGTGGGTGAATCCGGTCAGTCCGCGGCGTGCCAATTCGGCGTTCATCACGGAGAACAAGAACATGCCGTGAGCGACGGTCCTCCCGAATCGGGTCTTCGCAGCGAACGCCGGATCGACGTGGATCGGATTGGTGTCGCCGCTCAGGCGGGCGAACTCGTCGAACTGCTCCTGTGCGAATACCAGGGCCACGTCGTGCACCGATTCATCTTGAACAGACGGGTCGACGACCGCAACTTCATGGTCGGCTGGAAGCGCCGACGGTGGACCACGGTATGACCGCGGCCGACAGATAGTTCATCAAACCGTCACGACCCGATCGGCCGCGGCGATCAACTCTGCCCACTGTGTCCCGTTGATCAGCATGCCGTTGAACCTCTCCAAATCCTGCGATGACACCCCCCGGGCGCCGGCGCACGGCATTCAGACGTAGACGGGAACACTATCTCTGATGATCCGAGAGAAGAACGTGCTGAGCGGCGGAAAGCCTATGCCGTGAATCGAATCGGCCACGCTCTCCAATGCAAGGTAGGCACCCTCTCCCAGCAGTGCGATGCTCGGTTCGTGACCCGCTTCGAGGGCACCAACGGCCCCGATGAAGGGGATCGTCGCCTTCGTCGGATCGTCTGATCCGTGCGTGGCGGTGAAGAGAATAGAAGTCGTTGCCACCTCCCGATCGCTCGAGAGACAACCTACAGCACGGCCGGCCATAGTCCTGGTTGCTTCCATCCGACACAACTCCCGACGGTGTGGTGCAATGAGTCCCAATGTTCGACTCGTAC
>CAYLHS010000042.1:15793-19353 GCA_964383535.1 uncultured Acidimicrobiia bacterium
ATCCGACACAACTCCCGACGGTGTGGTGCAATGAGTCCCAATGTTCGACTCGTACGCTCCCGCGTTCATCGACGACCCCTATCCGACGTTCGCGCGCCTGAGGGCAGAATCGCCCGTCTTCTTCGACGAACGATGGGGGCTCACGTTCTTCACTCGTCACGCGGACATCCACGGCATCCTGCGGGATCGGCGCTTCGGCAGGGACGTTCGGCACGCCGTGCCCCGAGACGAGATCGACAATGACGCCTTCGATCGCATCTATCCGCAGCGCTACCCAATGTGGACGGCGTTCATTCGCGAGTCGTTCATCGACTTCGAGCCGCCCGACCACACGCGGCTCCGCAGACTTGTCCAGTCCGCATTCAACCGGCGGGCGTCCGAGAGTTACAGGCCCCGACTCGAAGCGACTGCGACCCGCCTGCTCGACGAGGCCCTCGAACGTGGTGAGATGGACGCGGTGGCCGACTACGCAGAGCCCATCCCTCTCGCCATGATTGCGGAGCTGATGGGGGTGCCCGAAACCGATCAGCCGCTGCTCGTCAACTGGTCGCACAGGATCGTGCGCCTCTACGACCAGGCCTGCACCGACGAAGAGGGCGACGAGGCCGAGGAGGCGACCGCCCAGTTCGCCGAGTACACACGTGCGATGGTTGCTCGGAGGCGATCGGACCCGACCGACGATCTCGTATCGGCTCTCGCCCACGCCGAGGTCGACGGAGACCGCCTCACCGACGACGAGGTGATCGCAACCAGCATCCTCGCGCTCAACGCAGGCCACGAGGCGACGGTGCAGGCGATCGGCAACGGGTTGCTGGCGCTCGCACGCAACCCCGACGAGTACCGCCGCCTGCACGCCGATCCAGGGCTCATGGCGACAGCCCTCGACGAACTCCTTCGCTACGACACCCCGCTCCAGATGTTCGAACGCTGGGTGCTCGAGGACCTCGACTGGAACGGCACGCCGCTACGGCGCGGCACAAAGGTCGGACTGCTATTCGGTTCTGCCAACCATGACGGGACGGTGTTTGCAGATCCCGAGCACCTCCACCTGAATCGAGCCACGAACCCACACATCTCGTTCGGAGGCGGCATTCACTACTGCGTCGGAGCGCCACTCGCCAAAGTCGAACTCGACGTAGCGTTCTCGCACCTGTCCCGTCGTATCGCCTCCATCGAGCTGGCCAGCGAGCATCTCGACCGGACGCCGAGTCTCATCTTCCGCGGCGTTCGACAACTCCCACTGATACTCCAGCCACTCTTTAGCTGATTCTCAGACGTCCTTCAGGTTCGTCTTAGTTGGCCCGGTCAGCGTTCATCTTCTGGTGAGGGACATGTCCAACGTCAGGCACACACGACGCGCCGGCCGGATCTCGGCCGCATCTCTGCCCTCACCCCATCGTCGATCCACGGGCCCAGCACACGCACCCTGATCGCCGCCACGTTCACTGTCCAACGAAACGAGGTTCACATGCGTCGCGCCGTATCCACCCTTGCGATCATCGGAGTACTCCTCATACTTGCGCTGCCGGCATCAGCGGCCGATACGGTCTCGCTGACCACGCCATACACGTCCGTCGCGGTCGAGCCCGGCCACACCGTGACCTTCAATCTCGACCTCGCCGCGCCGGACGGTGACTCCGTGGCATTGTCGGTCAGCGGCGTGCCTGATGGGTGGAGCACGACGATCACCGGCGGAGGCTTCGTTGTCGACGGGATCACCTATGACAGCAACAACCCGCCCTCGTTGAGGCTGGGTGTGACCGTTCCGTCCGACGCCACGGACAGTTCCTACGACCTGGCCGTCACCGCACAAGGGACATCGAGCAGCTCCACTCTCGATCTGACCGTGCGTGTCGCGGCACAAGTGGGTGGCGGCGTGAGCATGACGACGGACTTCCCCGCCCTTCAGGGTCCCGCCGGCGTGAAGTTCAGCTACCGACTGACGCTCTCCAACGACACAACCCAGGAACTCCAGTTCGGCCTCGACACGACAGGGCCCGACGGCTGGCAGATCGACGCCAGTCCGGCAGGTGAGAGCCTTGCCTCGACGGTGACGATCAAGCCGGGAGACACGAGCACGATCACCGTGTCCACAACGCCGCCAGACGACACCGCGGCCGGTGACTACGAGATCGATGTGACGGCAACGGGCGGCAACTACACGGCGACTACCCAGCTCACCGCGAACGTCACAGGAAGCTACTCGATGGTCCTGTCGACCCAGGATCAGCGACTCAACGCCGACGTGGTCGCCGGCAAGTCGAGCGACCTGCAGCTCGAGGTGATCAACACGGGCTCCGCGCCGCTCGACAACGTGCAGCTTCAGGCGACACCGCCGTCCGGCTGGAAGACCGTCTTCACCCCCGCGGTCGTCCCCGAGATCGCTCCAGGCGACTCGACCGCCGTGACACTGACCATGACACCCTCCACCGACGCGGTGGCCGGCGACTACCGAGTGTCCCTGTCGTCGCAAACCGACCAGGCGCAGGATTCGATCGAACTTCGCGCCACCGTCAAGACATCGGCGGCATGGGGGCTGATCGGCGTCGGGCTGATCGTCCTGGTCTTCGCCGGCCTCAGCATCGTCTTCCGGCGTTTCGGAAGGAGGTAGCCAGGTGTCGACCGCTCTTCGCACCAAGAATCTGACGAAGGCCTACGGCGACCGCACCGTTGTCGACCACCTGGATCTCGACATCGAAGAAGGAACGATCTTCGGTCTCCTCGGACCCAACGGGGCGGGCAAGACCACCACGATTCTCATGATCCTCGGACTCAGCGAACCGACGTCCGGAACGGCGCGGGTACTGGGCCTCGATCCGGTTCGGTCCCCTCTCGAGGTGAAGCGGATCGTCGGCTACATGCCCGACAGCGTGGGTTTCTACGAGTCCCTCACCGGACGCCAGAACCTCCGGTACACGGCGCAACTCAACCGGATTCCCACGCCGCAGGCCACCGAACGCATCGGTGCGCTCCTCGACCGGGTCGGACTGACGGATGCCGCCGACGATCCCGTCGGCACCTACTCGCGTGGCATGCGTCAGCGACTGGGCATCGCGGACACACTCGTCAAGGAACCGAGGATCGCGATCCTCGATGAACCGACCATGGCGATCGACCCCGAGGGCGTCGCCGAGATGCAGGCGCTCATCCGATCCCTCGCCGACGACCACGGTGTCACGGTCCTCGTCGCCAGCCACCTCCTCTACCAGCTCCAGTCGATCTGCGACCGCGTTGGGATCTTCGTGAAGGGCAAGCTCGTCGCGGAAGGGACGACGGCCCAGCTCGCCAAATCACTGGGTTCAACGTCGACGCTCTACGAGGTCGGAGTTGGGGCCGAACAGGAGCAGGTCACACAGATACTGTCCGCCATCCCGGCGGTGGCCTCGGTGACGCCGACCGGACGCGCCCACAGCTACAGGGTCGCGGTCGAAGCCGGCAAGGCTCCGGCCATCATCAGCACCCTGGTATCTGCAGATCTGCCGATCCTCCACTTCCGTCCGATGGGCGAGGATCTGGACGAGATCTACCACAGCTACTTCTCGGAGGCCGTATGACCACCA
>CAYLHS010000043.1:0-19088 GCA_964383535.1 uncultured Acidimicrobiia bacterium
AACGCTATGGTTCGAAACGCAGGGGTGGAGCAGTGACAGGACTCGAACCAAGAGCATTCACATGGGTGATCAAAGGTCGACTCGCCGTGTGCGAGCGCATCGGTGGCTACGGAATCCAGCATCGTCGCGTGCGGCGAGAAGAAGAGATCCTGTGGCTTCGCACCGAAGCGAAGATCAACACGGTGGTGACGCTCCTTGGCGGCGCGCAGAACGTCGCCAACTACCAGGAGGCGGGCTTTCGGGTCTTCCACGAACCGCTCGTGGGTGAGTATGAGAAGGAGGACGTCGATCGGGTGTTCGTCACCCTCGACGAGGCCCTTGCATCACGCAGCAGCATTGTCCTGGCGCATCGCGACCTGGTCGATGACACCATCGCGGGACTCCTCGCCGGCTACCTGGTTCATTCGAAGCTCGTGACCGACCCGATTCTCGCAATCGCCATCATCCAGGAGATCATCGGCCGTCCCCTTGGCCCGGAAGGCAGGGCGCTCGTTCCGGTCGGTGCCTGATGGATGGGGCGATCCGTCTCACCGGCGTGCGGGTGTTCGCTCATCATGGAGTGCTTCCCGAGGAACAGGCACACGGTCAGGAGTTCCTCATCGACGTCACCGTCGACGTGGATCTGAGTCGTGCAGTCGAATCCGACGAGCTCGCGTCCACCGTCGACTACGGCGCGCTCGCCAACCGCATCCGACGACAGGTGGGTGAGGAACGTTGGAACCTGATCGAACGGGTCGCCGGTCGAGTCGCCGATCTCGTGCTCGAGGACGAACGGGTCCTGGCGGTCGAAGTGACCGTTCACAAACCGAACGCTCCCATCGCCGCCGAGTTCGACGACGTATCGGTGTCCATCAGGCGAGGCCGATGACCCGGGCTGCCATCGCGCTCGGATCGAATCTGGGAGAGCGACTCTCGCACCTGTGCCATGCCGTGGAGGCGTTGGGGACACTCGGGGAGGTCGTCGCGACGTCATCGGTCTACGAAACCGAGCCGGTCGGCGGCCCGGCGCAGGGGCCATACCTGAACGCCGTGGTGGTCATCGAGACCGACCTGGGCCCGTTCCGCCTGCTTGACGAAATGCTCCGTATCGAGCAGGAGGAGGGACGGCGGAGAACGGTGAGGTGGGGGCCGAGGACGCTCGACCTCGACCTGCTCTTGTTCGGGTCCGAAACGGTCGACGACGACCGGCTCGTTGTGCCGCATCCTCGTCTGCTGGAGCGTCGCTTCGTCCTGGAACCACTGGTCGAGGCGTGGCCGGACGCGGTCACCCCAGATGGAGCTCCGGCTCGCGGCGCCCTCGCCCGTGTTCGGGACCAGGACGTTCGGCGGACGAGACACAGGCTGGAACCAAGACGGTCGACGTTCACCGCCCGCGGCGGCTGGTGGGTCGTCGCGCAGGGGATCGTGCTGGCCGCGAGTCTGCTGACGCTCGCCGACGACCCCGGGACGCCGACGCCGTGGATGGCATGGTTGGGTGCCGCCGTCGCCGGCGCCGGCGCGCTCGAGGCCATCCTCGGGCTACGGCACCTCGGGACGAATCTGACCCCCTATCCCCAGCCACTCGAGTCGGCACGCCTGGTCGCACGTGGTGTGTACAGGCTCGTTCGGCACCCGATCTACGGCGGGATCGTGTTGATGATGGTCGGTGCGGGGCTGTTCCGGGCGAGTATTGCAGCGTTGACGGTTGGGGTCGCTGGCGGCGTGTTCTTCTGGTTCAAGGCCCGCTTCGAGGAGCGGCTTCTCCGCTGCCACTATCCCGGCTACGCAGGCTATGCGACGCAGGTGATGAAGCGCCTGATCCCCTGGGTGGTGTGAAGCGGTCCCGTGCGTGCCGGCCTCGGAGCCTGCCGAGCGTGGCCGATCTCGGCTGCTATTGGGCGCCGGACAGTTCCCAGACGCGGGCGTACCAGAGAAGCCGCGAGCCGCGTTGCGTGACCTGAACGATCTTGCGTTCGATCATGTCGGCGAGCACCGAACTCGCAGCGAGGCCAGATGGCAGTGGAATCGGCCGGTCGGCAAGTGACATGATCTTTCCGTAGAGGGACCGTGCCCTGTCGAGGATCGATGCCTCGTCCTGGAGGGATCCAGTCGGAAGGAACAGCTTGCCCATCGGTCGAAGGTGTTGACGGGCCTGCTCGAGCATGCGGATCGGAAGCTCGCTTCCGCGGGGGCCGCCTCCACCTTTTGTCGGGAACCAGCCCGAGTCGTCGGCGAGGTCGTCAGGAACACCCGATACGTCACCGATGATGACGTCGGCCTGGACCCCTTCGATGGGATCGAAGAGATCACCTTGTCGGAACGTGACCTTGTCACCGACCCCGTGTGCGATGGCGTTGTTGGTTCCGACTTCGACGACGTCCGGGCTCTTGTCGACAGCGAACACACGCTTCGCTCCGAGCTTGGCGGCAATGATCGCAAGGACTCCTGATCCGCAGCCGACATCGATCACCACGTCGTCAGGTTCGATTCGCAGCGCATCTGCGAGCAGCGTGGAGATCGTTGAAGGACGAAACGTCATGTCCGACAGCACCAGGTTCATCGGCCCCAGTCTGCCCTTCCATTGAAAGGTCGCGCTAGCCATGTCGTAGACCACCCTATCGGAGAATCGCCGCTGATGGGGAGCAAGCTCATATCGACCACAATGAGGCAGTGATCGTTCGTATCCTCACGGCAATGGGTGTGTGGGCCCCGGTGCTTGTGTTCTTGCTCGCAGCGGGAGAGAGCGCCGCGTTCCTGGGTCTGTTCCTGCCAGGTGAGGTAGCGGTGATCCTCGGCGGCGTTCTTGCGGGTACGGGGATCGTGCCGTTGTGGGTGATGATCCCGGTGGCCGTGCTTGGAGCGGTGGTCGGGGACTCGATCGGTTTCTGGCTCGGGAAGCGGTTCGGTCCGTGGGTGCTGAGTCGGCCGAAGATGGCCCGGTTCGCCGGTCGGCTCGATCTGGCCGAATCCAATCTTGCCCGTCGAGGCTGGTGGGCACTCGTCGTTGCCCGTTTCACCTCGTTTCTTCGGGCGGTCGTTCCATTCGCCGCGGGGATGGCGTCCATGCCGTACCGGAGCTTCATCGTGGGGAACGTGATCGGCGGTGTGCTGTGGGGAAGTGCGTACACACTCGTCGGGTTCGTGGCGGGCGACTCATGGCCATCGGTCGAACACTGGCTCGGCCGCGGTGGCCTGATTCTCGCGGGAGTGGCGATCGTGATCGGAGGGATCGTCTGGTCCGGCCGATGGGTTGCGCGCAATCGCGGACGAGTCGTCGACTGGCTCGAGCCGCTGGCCCACACGCGGGTCGTGAGGAGGTTGTCACGAACGGTCGAGGGGCCTGCGCGTCGAATCGCTCCTCTGTCGTATCTCTGGCCTGCTGCCCTGGTCATCGTCGGAGGGCTGTGGCTGTTTGCCGGACTGCTACAGGACGTGCTGGGCGAAGACGAGTTCTTCTTCTTCGACCGCAGAGTGATCGACTACGTCGCTTCCCATCAGATCCGTGCGATCACCGACGCGGCTCGGATCCTCGGGACGGTGACACCGATGTGGGCAGCAGTCGGTGGATGTGCACTGATTGCGATCGCGATGCTGACGCGACGTCATCCGCGTAGAGCGGTCGGGATCGTGGTTGCCACAGCGGGTCAGTGGGTGATCGTCGAGGTGACGCGAGTCATCGTCGACCGGCCGGCGCCGCAGGTCGCCGCACTCGTGTCGCGAGGAGACTACGGGTTCCCCTCCGAGTACATGGCTGCGCTTGCAGTGCTTCTCGTGGTCCTCGTCTGGCCGTGGCGGCCGAGGCGATGGGAACGAACGGTGTTCGGTTTCGCCGTTGGGGCGTTGGTGATCACGATCGCGGGGGCGTCACGGGTCGTGTTGCTCCTTGCGTACCCGTCGGACATCCTCGCCGGAGTCGCCGTGGGCACCGTGTGGGCTGTCTTGTCGCTGATCGCGAGTGATTCGCGCACCCTGCACGCAATCAGGGAAGCGGCGGTCCGACCGCTAGGAAGCGAGCACCCGAAACGCGACGTCGGCGATTCCGAATGACGGCTCGGCCAGACGGTCGGCGAACGCAGACACGTCCGCCTTCCTGAGCATGAGCGATCTGAGGACTCCCGCGCCGGACGTATCGCCGGCGAATCGAAACCCGACGATCCTGCCATCCTCGATGAAGACCTTACGGAGGGTGTCCCCACCACGCCATCGACGTTCCTCGGAACCGGTTCTCGCTCCTACCGCCATGACCGGTACGCCGAGATGCTTGAGGCTGTTCATCGACTCAGCGCCCTCGTACACGCTGTCGAACCCCGCAAGCCGTTCGGCAGCGACGCTCCCTTGTGCAACCGCATTGGGGAATATCGCGTGGACGTAGCGCTCGCCGGTGAAGCGATCGGGCGTTTCCGCCACGTCTCCCACGGCGACGACGTCCGGAAGGTTCGTCATGAGGTGATCGTCGACACGCACCCCCCAATCGGCGTCGATACCGGATCCGGCGAGGTAGTCGATCGATGGTTTCACGCCTGTCGCTGCAACATAGGCATCCGCAGCGATCGCCTGGCCGGACTCGAGGTCGAGCTGTTCGACCCGGCCCGAACCGGCGAATCCTGCTGCTTTCGTCTCGAGCCGAACCTTCGCGCCCCGTTCCAGGAGCAGGTCCAGAACGATCGAGGCGGTTTCGGGATCGAGGATGGCGGGCATCACACTGTCCGCCATCTCGACGATGGTCACTTCCACCCCCAAGTCGGCGAGGAGAAGCGCCACTTCGAGACCGATGAACCCGGCCCCGACGATGACTGCGGATTGGACCTCGCCGGTCTTCACGGACGTGATCAGACTCGTGGCCGCGGTGAGCGACTTGAAGTTGAACACGCCTGCGAGGTCGGTCCCGCCGATCGGTGCATAGAGACTGCTGCCGGAGGCAATCACGAGGTGGTCGTAGCGGAGGCGGTCGCCGGAGTCGAGAACAACCGTCCTCTTGTCGGGCTCGAGGCGCGCCACCCTGGTTCCGGACCGGTAGTCGATCGACAACCGGTCGCACACGTCCTTTCCTTTCCAGAAGATCGTCGCTTCGCGGCCGGTGGAGAAGTAGTCCGCCATCGCCGGTGGGGCATACGGTGGATATGGCTCCGCCGATAGCATCGTCACATCCGCGTCGACGCCGAGACGTCTGACCCCTTCGGCAACGGTGAGACCGGCGGGCCCGGCTCCAACGATGATGAGTTGCATCAGCTCAGCTCCTGCTCCGTGTGAATGAGCGTGTCCCGTAGCACCGCAACTGCATCCATGAACGGTGACCTCTCCGCTTCGAGAAACGGATTGACGTCCGGCTCGATCTCGAGGAGTTGGTCGTCGTAAGGAAGTGTGTGGCGCGACGTGAACGAGACGTCGCGTTGTGCGACGCGCTCGAAGGTTCGGTCGATGTCCCTGGGTGACCTGACGCGGTTGACGACAAGGTGTACCGCAGGGATGTTCAGGCCGCGAGCGAGCGCGGCTGTGTGAAGTGCGACGTTGATGCCGTTGAAGGTCGGATCGGACAGCACGATCGCCTGGTGGAAGCCTCGAGCGAGCGCCCGTCCGAAGTGCTCGACGCCGGCTTGCGTGTCCATCAGGATCACCTCGTCTGTGCGGAGCGCGAGATTGCCGACCACCGCGTCGAGCAGCGAGTTCTCCGGGCACAGACACCCCGCGGCCGGTTGCGTCAGTGTGCCCATGACGAGGACCCGTTCCTTGTCGGAGACCGGCGTGGCGAATCTGTCGACCACATCGCGGACGTCAGGGTTGAGACGGAACAGCAGTCCCCATCCCTCTCCCGGGCGAGCCCCGGTCTTCTCTTCGACGTAGTCGGCGTTGTGACTCAATGGGACGATGTCATCGGCGCCGGCTACCCCCATCGCGTACGGCAGATTCATCTGCGGGTCTGAGTCGACCGCGAGCACCTGGAAACCGCGACGAGCCAGGAGGCCGCCAAGGAGGGCGGTGAGCGTCGTTTTTCCCACGCCCCCCTTGCCGGTGATCACCACCCGAAAGCCGTCGAGCTCGCGACTCGCATGCTCATGGTGGTCTTCGCTCATGCTCCTGCTCCGACGGCTTCGGGTACATCTATGGTTTCCGGGTCGATGAACGGCAGGCCCAGTGCACGTCGTTTCTCCTCGATGTGTCTGCGGATCATGACCGCTGCCTTCTCCGGATCGGGTTCCACGCCGAACGTCGCTCCGACGACACCCTCGAGACCCTCGGCCAGGAGACTGACGACATGTTCGCTGCCGAAGATCGGCGGTTGCACACCGAGGACGGTGTAGATGCCGCTCGCGACGACGTACGCGCCGATCGAGACGGCCTTCTCCGAGTACCACTCAGGTGCCGCCCCCGCGAGAGGCAAATCCGAGATGTCCACGCCCAAGTAGTCCGCGAGCGCTGCCGCCAGCACGAGAATCCTGCTGTTGTCGACACACGATCCCATGTGAAGCACGGGTGGGATGCCAAGGGCTCTGCACACCGCGCCGAGCCCCGATCCGGCGATGTCGGCGGCGTCCGGCACCATGTGGCCGGCCTTTCCGTTCGCGACCGCCGCACATCCGGTGACGACCACCAGGATGTCGTTCTCGATGAGACGCTGCGTCAAGGTGACGTGACCCTTGTCCTGAGGGATCTTCGGGTTGTTGCACCCCACGACGCCCACGGCTCCACGGATCTGTCCGGCCTTGATCGCTTCGACGAGCGGTTCGGGCGTTCCACCGAGCGCACCGAGGATCGCTTCCACAGAGAAGCCCGCCATCATCGGGACGGGTTCGCCGGGAATCAGCACACGATCGGGCACACGCTCCGCGTACGCCTCGATCGCGGCATTGACGATCTGCTTGCCGATCTCGAGGCCTCTGTGAGGGTCGAACGAGATGTGGGTCGCTCCCGGGAACTTGGCCTTGTCGGCGGTCGAAATGACTCGAGTGTGAAAGCACTTGGCCACATCGGTGACGGACGGCATGATGCACTGGTAGTCGACCACCATCGCTTCCAAGGCTCCGGTCATGATGACGAGTTCCTGGATGAGATGGTTGCCGGCCATCGGGACGCCTTTGCGCATTAGCAGCTCATTGCCCGTGCAGCAGAGACCCACCAGGTTGATGCCGGCGGCACCCATGCCCTCGGCGAGCGCGACCAGCTCAGGGTCTCTCGCTGCCTGGACGATCACGTCCGACAGCAGCGGGTTGTGCCCGTGGAGCGCGATGTTGACGTGGTCGGCCTTCAACGTGCCGAGATTCACCGTCGACATGATCGGCTGGGGGGTTCCGAACATGACGTCCGACAACTCGGTTGCGACCATCGATCCGCCCCACCCGTCGGACAGGCTGGTCCTCAAACCATGGAGCAGGATGTTCACATAGTCGTTGTCGACTCCCATGTGCGTGCGGTGCATCATCTCGACCGTCTCACGATCGATGCCTCGGGGCGTGATGCCCAGGTTGTCCCAGAGGGTCCGGCGCACCTCCGGTGCGACATCGACAAAACCGACGCGATCCTTCCGGCTTCCGTAGTCCTCGAGCATCGCGTCGGCGAGGTCTGTTGCCACGTCGGCGATCGGGCGGTTCCCGTCTTCGAGGCCGTAGGTCGCAGCGAGCGCGCGGAGCTTTGTCTCGTCCTTGATTTCATACCCGCTCGTCTCACCTTTCGCGGTCTCGAGGAACACCTCGAGGATGTCGCGCCCGTGATCCGAGTGGGCCGCAGCGCCGGCGGCGATCGTCCGGCCGAGGTTCCGTGCGACGATGGTGTCGGCGTCCGCTCCACAGACCCCCCTCTGCGGGCCCTCTCCGAACGGATCGACCCTGCACGGCCCCATCGAGCAGTTCCGGCAGCTCACGCCCATGAGGCAGTAGCCGCACTGGGGCTGCTGGGCGGCGAGTCGTTCCCACACCGTGTCGATTCCTTCCATGTGCGCCCTTCGCAGCATGGTTTGGGCGTCCTGGGTGATGCTTTGTCGTTCGTTCATCACACTCCTCCTGCCACCTTCGCGGCCTCTTTTCCCCACGCTCTCCAGCCCTCCAATGGGTCTTCCTCGCGTGCCGCTTCTCCGGCAGATGCGTTGACGGCGAGAATCGCCTGACGGTGGCGTCCCTCTTTGATGATGTCGTTGAGTTCCCCGTAGACGAGCGCTCCGACTTTGCACGCCTCGACGCACGCGGGATCCATCCCACCTCGTACTCGATCGACGCACCCGTCGCACTTGGTTGCCGCAACTCTGGGTGGTGCTGCGTTCGCTTGTATGTGGAACGTGATGGTGTCGAACGGACAGACCATTGCGCACATCCCACACGCGATGCACTTGTCGATGTCGATGAGCACGATCTCGCTGTCACGAAAAATGGCGCCGGTCGGGCAGACCTGCTGGCACGGGGCGGGGCTGCAATGCCTGCACTTGTTGGGAAACGAGCTTCCCTGATATGGGCCGATCTCGACGTGGATCCTCGGCTTTGGTGGAGGATCCTCGAAGATCGCCAGGAATGGCTCCTTGCTGCGGGAGTGCTCGACTGCGCAGGCGAACATGCACTGCCGACAGCCGATGCACTTCAGCGGGTCGACGAATACGGTCTTCACATGACCACCTCCTCGGGTCCGTCGAAACGGGGTCGAGATGCCGCGTGGGAGGCACAACCATCGAAACGAAGGGGTCGAAAGGCGACCTCTACGGTCCGCTGGCCACGGCATCGGGCACCAGCCCTTCGTGGTTCTCAACCTACTCCGGCGTCTTCGTCCGTGACGCCCGCTAGCCTGATTACCGGTCGGGTACCGAGGACTCGAACCTGGAGGACCCCTTGGACATCATCCTCGCCGGTCCGGGGCGTGCCGGCAGCGCCATCTGTATCGCCGCGAAGCGCGCAGGACATCGGATTGTTGCCGTCGCGGGACGCACACCGGACCGAGTGCGGCGCGTCGCCCAATTGCTGGACGCCGAGCCGTTGCCCCTTTCGGGCGAACTTCCGCCGGCGGATCTTCTCATGATCGCCGTTCGCGACGACGTCATCGTGGATGTTGCCGCCCATATCAGAGCACCACACATCGACGCCGCCGTACATCTCAGCGGACTCACACCGGTTGACGCTCTCGAGCCCCTGCAACAGGCGGGTGCTGCCATCGGCGTTCTCCATCCTCTTCAGACTCTCCCCACACCGGACTCGGGCGCAGACGCGCTGGCCGGTTCCTGGATAGCGGTAACGACGTCCAACGAACGGCTCCGGGCCGTCCTCGATGGGTTTGTCACGTCGCTCGGAGCGCGTTCGTTCACCGTCTCCGAAGAAGCTCGCGCCGTCTACCACGCCGCCGCTGCGGCAGCCGCAAACGGCACGGTTGCGGCGCTCGCCGTCGCGAAGGAGCTGTTCGGGGCCGCAGGGGTTCCTTTCGATGCCGCCAGACCGCTGGTGGACGCCGTTGTCGCCAACGCGTTCGGGCTTGGACCTGGTGGGGCGCTGACAGGGCCGATCGCCCGGGGTGACGTGGGGACGGTGCGCGCGCAGATCGCTGCCGTCGACAGGTGGGCTCCGGGCGAGTTGGATCGATTCGTCACGTTGGGCAGACTCATTGCAGATATCGCCGGAACCGCCGAGCTCTTCGAGGAGGTGTGGTGGACATCGTGACGACCTTCGCCGATGTCAGAGCGGCTTGCCGTGGCACCGTCGGGCTGGTGCCGACGATGGGTTACCTCCATGAGGGCCATCTCTCTCTGATGGCGACGGCTCGGGGAGCGACCGACACAGTGGTTGTGAGCGTGTTCGTCAATCCGCTTCAGTTCGGTGAGGGCGAGGATCTCGATCAATACCCCCGGGACCTCGACCGAGATGCCGAACTGGCCGCCGGGGTGGGCACCGACGTGCTGTTCGCGCCGGCGGTGGGGGAGATGTACCCGGTTGAGCCGGTCATGCGCGTCACGGTCGGGAAGCTGGCCGACCATCTCTGCGGCCCGTACCGGCCTGGACACTTTGAAGGGGTCGCCACCGTCGTCACCAAACTGCTCGCCGGTGTCCGGCCCGATGTGGCGTTCTTCGGCCGCAAGGACGCCCAGCAGCTCGTCATCCTCGAGCGTCTCGCGGTAGACCTGTCGTTTCCGGTTCGGGTCGTGGGGTGTCCGATCGTGAGAGAAGCCGACGGCGTCGCCATGTCGAGCCGCAACGTCTACCTGTCGTCAGATCAGCGAGTGTCGGCCAGAGCTCTGTCGCGGGGACTCGGGCGGGCGGTGGAGGCCGTGAAGACGGGGGAGCGATCCTCCGCAACGCTCGTCGACGTGGTCCGCGCCGAGTGTGCTTCCACGCCCGGTGTCGACGTGCAGTATGTCGAGATGGTTGACGCAGCCGGGCTGCAGCCGATCGAAACGCTCGACAGAGACGCCATCCTTGCCGTTGCGGCGTTTGTGGGTACCACCCGTCTCATCGACAACGCACACTTCTGGACTCGAGGGGACGACATCAGTTTTCAACTTGGAGGAGCGTGATGCTGCTCGCAATCGACATGGGAAACACGCAGACCGTCGTTGGTCTGCTCGACGATCAAGGGCCTATACACCATTGGCGATTCGCAACCGAACGTTCTAGGACGGCGGACGAATACCGGCTGCTGCTTCGCGGGCTCTTCGATCTCGACGAGATCGATGTCGGCTCGATCACCGGTGTGGTGCTGTCGTCGGTGGTGCCGCACGCGACGGAAGCACTGAGGGTTGCATCTGAGATGATCGACGGCGACGTGTTGATCGTGGGGCCCGGCATCAAGACAGGAATGCCGATCCTCATCGACAA
The DNA here is from genome assembly GCA_964383535.1 of uncultured Acidimicrobiia bacterium. Classification (GTDB taxonomy): domain Bacteria; phylum Actinomycetota; class Acidimicrobiia; order Spongiisociales; family UBA4744; genus CAYLHS01. The sequence continues at coordinate 10,758 of CAYLHS010000043.1, forward strand.
TCCGAAGGAGGTTGGAGCGGACCGCATCGTCAATGCGGTCGCCGCCCGCCACGTGTACGGTGCGCCGGCCGTGGTGGTCGATTTCGGGACCTCCACGAACTTCGATGTCGTCGGCAGAGACGGTGAGTACCTGGGTGGCGCCATCGCTCCGGGGCTCGAGGTGTCGATGGAAGCACTCGTATCCGCGACCGCGGCGCTGCGACGGGTGTCGTTGGAACCGCCACGAGATCCCATTGGCAAAGGAACCGTGGAGGCGATCCAGTCGGGTCTGCTCTATGGGCACGCCGGTCTGGTCGACGGGATCGTGGGTCGCATCGTCGATGAACTCGGTCCGGACACGACGACTGTCGCGACGGGGGGGCTTGCGCCGGTCATCGTGCCACACTGCTCGACGGTGGATCACATGGACGAGTTCCTCACCCTCACGGGCTTGCGGCTCCTGTGGGAGCGCAACGGAGGGTAAGGTGCAGCGCCGATGACTGAAGCGCACCTCACCGAAGACGCACTCGTCGCTCAACGTGCAGAGAAGGTGGACGAGATCCGCCGTCGCGGTGGAGACCCGTACCCACCGAGGTTCGCGCGAACCCGAACGGCGCTTGAAGTGGCCGAAGGGCACGCTGACCTTCCGCCCGGATCTTCGACGGGGGAGATCGTGTCGGTCGCCGGCAGGCTGATGAACATCAGACGTTTGGGGAATCTGAGCTTCGGCGTGCTCCAGGATGTCACAGGCCAGATGCAACTGTTCGTCGATCGTCGAACGATGGGAGATGAGGCGTTCGACCGGTTCGACGTGGACGTCGATTCGGGTGATTGGGTCGGCGCCACCGGCGAAGTCATCACGACCAAGCGGGGGGAGCTGAGCATCAAGACCAACGAGATCGCTCTGCTCTCCAAGTCGTTGCGTCCGTTGCCCGAGAAGTGGCACGGACTCCAGGACAAAGAGACCAGATTCCGGCAGCGGTACCTCGATCTGCTCGCCAGTGAGGAGGCCCGACGTGTCGCGAAAGTGAGAATCGACGTCGTCGCCGCGCTCAGACGGGCATTCACGGAACGGGCGTTCGTGGAGGTCGAGACACCGATGCTTCAAGCCGAGGCGGGCGGCGCCCTCGCTCGACCGTTCACCACCCATCACAACGCGCTCGACATCGACCTCCACCTACGAATAGCCACCGAGCTGCATCTGAAGCGGCTCGTAATCGGCGGCATGGAGCGTGTGTTCGAACTCGGCAGGGTGTTCCGCAACGAGGGGATCGACTCGACCCACAACCCGGAATTCACGACGCTGGAAGCGTATCAGGCGTTCGCCGACTACCACGAAATCATGGAGCTGATGGAAGATGTCGTTCCCGAGGCGGCGATTGCCGCAACGGGGGGAACGGTCATCGAGTATCAAGGAAGGACCATAGACCTGACCCCGCCCTATCGCCGGATTCCACTGCTCGCCCTGGTTACCGAAGCGACCGGAACGCCGGTGTCGTTCGGTATGTCGCGCGACGAACTCGCAGAACTGTGCCGAAACCACGGCATCACACCTCATTCCGTCTGGGGCAAGGGCAAGCTCATCGTTGAGCTCTACGAGCGACTGGTCGAGCCCGAGCTGTGGGAGCCGACATTTGTGATCGACTATCCCAGAGAGACGTCGCCTTTGGCCCGCACACATCGAGACGATCCCGATCTCACCGAGCGATTCGAGCTGTTCGCCGGAGGGATGGAGCTGTGCAACGCATTCAGCGAGTTGACCGATCCCGCTGATCAGCGGCATCGGTTCGAGGCGCAGGCCCGCGCCAAGGCGGAGGGTGAGGAGGAGACCCATCCGATCGACGAGGACTTCCTGCGAGCACTCGAGCACGGCATGCCTCCGACCGGTGGGCTCGGGATCGGCGTCGACCGGCTGGTGATGCTGCTCGCCGACGAGCCGACGATCAGAGAGGTCGTGCTGTTTCCGACCATGCGGCCGGAGAATTGACAGCCTCATCCGTTCTGGCGTGAGTTCCGTGGACATACTGCATCGAACCCACGCAGGAACGGTGGGTTGCGGGGTTGATCAGAGTTCTTCACGCAACGTCATCGCAGCGAATCCGAGCACGACGACCGCCAGGATCGGCAGGAGCAGAAACGCCCAGAGATCGTCAAAGATGCTCCCACTGCTGAAGAGCGACCCGAACACCTGGGTTGAGTAGTAGAGCGGAATCACCCTGGACACCACCTGCGCCCAGGTCGGCAGTTTTGAAACCTCCACGACGATCCCCGACAGGAAGAGTGCCGGAACGACGATCGCCGGCACGAAGGGGATCACCTGTGCGACGTTGCGAGCCAGGTTCGAAACGAGAATCCCGATGGACATCATCAAGATGGCGAGAAGCCACAACACCAAGAAGATCTGTCCCAACTCGCCCATCGAGTAGTCGAGGGAGAACAGGAAGTGCGCAACGATGAGGACGAGAACGCTCTGGAGCGTTGCGAACAGTGTGTAGGCCCCCAGATATCCACCGACGATCTCCAGACGCCGATACCCGTTGATGAACATCCTCACGAGCGTGCCCTGGACCCGTTCCCCGACAACGACGAGCGCGGTGAGCAGGAACGCCACGAAGTGAATCACGTATGACACGCCAAGCACCGCGTAGCGCTGCTGGCCGACCGAGGGCACGTCCATCGCGTCGAACACCACCTTGAGGAACACGAGCAGGAGCACCGGGATGATGATCATCGCTGCCGCGAAGCGTCGGTCCCCCCGGATCTGACGCATCACGCGTGCGGTCACTGCGAGTGTGTGTCCGCTCATCGAGCCTCCTCGATCAGGTGGAGGAGAACATCTTCGAGCGGCTCCTGCACCAACTCCACACGTTCGACATCCGCGTGAAGGATCGATGGGAGTTCGGTTCGGTAGTCGTCTGCGTTGTGGTCGCGGACCGTCCCATCTCGTTGCCAGACCCTGATTGTGGTGGCACTTCGCGCAAGAAGGTCGTGTGGCGTTGCATCCAGCAGTAGATGGCCGGAACTGATCAGCGCTACCCGGTCACATTCGACGACCTCACTCACCTGGTGGGTGCTCACGATGACGGTTGCCCCGGCGCCGCTGAGGGAGCGGAATCTGTCCCAGAACGCCCGGCGCAGCTCCGGATCGACGCCCGATGTCGGCTCATCGAGGATCGCCACGTCCAACGGATGGACGAGCGCACAGGCGAGGGACACTCGCTGGCGCATTCCACCCGAGAGCGTGTGCACGGGTGAGTCGGCCCGGTCGGAGAGTTCGACGAATGCGAGCGCCCGGGCCACGGCTTCGTCGAGGTCATCGCCACTCATGTGTGCAGCACCGAAGAAACGGACGTTCTGAGCTGCGGTCAGGTCCTCGTAGAGAGCATTCTCCTGTGGCATGTAGCCGATCCGTCGGCGAAGGATCCAACGGTCGTCGAGCGGGTCGTGTCCAAGCACGCTGACCGAGCCGGATGTCGGTCGGAGTGCTCCGACGATGGTTTTGATCAGTGTCGACTTGCCCGCACCGTTTGGGCCCACGAGACCATAGATCGTGCCGGTTGGGATGGTGAGGGAGAAATCGTCGAGGGCAGCGACGGTCGGATACCGCTTCGTGAGATTGCGGATGGAGATGGCCGGTTCACCCATCCGCGAGATGCCGCCTGCGCCGACCTACCCGCTGGCTCCACCCGATCAGCCGGGATGCCGCCTCTGCGATGTCCTCGGTCGACTCCGCGTATGAGAACCGCACGTACTTGTGCCCGTCGACCGGGTCGAAGTCGATCCCTGGGGTTGCAGCAACGCCCAGCGTTTCGAGCCAGGTCCGGCACAGCTCCTGGCTGTTGTCGGTGAGGTGGGAGACGTCCGCGTACACGTAGAACGCACCCTCGGCTGGCGCGAGTTTGTCGATGCCGCTACTCCTGAGTGCCGACATCAGAAGATCGCGGTTCGTGGAATACCGCGCGACGTTCCCGTCGAGTTCTTCGGCGCAGTCGAACGCCGACACCGCAGCGATCTGGGAGAGTGTGGGTGGTGAGATGAACAGGTTCTGTGCGAGGCGCTCCACGGGATCGACCAGATCATCCGGGAGGACGAGCCATCCAAGCCTCCAACCGGTCATCGAGTAGTACTTCGAGAAGGACTGGACCACGATGGCCGAACCGGAGGACGCTGCGGCGGTCGGTGCTGCAACACCGTAGGTGATGCCGTGGTAGATCTCGTCAGAGATCATCCGGAGGCCCCTCGCCGTCGAGTAGTCGGCGAGCGCCGTCATCTCGTTCTGTCGCAGGACCGTCCCTGTCGGATTCGCAGGGCTTGCCACGACCAGGCCATCCAGTGGCCCTGCGGCATCGAGGAGCCGGGCGGTGGGGTTGAACCGGGTGTCCGGACCGACCGGGATGGGGACAACCGTGACGTCGAGCGCATCGAGGATGTTGCGATACGCGGCATACCCTGGCTGGGTGATTGCGACTCGATCACCGACGTCGAAAGCAGCCAACGTGGCGAGCACAAACCCACCTGATGCGCCGACGGTGACTGTGATGCGGTCGGGTGGGATGTCGAGATCGTAGGCGTCTCGGTAGTGGCGGGCGATACGATCGCGCAGCGCGGGTATGCCTGTGGCTTCCGTGTACCCGAGGCGGTTCGATGCCAGTGCATCGAGTGCGGTTTCGCGGACCTTCGCGGGAGCCGAGGTAGAAGGTTGGCCCACCTCGAGGTGCAGCACGTCTCCCATGGTGCGCTGGCGGCGTTCAGCGGCCTTCATGACCTCCATGACATAGAACGGAGGTACCTCGGACCGACGGGAGGACTTCATGTCTTGAGAGTAGTGACGCCGGGCCGCCCGGTGTCACTACCCGTACCTCGCATCTCGTGCCTCGCGGTACAGCCGCCCCGCGGTTCTGAGCAGTTGTGGTCGCGCACGAGGTTCCAGATACAGCAGAGCCTGCGCGCTACGCCCGCTTGACGGTTCCGTCCACCGTGAACGTGCGCTCCAGCGTGTCGACCGATGACAGAGTGCCCTCGACGACCACCTGGTCTCCTTCCACGACCGGTGAGCCTGTTTCGACGATGGCGCCGACCTGGATGGGACCGAACAACGTGGTTTGGATGGTGCCGACCTCCACCCGAACCAGCGTGTCCGTGTGTCCTGTGACGGTGCCCATCCAGCGGATCTTGCGACCGGAGTACTGCTCGCCGAACGTCGTGGCTGCTTCGAAGCTGAGCATGTTTCCGCCGAAGAGCTCGCCGGCGATCGTTGCGAAGTCCAGCCCGCCGGCAGGCTGCGGTGGTGCGGGAATCTCTGCCGCCATCGGAAAAGTCGCCGGCTCGTCATACGACGGCATGAGCGGTTCGGATCCAGGGTCGAGGGACGAAGGCGTCATCTCGTATGACGGAAGCGTTGTGTCGAGTGTCGACGGCATATCGCTCGACGTCATGTCGCTCGGCGGTGGAGGAGTCGGTGGAGAAGGAGTTGGCGCCGGTGGAGCAGATGGCGGTGGCGGCATGCTCTCCATGCTCTCTGTCGGAGCGTAGGGGTCGGGCGGGAGAGGAGCCCGCTCCTTGGGTTCCTCCGCGCCTCTTCGGCCGGTGATTGCCTGCGCAGTGGCAACGAGTCGCCGGGATGTCGCGACGATCGTGTTGACCTGACGTTCGACATTCCGCCGCTCGAACGTGATCCGGTCATCCTTCACCTTCGCCGCCGGCAGATTCGTCAGCAGGTCGGTGATTGCGTCGCGTGCGTGAGGCGTGAGCAGCAAGGGCAGTTGTTGAGGATCCGATGCCTTGATCGATACGAGCTGCTCGAATGGATCATCGGTCTCCTCCTCGCCGCCCCCTCCGAATAGCTCGGTGATCTTCGCAAGGCCCCCTTTCCGGGCGATGTGCAGGTCGATTCCCAGTGGGGGATAGGACACCACGTACCGGGTCACCTTGGCGTTGCCACTGGACTTCACCGAAACGTCGAGGTCGAAGCCTTCGACCGAACCCGAAAGTCGCGGGTTCGAAAACGCATTGTTCTTCGCGAAGGTGACGCCGAGAACTCTGGAGGCCGCACCCCACGCGGCCGCGGTGCGGCCATTGGAGGCGGCGGCCGCTGCGAAGATCCCAACCGCGATCATGAGGATTACGAAGAAGTCCATGCCCCTCCAGTCTATGGGGAGGTTCGTGCTCGCTGTACCTGTCCGAGCAAGTAGTCGGCGAGGTCCAAGAGCACGCTTGTCGCTGCGGTCCGGGGAAGGTCTTCGAGCACTCCCGCCGCGGTGCGAGCGCGTTCTGCCGCTTCGTCGAGCACGCGGTCCACGTGGCCACCCGAGCGGATCAACGCGATCGTGTCGGCGATCTCATCCTCTCCGTACGGCCGGTTTCCGAGGAGCGTCCGGATCTGATCCCCGTCGCTATCACCCAGTGCGTACAGCAAGGGCAGCGTGAATTTGCCCTCGCCGATGTCGGAGCCGGCAGGCTTGCCGAGGTACTCGTCCGTCGCGACGAGGTCGAGGGCATCGTCGGTGAGCTGGAAGATGATGCCCAACTCCCATGCCCAGCTGCTGAGCGCCTCGATGATCTCCGAAGTCGCGTCCGCCGCCATTGCGCCGACTCGGGCGGAGGCTCTGATCAACGAGGCGGTCTTCATCTCGACAACCCTGAAGTAGTCGTCCGGCCCGTGGCCGAGGTCGAAGTCGAGCTGAAGCTCCAAGGTCTGGCCTTCGACGAGTTCCGCATAGGTGCGCGACAGGAGCTGCACGGCTTCGCGTCCGAGCGATTCGGCGGCGAGCTCTGTTGCTCGGGCCATCAGAAAGTCGCCGGCGAGAATGGCGATCGTGTTGCCCCAATTGGTGTTCGCCGATCCTGTTCCTCTGCGAGTGTCCGCCTCGTCGATGACATCGTCGTGGTAGAGCGACCCGACGTGGATGAGCTCGACTGCAACGCCTGCGTCGACAACCCGATGGTCACGAGCGGTTCCAAACTCGCCGGCGACCTGCGCGAGGAGCGGCCGAAACCGCTTGCCGCCTGCGAGGAGGAGATGCTGGGCGATCTCCGTGAGGAAGGCGTAATCCGAGACGGACACCTCGGAGAGCCTGCGCTCGACGAGCGTCATCCGATCCCACACGGCAGGGATCGGTACGAGACGCTCGAGGCGGGGTGAGTCCATCTCGACGAATGGTAGCGATGGGAGCGATCGTTCGGGTCAGGGAGGAATCATCGTTCAGGAGGGATGATTCCGGCGCCGATGAGTGTTGTAGCAGACGAAGTAGCCTCGTCGTAGGAGAGGCCGAAAGGTATACTCGCAAGCCTTCCCCTTGGGAACAGACAGGAGGCAGCAGGTCGTGTTCGAGCGATTCACAGATCGAGCTCGAAGAGTCGTGGTTCTTGCCCAGGAAGAAGCGCGCCTGCTCAACCACAACTACATCGGGACCGAGCACATCCTCCTCGGGCTCATTCACGAAGGCGATGGCATCGCCGCGCAGGCACTCCTGTCGCTCGGTGTGACCCAGGAGGCCGTCCGTGACCAGGTCGTGGAGATCATCGGCCAGGGACAACAGGCTCCGAGTGGTCACATTCCGTTCACCCCGAGGGCGAAGAAGGTCCTCGAGCTGTCCCTTCGCGAAGCACTCCAGCTCGGACACAACTACATCGGCACCGAGCACATCCTCCTCGGTCTCATCAGAGAGGGCGAGGGAGTCGCCACACAAGTCCTCCAGAACCTCAAGGCAGACCTGCCGAAGGTCCGCCAGACGGTGATCCAGCTGCTTTCGGGAGCTCAGAGCGAGGAACGCTCCTCGGCGCAACCGTCGTCCGGGTCGTCCTCCGGCCGCGAGTCGAGTGGTGGGTCGACGATCCTCGACCAGTTCGGCCGCAACCTCACCCAGCTCGCGCGCGAGCACAAGCTCGATCCGGTGATAGGGCGCCAGCGCGAGATCGAGCGAGTGATGCAGATCCTGTCACGGAGAACCAAGAACAACCCCGTTCTCATCGGAGAGCCAGGCGTCGGCAAGACGGCCATCGTCGAAGGGCTCGGTCAACAGATTGTGTCGGGCGATGTGCCAGAGACGCTGCGGGGCAAGCAGGTGTACACCCTCGACCTCGGCGCGCTCGTTGCAGGGTCCCGCTATCGGGGCGACTTCGAAGAGCGGCTCAAGAAGGTCCTCAAGGAGATTCAGGGGCGCGGCGACATCCTGCTGTTCATCGACGAGATCCACACACTGGTCGGTGCTGGAGCCGCTGAGGGTGCCATCGACGCCGCGAGCATTCTCAAGCCGATGCTTGCACGGGGCGAACTCCAGACGATCGGCGCGACGACGCTCGAGGAGTACCGCAAGTACCTCGAGAAGGACTCCGCCCTCGAGCGACGTTTCC
>CAYLHS010000044.1:0-18967 GCA_964383535.1 uncultured Acidimicrobiia bacterium
TCGGAGCGAGCAGAAGAGAGGCTCACGACGCCAGTGACTTCTATGCTCGATTCCACCCGCCCGAGATCAGCGATGACGACACTGTCGCAGAGGCACCGGATCTCGGAGACGGCTGCCTCCTCGGCGACGCCAGGAGCATGGACGAACTGCCCGACAACAGCGTCGCCCTGGTCATCACTTCACCGCCCTACTTCGCAGGCAAGGAGTACGAGGCCGAAATCGGGCGAGATGGGATCCCTGGCTCCTACATGGAATACCTCGAGATGCTGCGCGAGGTCTTCGCAGAGTGTGTGCGTGTTCTCGAACCCGGCGGTCGCATCGCAGTCAACGTCGCCAATCTGGGACGCAAACCGTACCGAAGCCTCTCGTCTGACGTCATCGGCATCCTCCAGGACGACCTCGGTCTCCTCCTACGGGGGGAGGTCGTATGGCGAAAGGCACGGGGGATGTCGGGCTCATGCGCATGGGGGTCGTTCCGAAGTGCGACGAACCCGGTCCTTCGCGACACCACCGAACGGATCGTGATCGCCTCCAAGGGACGTTTCGACCGAGCACGCTCGGAGCGGCGGCGCGCCGACGAAGGGCTCCCGTCGCAGAGCACACTCAGTACCGACGAGTTCCTGGAGGCGACCCTGGACGTGTGGGAGATCCCCTCCGAGAGCGCGCAGCGTATCGGGCATCCCGCTCCCTTCCCCGTCGCGCTGCCAGAACGGCTCATCAATCTCTACAGCTTCGAAGGCGACGTCGTGCTCGATCCGTTCATGGGATCTGGAACGACACTTGTCGCAGCAGCCAGGACGGGTCGCAGGGGCGTCGGATACGACTTGGATCCGGCGTACGTCGACATCGCCAGAGAACGGCTCTCGGAGCCTCCTGGCGACCTATTCCCTCCGTTCGACAAGAAGATCCTCGACATCGCGGTCGAGGCCCTCACCTCGGCCGGCTTCTCGATCGAAGGCATCAACAAAAAGGTCGCAGGCGTGACGGTTCCGATCATCGCCAGGGACCCGAACGATGCACGCTGGTTCGTCGACGTGACCGGCGGCCTCTCTGTCACGCCGGGCGGCCTTGCCACCAGCGACGGAGTCCTTCGATCCCTCGGCAAGGCGGCGATCCTCGCAGGCGCATCGACCAGCATCCTGCTGCTCACCTCCCATCTTCCCCAGCCCGCCACCGAGGCCGGCAGACTCCTCAAGGAAACACGCGGCCGCCTGTTCGTCGAAGCATTGGAAGTGGCCGACGAAGCGACGCCGGCGGTACTCCGTGCACTCGCTCATCGGTAGCGATGCGCGCTTAATCCCTGGGTGCGTTTGAATCGGACCTGCACATGAAATACCGCATCCTCGTCCTCACCTTCGCGCTGCTCCTCGGCGCCTGTACCGCGCCCGTGGTGCACGACACCACAACACCCCAAGAGACGACACAGACGACCGAGCCGCCATCCACACAACCTCCTGCCACCGGCACCACCGTGCCGAGCGGCACGCCGGCAACAGTGTCGTGTGATCAGGCACCCGCCGATTTCCAGGCACTCTGTACCGCCTACCACATTGTCTCCACGACCTATGTCGACCCTGTCGACCCGTCGGCCCTCGCTGAGGGCGCCGTGCAGGGCATCACCGACTACGAGAACGAACCAGGCGGAACCGCCCCCGATTCACTGACCTGCGCCCTGCCGGACCCATCGTTCAGCACCGTCTGCCAGGCGTTCGTGGAAGAGGAGCAGACCGATCCCGCCCCCGTCGGGGATCTGGTGGCCGCAGCCATCAACGGGATGATGAACACCCTCGACCCCTACTCCGTGTACTTCACGCCTGATGCACTGGCGCGATTCGAAGAAGAGACCCAGGGCCAGATCGAAGGAATCGGCGCCATGGTCCGGGCCGAGGACCCCAACGATCCTGAGGGAGCAACGTGCTCGACCATCTCGGACAGCTGCGAACTCGTCATCGTCTCTCCTCTGGAAGGCGGACCGGCAGAGGGGGCCGGGTTGAAGTCGGGGGACGTCATGACCTCTATCGATGGTGAGTCCATCAATGGCTGGCTCGTGGACGAAGTGATCTCAGAGGTGCGCGGCCCGGCAGGAAGCACCGTCACGATCGGCATCGAACGCGACGGGCAGCCGATGGAGTTCCCGATCACGAGAGCGGCGATCGACATCCCGATCGTGACTTCGCGGATGGTTGATGACACCACCGGCTACCTGGAACTCTCCGTCTTCTCGACCAATGCTCCTGCCCAATTCGACTCGGCCCTGCAGGATCTGTTGGATCAAGGCGCGACGAACATCGTCCTCGACCTTCAGCACGATCCCGGCGGCTCGCTCAACACGGCGATCTTCGTCGCGAGCGAGTTTCTCCCCTCCGGCTTGGTGCTTCGGACGGAGGCACCCGGTGACGTGCAGGAGTACTCGGTCGAGCCCGGAGGCATCGCTACAGACCCGTCCATCAAGCTGTACGTGCTGGTCGACCAGGCGAGTGCCTCGGCTTCGGAGGTCGTCACCGGTGCGTTCCAGGACTATGGACGTGCCACCGTCATCGGTACCCACACGTACGGCAAGAACACCGTGCAGCAGCAGTACAACCTCAGCAACGGTGGAGCCATCAAACTCACCGTCGCCCGCTGGGTGACACCCGACGGGCACGACTACGGCGGCGTCGGACTGACCCCTGACGTGGAGGTTGAGATTCCGACCAATGCGCCGACCGACTACCTGCTGAGCAAGGCACTCGAGCTGATCGGCTCAGGCGCCTAAACCCACGGGACAGGCAACGCCGGTCCCTCCATGGCCGCAGTAGCCATTCGGATTCTTCGACAGGTACTGCTGGTGGTAGTCCTCGGCGTAGTAGAAGTCGCCGGCCGGCTCGATCTGCGTCGTGATTGTGCCGTACCCGGCGACACGAAGCTGGCCCTGGTAGCGGTCCCGCGACTCCTCTGCCGTCTCCTGCTGGACATCCGAGAACGTGTAGACGGTCGATCGATACTGCGTGCCCACGTCGTTGCCCTGCCGCATGCCCTGGGTCGGGTCGTGGCCCTCCCAGAAGACGCGCAGGAGATCCTCGTACGAGATCTTCCCGGGGTCGAATACCACCTGCACCACTTCGGCGTGGCCCGACTTCCCGGAACACACCTCTTCGTAGGTGGCGTTCGGTGTGAACCCTCCCGCATACCCGACGGAGGTGCTGTAGACGCCGGGAAGGTGCCAGAACATGCGCTCCGCACCCCAGAAGCAACCCATTCCGAACACGGCACGTTCCATTCCCTTCGGGAACGGTGGGAGCAGCGGCGTGCCGAGCACATGATGGCGATTCGAGATCGACATGCGTGTCGCACGGCCGACGAGCGCCCCTTCCTTCGTCGGCATTTCAGATGATCTGCGGTGAAACATACGGCAAGCCTACGGTGAGTGGGGAGCTAGGCGAACGGGCTCACCTCGCTCGCCGCACCTCGTGTCTCGTATCTCGTACGTTGCCGAGGTTGTTCCCAGACGGGGACGACTCGACGCGATACGAAGCCTGCAATACGAAGTACGGCAGCCGACGTACGGCCTGCCGCCTATCGAACCCCTTCCTGTTGTCCCGCCCACGACGTAGGTTGTCCTCATGACACGATCCTTCTCGCCTTCGCTCTTCTCGTTCCTTCGTGACCTCGAAGCCAACAACGACCGCGAGTGGTTCGCTGCGAACAAGCAGCGCTATGAGCGCTCAGTTCGTGAGCCGGGCATGCAGTTCATCCAGGACTTCGCCTCGCACCTCGCCAAGATCAGCTCGCATTTCGTCGCGGACGCCCGACCCAACGGTGGATCGATGTTCCGCATCTATCGAGATGTCCGCTTCTCGCATGACAAGAGTCCGTACAAGACCAATGTGGGATTCCAATTCCGGCATGAAGCGGGCAAGGATGCGCACGCCCCTGGCTTCTACCTCCACCTCGAGCCCGGAGCAGTGTTCGCCGCCGCGGGGCTCTGGCACCCGGACGCAGCGGCCGCTCGTTCCATTCGCGAGGCAATCGTCGCCGACACGGCCCTGTGGAAACGAGTCACGGGATCCAAGCGATTCCTCGACGTCTTCCACCTCTCGGGAGACTCGCTGAAACGTCCACCAGCAGGGTTCGATCCCGATCATTCCTTCATCCACGACCTCAAGCGCAAGGACTTCATCGCCATGAGGGCACTCACCCAGAAGGCGGTCACGGCCGACGGTTTCCTCCGTGAGTACGCGAGGCTCTGTGCGAGTGCGGCTCCGCTGATGCAGTTCCTGTGCGAGGCAGTCGGGCTGCCGTTCTAGCGGTCGAGCCACCCGCCACAAGGACATCCGACAACCGGGGACAGACCAAGACGCACGAATTCCCGACGGCTGTTCGCGTGTGCAGACCCACCTCTGACAGTTGCGGCTACGCGTTCAGCCAGCTTGGCGCCTTGTCGAGGAGGAACTCGCTGATCTCCCTGCAACGGTCGAACACGTCGCATAGGTGGACCTCTGCTTTGGAGATGTCCACCAGCGAGACATCCACGCTGCCCCGAATGGCGAGACTGCGCTGCGGGGCATCGGTGACCTCCTGGAACGAGTCGATCGCCGACACTTCGAGAGGCAGTACCGTCCCCCCGACGCCGGCAAGGTCCGTCGCGAGCACCAGGAGATCGGGAGGCGACGGAAGCGGTGGGAGCACCCAGTTGAAGTAGAGGGGCAGGTAGTACTCATCTTCTGGTTCGCTTTCGTCTTCGAACACCCTGTCTTCGAAGGCAAGAACCACTCTCGGATCGACCTCCAAAGCCATGTGCAGGTCCAGCGGGCCGCCGCATGCCGTTTCCGGGTGCAGATCGACCTCCCACTGCTGGCGCAGCGAGTACGTTTCGATGAAGTGCCGCTCGTCGTGGACATGGAAGCCGTGCTCGATCGCGTGCATCTTCTCGTTCGCGATGAAGCCGTCGAGATCGACTACTGCCATGGGGGCAAGGTTCGCACAGTCCCGTGGCTACTGCAATGGGACTGAGTTGGGTGCCGTCGGGCAGCACCCAGCGTACTTCCGACCTTGTACCTCGTACCGGTCAAAGCGTCGAGCAACGCGTTCAAACCGGGCCGTGTGGACGTCCCTTCCGTGGTCCTCGGCACGCAGGTCGCGTACGAGATGCGAGGGACCGCTCCCGAGCCCTATTGCACCGGAAGGCCCAATGATCGTGCGATGATCAATCGCTGGATCTCGCTGGTGCCTTCGCCAATCTCGAGGACCTTCGCATCCCGATAGGCGCGTGACACGGGCGACTCGTCCATGTAACCGGCACCACCGAAGATCTGCACGGCGTCGCGTGTCGCGCCGACGGCCACCTCACTCGCATAGAGCTTCGCCATCGATGCCGCCTCTCTGTAGGGGCGGCTCGAGTCTCTCAGCCACGCGGCCTTGTACGCGAGAAGACGGGCCGCTTCAACCGCCACCGCCATATCGGCCAGCTTGAACGCAATGGCCTGGTTGCTGCCGATGGGTCGCCCGAACGCCTCCCGCTCCTTCGCGTAGGCGGTTGACTGATCGAGACAGCCCTGCGCGACACCGACGGACATCGCTGCTATGGCGATTCGTCCATCGTTCAGGATCTCGAGAAACTGACGGAATCCCCTGCCCTCGTCGCCCAGCAGGTTCGACGCCGGCACCCGACAGTCGTCGAAGGAGAGGCCATGGGTATCGGATGCTCTCCAGCCCATCTTCTCGTAGGCCGGCTCCACCGTGAACCCTGGCGTCCCTGACGGCACGATGATCGAGCTGATCTCGTCTGGACCTGTGAGTGCCGTCACGATCACCATCGATGTGATCGGCGTTCCCGAGTTGGTGATGAACGCCTTCGACCCGTTGATCACCCACTCGTCACCGTCCAGCTCGGCCCTAGTTCGAGTTCCGCCGGCATCGGAACCGGCGTCGGGTTCGGTCAGACCGAACCCTGCAAGCGCACGCCCGCTCACGAGATCAGGCAACCAGCGACGCTTCTGTTCATCGGTACCGAACGCGAACACCGGGTTGGCACCCAGGCCGACTCCGGCCTCGAGCGTGATCGCGACAGACTGATCCACTCGTGCGAGCTCCTCGATGGCGACGCAGAGCGACAGGAAATCAGCCCCGGCACCCCCGTACTCCTCGGGGAAGATCAGCCCGAACAACCCCAGCTTGCCCATCTCGCGCACGATCTCAGTCGGGAACGTGTGGGTGCGATCCCACTCTGCGGCGTATGGCGCGACTTCGCGTTCGGCGAACTCGCGAACGACCTTTCGGAATGCCCGGTGCTCCTCTGAAAGCTCGAAATCCATTGCTCCTCCTCAGTGGAACTCTACGGCACGAGCCAGAGGTCAAGTCGAGCCGGCATCCCCCGGTTGGCGATCGTGTGCGACCCACGCCCGCGCACCAGCGAAGACACCGATCGCTGCCGGGATCCAGTACGCGATCACCCGGTAGGCCAGGACCGGACCAAGACTCACCGACGGCGACACACCAAACAACACGAGCACCCCGACGAGGCCCGCTTCGACAATGCCGAGGCCACCCGGCGATCCAGGCAGCCCACCCACCAGATGGGCAACGCCGAAAGCCACGATCCCCCTCAGGGGCGTGAGTGAAATGCCAAGTGCTACGAACGCCAGCATCATCGAGCCAACCTCCGCAGCCAGCCGAGCGACGAGCAGGCCAACCTCGGGAAACGTCACTCTGCGGTCGACCGCGGTTGGGCCGATGAAGGTGCGGAGCCGCTCCGGAAGCCGTTTGGTCAGCGACCCCATCCATCGTGGTCCTCCCATGAGCAGCACCCCGACACCCACGCCCACGCCACCCACCACGACAGCGCCCGCCTGGAGCACCACTCCCGAGCCGCCGGCATGCAGGGCAAGGACCCCACCACCGGTCATCGCCAACAGCCCGCCGTAGTACAGAACCGTCGCTCGGAGCGCTGCACCGGCAGTTCCCGGGATCCGATCTCGGACCGTCCAGGCCATGGCCGCAGGCGTGAGTGCGCCGCCGGCGGGGATGAGGCGTGCGACACCACCGGCGACCAAGGCGGCCCGCACGGCGTCTTGAAGACGGAGACGAAGACCCCCGGCAGCAACGGCCTCCTCGAACATCGCGCCGAATGCGACCTTCGCTGCGAGTTCAGAGAACAGGGCGAGCGTGAGCATCCCCAGTGCGTCCAGTCCAACGACTGGAAGCTTCGCGCGTTCGCCGAGGAAGCGGCCGACCGCCACATACACGACGAGGCCGAGCAGAAGAAAGACCACCACGCCCCGGCCACCAAGGAGGTTCCGCATGAAGCGTGATGATCGTGACGCATCGTCCGGTGGACTCACGCGAACCCTCCCGCGAGGCGATCAGACCGCTCGCCGCATCTCTCGGCGAAGCAGACGACGCTGCGTTCCCGACATCCCTCCCCACACGCCTGTATCCATGCGCATGTTGAGTGCGTAGGCCAGGCACTCATCTCGAACCACACAGCCTGCACAGATCGCCCTCGCTCGTTGGTCCGGCACCCCTTCTGCCGGAAAGAATATGTTGGGATCCATGCCGATGCAGGCTGCTTCATGCCGCCAGTCCCCGGCGAGATCGAAAACCGGATCCATAGGTGACCCCCGATCCTCAACTCGAATGATACCGTGCTGATTGTCTATGTAGCCTCTCCACATGCGCATCCCTGATTACCTGGGCGGTGGCCTGGTCAACTTGGCAGCAGAGCTCGAGCAGCGACTGACGGGTCGGTCCCCTTCACCGGCACTCCACCCCCATCTCGCCTCCCGCATCCCCGACGCCGACAGCTACGTGCTCGTGTTGATCGACGGACTTGGAGACCACCAACTCGGCCATCCGGACGCCGTTCCGCTTCGTGATTCACGCGTCGCAGCACTGGACGCGTCGTTCTCTACCCAGACGACCGTGAACACCTCGACACTTGCCACGGGACTCCCCCCGTCACAACACGGAGTGATCTCCTACCAGCTTCGGCTCGGCACGAGAGTGCTCAACACCATCTACTGGTTCACCGAGGACGGAACGACGTCGCTCGAGGATCCGACCCGCTTCCTCCCGTCCCCCAACCTCGCCGAACGCCTCGCGGCAGCCCGATGTCGGGTCGTGGCGACCGAGCCAAGCGCGTTCGTGGGAAGCCCGCTCGACCGGATGCTGTTCAGGGGCGCGACGGTCCAAGGTACGACCAGCGATGCGGAGGGGATCGAACTCGCCCTCGGCGCCTCCAGAATGCCCGGAACGCTGGTCCTCTTGTACCTCCCTCATGTCGACGCGGCCGCCCATGCAGCGGGTCAGGAGTCCGACCTCTACGCCGACGCGATACGGCAGATCGCCGAAACATGGGAACGTTTGATCAGCAGCCTCCCCAACGGCGTCGCAGTAGTCGGTACCGCCGACCATGGCCACGTCGACATCGCCGCACGCAACCGCATCGCGCTTCCCCACAGTGAGACGCTCATCTTCTCGGGCGACAATCGGGTCGTGTACGTGAGCGGATCGCCCGCGGAAGCGATCTCCCTCGCCGAATCCCTCCCGGCCACATGGGTGCCGGTCGAGGACGCCGAGGGCCTGTGGGGACCAGCCCCTCTTCACGAGGAGTTCGCTGAGCGTCTTCCCGACGGACTGCTCTTCGCCGATGAAGGGTATGCACTGGTGCCGGCCGGGACGGTCGACGAGATGGTCGGTCATCACGGTGGCGTGACCGAAGCCGAACTCAGAGTGCCAATTCTCGTTTCTGGTTCGGGCACCTAGTCTCTGCGTATGGCACACGAACATCTCAAAGAAGCAGTCGATTCCCATTTCGAGACCATCCGCAGCGAACTGGAGCACCTCGCCGCGATCCCGTCGGTGAGCGCGGCCGGATTCGATCCGGAAGGCGTTCGCGAGTCGGCCGAGTACGTCGCGAGCCTCCTTCGGAGGGTCGGTTTCCCGGAGGTGCGGATGCTCGAGCTTCACGGTGCCCATCCTGCGGTATACGCCAGCTACCCCGCACCCGAGGGCGCGCCAACGGTCCTCCTCTATGCGCACCACGACGTCCAGCCTGTGGGCGATGGGTGGAGTTCGCCACCGTTCGAGCCGATAGAACGCAACGGCCGTGTCTACGCACGCGGCATCGCCGACGACAAGTCGGGTGTGCTGATGCACGCCGGGGCAATGCTCGCCCATGGAGGGACTCCTCCTGTGGGAGTCAAGGTCATCATCGAGGGCGAGGAAGAGATCGGGTCACTTCACCTCGCAGACTTCCTCGACGCACACAAAGAGCTGTTCACGGCGGACGTGATCGTCATCGGCGACTCCGGCAACTGGAAAGTGGGAGTACCCGCCCTCACGACCTCCTTGCGGGGCCTCGTCGACTGCGTCATCGAGGTGCGAACAGCCGACCGCGCTCTCCACAGCGGCGAATTCGGTGGGCCGATGCCCGATGCGCTGACGGTACTCAGTCGAGTACTCGCATCGCTGCACAACGAGGACGGTACGGTGGCGATTTCGGGGCTCGTCTCGTCGGACGACGCCGATCCTCTCGACCTCACCGAGGCAGAGTTCCGTTCACAGACCGGCGCGGTCGATTCGCTCGAGATGATCGCTCGCGGGGGCTTGACAGCGCGCCTTTGGACGATGCCTGCCGTGTCCGTGCTCGCGATCGACGCGCCCCCTGTCGACCAGGCGATCAACGCGCTCGTTCCCACGGCGCGCGCGAAGGTGAGCCTCAGGCTGGCACCGGGCCAAGACCCGGCTGCCGCGATGGACGCCCTGGTCGACCATCTGAAAGCACATGTGCCCTGGGGAGCTGAGGCCACCTTCAGTCGGGGTGCGTCCGGTCAGGCGTTCTCTCTCGCTACAGAGGGGCCGCGCTTCGACACTTTCCGCGCCGCAATGCGAGAGGCGTGGGGAAGGGACCCGGTCAACATGGGAGTGGGCGGATCGATCCCGTTCGTCGCTGCATTCTCGGAGGCCTACCCAGATGCAACGATCGTGCTCACCGGCGTGCAGGAGCCGGAAAGCCGCATCCACGCTGCCGACGAGAGCCTTGATCTCGAGGAGCTACGGCGAGCGGTGCTTGCGGAAGCGATCGTGCTTCAAGAGTTGACGTAGGCGAGCCAGTCGCAGTTCTCGCTAGGAGCGCGACACGCCGGGCCATGAGACCGCTTTGCGACACTCCTACCGCAAACCAGTGACTGACAACTGACGACCCCTCAGCGGCTCAGATGCAGCGCTATACCGCTCCAGGGAACCCCCAACGACGCCACACCTCATACACGACGATCGACACGGCATTGGCGAGATTCAGGCTCCGCCGGTCTGGAAGCATAGGAATCCTGAGCACCTCGTCTGCGGATGCGAGCACACCGTCAGGCAGGCCGACCGATTCGGGTCCGAACAGCAGCGCGTCCCTCTGGTCATATGTCAGGTCCGTGTAGCGAGTCGTTCCAACACCCGAGAACGCGACGACGCGGCCCGGCCTGACGTCGGCGAAGAAGCTCTCGAGATCGGGATGGACCGCCACGTTCGCCCAGTCCCGGTAGTCGAGGCCCGCTCTTCGGAGGCGGGGTTCATCCAGACTGAACCCGAGCGGCTCGATCAAATGCAGCCGGACTCCCGTCACGGCGCTGAGGCGCATCAGGTTCCCTGTGTTCTGAGGAATCTCGGGTCGGTACAGGACAACGTCGATCATCAGAACAGCGTCGGTCGGTCCGACTCCAGGCCGCGCAGCTCGTCGTAGTCGACCTCCACGATGCCAATTCCTCTCGATTCGGCGAGCACCCGTGCCTGCGGTTTCACGGCCTGCGCGACGAAGATCCCACGAACCGATCCCAGCCTGGGATCTTCTCGAAGCCGCTCGAGGTATCGGGTGAGCTGCTCGACCCCGTCGATCTCACCCCGACGCTTGATCTCCACCGCGACGGCGTTGCCGTCACTGTCCGAACAAAGCAGATCGACCGGGCCGATGTCGGTTGGATACTCGCGGCGAATCAGCGCGAGACCTTCCTCCAGCGCCCACGGTCGCTCGGCAAGTAGCACCTGGAGATGGCGCTCGACACCGTCCTTCTCCAGACCCGGATCCTCGCCCATCTCATGCACGGTGTCCGAGAGCACCCTCTCGAGGGTGATCGTCAAGCGCTCACCTTTCGGGTTCGTGACGACCCATGTGTCCGCACTTTCGTCGAGGTGGTTCGGCGCGTTCATCCAGTTGAGCGGCTTGTAAGCGCCCCCATCGGCGTGAATCGCCACACAGCCATCAGCCTTGACCATGATGAGCCGCACTGCAGACGGGAGATGTGCGGTGAGACGCCCCTCGTAGTCAACGCTGCATCGCGCGATCATCAACCGCATGGCCCGGCAGGGTAGTCGGGGCCCGCGCGTCAGCTCCCTTCGGGAGCCAGGCTGTCAGTTGTTGCTCTGCTGCACGGACACACAGACACCCTGCCCTCCACTCGTGGTGGTACAGGTCTGGACCGAGATGGCTGTTGTGTCAGATCCCCATGTCTGGTTCTGGATCCCGCCACCGCTCGAAGTGAAAGCGGTGTAGTCGTCGGGCTGAGCATCCACCCAGCTCTGAAGCGTGGCAACGATGTCGTCGAAGTTCGCATCCGGGTACTCGACCATCACAGTGGCTCCGCTGTCGGCCTCAATCGAACTGACCACGTTGCCGCCAGATGGAAGATCGACGTCAATCGAATCGGGAATCTCTCCTCCTCCGAAGGTCGCTGATCCTTGGTCCGTCTGTACCTGGACCGTTCCTCCGTTGTTTGAGATATCGACATTCGCGTCACCACCGCTTGCATTCTCGATGGCCTTCTCAGTCACCTTCTCGGCGGCCTTGGCACACCCTGTAACCGACAGCATCAGTATCACTGCCAGCCCAATCGACATTGCCTTTCTCATCGTCTCTCCCTCGCTCCCGGCGATCCCCGGCCCTCGAATCACCCTACCAATCTCCACGCCAGGGCGTGACTCGGATCGGTGTTCGGAGCAACGGTTCGTGTACTCGGGCCGGTCATGTTCGGCAAGCCGGCAACATCTCGAACCTGTACGATGCACGCAGGTTGTCAATCGATCGTGCTTGCCGCGATCGTCGAAAGAGGTCATATGAAGTTTGACGCTATCGGGGTTGTCGTCACCGACATGCCGAGGGCTGTCGCGTTCTACCGTCTCCTCGGCCTGGAGTTTCCGCAGGATGTCGAGGCAGGCGGCCATGTCGAGACGGTACTTCCGGGCGGGATACGCCTGATGTTCGACTCTGAAGATGTCATGCGGAGCTTCAACGAGGAATGGACGCCACCGGCGAGGCCGGGTCCGATGAGCTTCGCCTTCTTGTGTGACCGACCGGGCGATGTCGACGCGGCGTTCGACAGACTCGTCGACCACGGCCACGAAGGGGTAGTTGCCCCGTTCGACGCGTTCTGGGGGCAGCGCTACGCGACGGTCCTCGATCCCGACGGCAACGCAGTGGATCTGTTCGCGCCACTCCCTGACCGCGAAGACTGAGCCGACGCGGCGTCGGCAACATCCTCTACAATGGCGGCGCAGAGAGTGCTGATGACCTCGCGAGAGAAACCGGAGCCTCGACCAGGGACGCGGCGGTCTGTCGACAGCCTTTCGAGCTCTTCGGCAAGGGCGAACGGCCCGGACGCACGTCCGGGTCGTCCCGCGCACGGAGACACGCTTCGCATCGGTCCAGTCCTCAGCCAACAGCCAGGAGGCCGCTTCTGGCACGCAGCAGCCGAACGCGCTGATCGTTGGTCGCGATACGAGATACGGCGAGCGAAGCTCGCCCTGCAAGGTACGCTGTCGTGCGAGTAAAGGAGGGAGCCCATGGTCGTCGCTGTCGGAACCGAAAAGGGTGCGTGGTTCTTCGACCCTGAGAAGCGTCACCTCGACGGTCCTGTCATGCCGGGTTGGAAAGTGACGGCTTTCACCGAGACCGCCGCGGGCAACTACCTTCTCGCAACAGGATCGAATTGGTTCGGTGCGTCGATCCACAGATCCCCCAATCTCATCGACTGGGTGCAGGCGGACGCGAGCCCTTCATGGCCCGAGGGCGGGGATCGGAGCCTGACACAGATCTGGACGTTCGCGCGACATGGGGGTCGTCTGTACGCGGGTGTCGACCAGGCGGGCCTGTTCACAAGCGATGATGGTGGCGACTCCTGGCAGCCTGTAGACGGAATCAACGAGCACAGAACACGTGCCGCGTGGCAACCCGGGTTCGGCGGCCTCGCGTTGCACAGTGTCGTGATCGATCCCGACAACGCCGACCGCATCTGGATCGGAATCTCCGCTGCCGGCGTCTTCCGTTCGGAGGATGGTGGCACCACATGGACACCCGCAAACGCAGGAGTGACGAAGGCGGCGGCGTCCGAGGAGTTCGACGACATCGGCTACTGCGTGCACAAGATCGTGCTCGATCCCGACGACTCGAACCGGCTCTACCGACAAGATCATCGCGGGGTCTACCGATCCTCTGATGGGGGACGCAGCTGGGATCGCGCGGAGGACGGTCTGCCGAGCTCGTTTGGGTTCCCCATGGTGATCGACCGATCCGCGAAAGCGCTCTTCATCGTCCCTCTCGCAAGCGACGAACGCCGGCTCCCTGTAGATGGCCGGTTCCGGGTGTACCGATCGAAGAACCGATCCGACAGCTGGGAGGTGTCCGGAACGGGCCAGCCCGACGTACCCACCTACACACAAGTGCTGCGAGGCGCTATGGACACGGACAACAACGGCGCAGTGGTCTACGGCACGACCGCAGGTTCGATCGGGCTCACGATGGACGGCGGGGACTCGTGGGAGACTCTGCCATGGACGCTTCCGCGCATCCTCGCGGTCAGCTTCCTGCCGGTCTGATGGCGTCTGTCCAGGTGCGCCTCCCGTCGCTTCTCGAGCCGATCGCCGGAGTTCGGTCGTTGACGGTCGAGGCGTCGACTGCGAAGGGTGCGATCTCGGCGCTTCTCGAGTCGCAACCGGGTCTCAAGGTGCACTTGTACGACGAGCGACTCCACCTCAGACCCCACGTTCGGTTGTTCTGGAACGACAGGGACTTCGCGTGGCTCGATGATGAGGTGGCCGCTCGAGACGGCGACGTCCTCACAGTCATGCAGGCCGTCTCCGGGGGGTAGGGGCTTGGGCGACGTCCGCCCGCCGTTCTGGCGTGGCATCGGTCGACCGTGTCTACCCAACCCACGCAAGAACAGTGTCAGGTGACGTCGGGTGCCTTCGTTGGGAGCCGCAGGATGTAGAGACAGATTCCAACAGCGAGGAGTCCCAGGCCGATCCTGACACCTGCATGCTCGATCACCCAGACGATCGAGATGGTGAACGTGACCGCGATCGCCGACAGCGCAACCGCCTTTGCCCTGGGACTGAATCCGAGACCTGCCCTCCAATCCCTGATCAGCGGGCCGAACAGCCGATGATGCACCAGCCACGTGTCGAAGCGCTCCGACGATCGGGCGAAGAAGAACCCGGCCAAGATGATCGGAAACGTGGTCGGGATGAGAGGCAGGATCGTGCCCACCGTTCCCAGCGCGAGAAAGAAGACGCCGAAAACGACATAGAGCGCTCGTACGAGACGGCTTCGGTGCACCACCGGGCAACTCTATCCGAGCTCGCTCAGTACGTCCCGGCTCGGAGTATGAGGACTCGTCCGTGTTCACTACTCTGCCGTCCATGGCCGACCCAGAACGTGTTCATCGAACGTGGCTCCACTCCAGTCGAGTCTTCCCCAGAGTCTTCATCTCCCCGGTGTTGGAGTTCATGCGGCTGGAGGCCTCATCGGGTGCCGTCATGCTCATCGCTGCCCTCGTCGCCATCATCTGGGCGAACCTTCCAGGTGGCGAGAGCTACGAACGATTCTGGGAGATCGCAGTCAACCTCCACATCGGAGGCTTCGCCCTCAACGAAACACTCCGTGAAGTCGTCAACGACGGTCTGATGACCATCTTCTTCTTCGTCGTCGGACTCGAGATCAAACGGGAACTCGCGGTGGGCGAGCTGAGGGATCCCAAGGCGGCCGGACTCCCTGTCGTCGCCGCCCTTGGCGGGATGATCTTTCCAGCGCTCATCTACTTGGCGTTCGTCCACCCGCTCGGACCGAGCGCGATTCGTGGCTGGGGAGTTCCGGTGGCAACGGATATCGCGTTCTCCGTAGGCGTCCTCGCTCTCGTTTCCAAACGGGTGCCGCTCGGTGCGAAGCTCTTTCTCCTCACACTCGCCATCGCCGACGACATCGGCGGCATCATCGTGATCGCCATCTTCTACACACACAACCTCGCCGTCTTCTACCTTCTCGGAGCGATCGCCTTGTTCGGACTCGTGAAGGTCGCGGAGCGGGTCGGCATCCGTGCGTCTGCGTTCTACTGGGTGGTCGGACTCGTCATCTGGTACTTCATGCTCGAGTCCGGCGTGCACCCGACGCTCACCGGCGTGTTCCTCGGATTGCTGACACCTGCACTCGCCATGTACTCAGACAAGGAGTACTACGACAAGTCCGCCTACCTTCTCAAGGTCTACGGGCCGGAGGAAGCATCACGACACTCGCAAGCGCGGGCCGATCACGGGGCCAGACAGGTCGCGTCCATCGCATCTGAGTCGATTCCTCCGCTGAACAGACTCGAGCACACGCTGGCACCATGGAGCTCGTTCTTCGTGATTCCGGTGTTCGCCCTCGCGAACGCCGGGGTTCGGTTTGCCGGCGTCAACATCCTGACCGAACTGACGAGCAAGGTGACCCTCGGCGTCGCAGTCGGTCTTCTCGTCGGCAAGTTCGTCGGGGTGTCCCTCTTCACCGCGATCGCCGTGAAGCTTGGCATCGGGAAGCTACCCAAGAACACCACGTGGCGCCACCTGTTCGGAGTGGCGCTGCTCGCAGGGGTCGGCTTCACCGTCGCCCTGTTCATCGCGACGCTCGCGTTCACAGACATTCAACACATCGACAAGGCAAAGACCGGCATCTTCGCCGGCTCGCTCATAGCCGGCGTGTTGGGGTACATGTATCTGCGGTTCTTCACGAAACCGGTCGAAACGGGTCAACTCAACGAGTAGGACCTGCGACCCTCCACACGCCCCCCGGCGCATCGGGTATGGTCGAAGTATGGGCGATTGGGCCAATTCGAGGCGTACATATGGACGCAAGACCATCGATCGCATCCCCCAGCTGCGCTCCTGGAGCGAGGAGCAGCGACGAACACTTCGGCTCCTGACGCACGTGTTCCCGTTCCGGGTCAACGCCTACCAGCTCGAGCTGATCGACTGGTCCAAGGTGCCCGACGATCCGATTTTCAGGCTGGTGTTTCCCCAACCGGAGATGCTCGATCCGGCCACGCTCGCGAGGCTCGATTCCCTCGAGGGAGAGGCACTGACAGCCGAGGTGCGGAGGATTCACCACTCGCTCAACCCCCACCCTGCCGGTCAGCTCGACCTCAACGCGGCGTTCACCGACGGCAGACAGCTTCCAGGTGTCCAGCACAAGTATCGGGAAACCGTCCTGTATTTCCCGAAGCGAGGCCAGACCTGTCCCGCATACTGCACCTACTGCTTCCGATGGCCGCAGTTTGTCGGTGAGGAGCGCATGCAGACATCGGATATAGAGCCCCTCCTCCACTATCTGCAGGAGCACCCGAGTGTTACCGACCTACTGATCACCGGAGGCGACCCAATGGTCATGAGGGCGCCGGTATTCTCCCGCTACTTGCAGCCGATCCTCGACGCCCGACCCGGCGGGCTAGCCAATATCCGCATTGGCACGAAGATCCCTGCATCGCGACCCCACCGTTTCGTCACGGACGATGACGCCGACGATCTGCTCCGACTCCTCGAATCCGTTGTCAAGAGTGGGCTGCATCTTGCGGTGATGGTCCACTACACACATCCCAGAGAACTCTCCACCCCCATCGCTGAGCAGGCTGTACGCCGCATCAGGGATACGGGGGCCGTCGTCCGCTCGCAGTCACCGATCGTTCGCCACATCAACGACGACTCCGGCGTGTGGGCTGACATGTGGCGCAGGCAGGTCCACCTCGGTGTCGTTCCCTACTACATGTTCGTGATTCGGGACACGGGCGCTCGCGAGTACTTCCAGCTGCCGCTGGCAGAGGCCCAGCAGATCTATGTAGACGCCTACCGCCAGGTGTCCGGTCTTGGGCGGACGGCGCGCGGCCCGGTCATGTCTACATCACCGGGCAAAATACTCATCCAGGGCGTGCCGATTGTCGGCCAGCATCGGGTCTTCTCGCTGACGTTTCTCCAGGCCCGCGATCCATCATGGGTTGGCCGAACGTTCTTCGCTCGATACGACCCAGAAGCAACTTGGTTCGACGATCTCGAGCCAACCGACGGCGCGTTCTTCTTCCGTCGGCTGCGCGCAGAACGGCCGCACCATCCACGTCCCCCGAGGAGGCCAGCATGGACGGACAGACCATCACATGTGTCGAGTGTGGAGGAACCGCGCATCTGATCACCGAGCCTCCCGAAGGAGGCTTCGAACCGGGTGACATCCTCGTGTACCGGTGCGCAGACTGCCTGGACCGCTGGGACGTGGTGTACGAGGAGGGGGACTGAACAGCTCGCTTCGCTCGCGGTCTTCAGCTATCAGCCAACGCAGCCTGGACGCGGCCTGATTCGACTCGAGATCACAGGGCGCTCCCGTCTCCTCCCCCAGGAGCCCGCATGACGAGGTTGGGGAAGCTGAATTCGGTGAAGCCGAGCACTGAGAGGGTCGCCCCCGCCAACGGAGTCCCGGCGGGTTCTACACCAGGCCCAGCCTCCGCGATTCGATCACCGGGCAGCGATCCATGATGACATCCAGCCCGGCGGCCTCGGCTCTCTCTGCTGCGGCCCTGTTGATCACGCCGAGCTGCATCCACACGGCTCTCGCTCCGATGGCGATCGCCTCATCAACATGGAGTTCCGGCTCCCTGCGGAAGATGTCCACCACGTCGATGGTGCCGGGCACAGAACTCAGGTCCGGGTACGACCGTGCGCCGAGCACCCTGTCGGCCATCGGGTTGACCGGCACGATCTCGAAACCTCGGCGTTGAAGGAATGCCGCGACACCGTGGCTTGGACGCTTCGGGTTGGGCGAGAGTCCCACCACTGCCCAGCGCCCTGGCGTGGTCAAGAGCCGGCGAATCGTCTCTTCGGAGTTCACAAGCGATGAGCCTAGACCCGCCGTCGTACCCCGCCCACGGCGGCGATGCCCGCAGTTGCTGCCGACAACCCAAGCGACAGCAGCGCCTCCCACCAGGTGACCACATCACTCGTGCATTCCTCCGATTCGATTGTGCCGTCGGGTCCGCCCGTGACGGTCCCGTGGCCGGTCCATATCCCCGAATCGCTTGCCCAGATCCAGCCCCCACCCACGGTCGCCTCGGTCTCCGCGACGCCGTCCGCGTAGGTGCGAGTGCATATCGGGTTCTGGTAGACGAACAACGCGAGGAGCGCACAGAACGAGGCGATCACCAGGGTCGGCCACAGCACGATCTCCCGCCACCGCGTCTGCACCGGCCGCGGCCAGCGCCCGAACGCGTTGGCCCACAGCAGCGCCGGAATGAGTTCCAGTAGACCAAACGAAAACAGGGCGAGGATGCCCGAAGTCACCGCGACCGCTGCGGCTGCAGGAAGTAGGCGTGGCCGCCCTCGGAGGGCCAGCAACGCGATGGTCGGAGCAATCGAGAACACACCGGCGATGCCTACAGCTCTCGCGAAGCCCCAGAGGTTGAGAGGCACTCGGGGCGAGCCGTTGACGAGCGCGAGGACGAACGCTCCCGTGGCCAATGCGTAGGCGATCACGATGCCGTATGTAGCCGGCCGACGGGCTGATTGAACCTGTTCGAGGGTTCCCATCATCGGCCTCCACACAGCGGACCGTTCCAGTTCCAGAAGTCGACTCCCATGACAATCGCCGACCCTGCGCCTGCGTCAAAGACGAACTGGCGCACCAACTCTGTGGGTCCCGTCACAACCATTGCCACGACACCCG
>CAYLHS010000045.1:0-18398 GCA_964383535.1 uncultured Acidimicrobiia bacterium
GGCCCCGGCTGGGAGCGCTCACCGGTCTCGCACTCGTGATGGGCTGGCTGGCGACACGAGCGTTCACCGCGTACCAGCGTTCGTCGTAGAACCGGCTGCGCTCTGCGCGCCGTCCACCTCGGTTGGTGGAAACCACCCCGTCTCGGCTGGACGGGCTCGGCCACCTCCCCCAACACTCTCTCTGCTCGCTGAGGGAGGAAATGGGGCGGCCGTACCAGGTACCAGACACGCCTTCTGGAGACCTCTGCGAGGTCTCCAGAAGGTTCACACATGCATCAGAACGGCGGGGGTCAGCCGAGGCACCGCCCGGTCCGCGCCTTCCAGTGCTCCGGTTCGCTGCACGCCGACCACGAACATGCCTGCCTCCTTCGCAGCCACCACTCCCGGCTTGCTGTCCTCGACGGCGACGCAGTCCTCCGCCGCAACCCCGAGCTTCCTCGCCGCCTCGAGGAACAGGTCCGGTGAGGGTTTCCCGCGTTCCACCTCGTCACCCGCCACCGAAACGTCGAAGAACCTGTCGAGTCCTGTCGTAGAGAGGCTCAGATCGAGCCGTTCGCGGGCACTGGACGATGCGACCGCCATCGGCACCCCTCGCTCGTGAAGCACCAGGAGTGTCTCCTCGGCGTCCTCGAAGGCCTCGAGTGATCGGGTGAAGCGGCCGGCGATCGCCACTGCCAGCTCATCGTTGAACCTGTCGCGATCCGGCAGCGCCATCCTGTGTGCGAAATGGGCGTAGGCATCGTCCTCGGTGCGCCCGGTGAGCATCTCGATTTCATCGTCGGTCGGCGCGGTGCCGTACCTGGACAGCACCTCGGCCCATGCGTCCCAGGCGAGTTCTTCCGAGTCGACGAGCACGCCGTCGCAGTCGAAGACGATCGGCCTCATACCCGCGCTCGGAGCATCTCGTTCGCGAGCTTCGGATCCGCCCTGCCGCCGGTCGCCCTCATGACCAGACCCATCAGGTAGCCCAGCACCTTCATGTCACCGTCCTTGAGCCGGGCCGCCTCGTCGGGATGATCGGCGAGGATCTCGTCCACGATCGCCTCGAGCGCCCCAGTGTCCTTCATCGCGAGGAGATCCCTCGCGATGGCAACTTCCTTCGGCGCACCCTCCCCGTTGAGTACACCCTCGAGGACCGGTCTGGCGGCGCTGCTGGACACATCGCCCGACTCGACGAGCGTCGACAACTCTGCGAGTGCCTCGCCCGTCAGCGGAGTTTCCTCGATCGACCCGCCTTCCCTACGAAGGTAGGCGGTCACCTCACCGACGAGCCAGTTGGACACGGTTCTCGCGGATCCTCCGGCGCTCACGGCCGCTTCGAGAACCTCCCCGAGGCCTCCACCGACAATCGTCGCTGCCGTCACCGAGTCGACACCCATCGCGACATACCTGCTTCTGCGCTGAGCCGGCAGCTCGGGAAGTCCCGCATGGATCCGGTCACGCCACTCGCTTGAGATCTCGATCGGAACGAGGTCCGGTTCGGTGAAGTAGCGATAGTCGGAGCTCTCTTCCTTGGATCGCATGCTGTGGGTCACCCCGGCAGCCTCGTCCCAGTGTCGAGTCTCCTGCTCCACCTGCCCGCCCTGGTTCAGCACTCGCTGCTGACGGTCGATCTCGAACGACAGGGCCCGTTCGAGGGATCGGAACGAGTTCATGTTCTTGACCTCGACCTTGACACCCAGGGCATCGGTTCCCTCAGGGCGGAGCGAGATGTTGGCGTCGAAACGCATCGAGCCTTCTTCGAGTTTGACATCCGACACATCGAGCGTCGCGACGATCTCCCTCAGTTCCTGTACGTATGCCCGTGCCTGCGCAGGGCTGCGTAGATCGGGCTCGGACACGATCTCGACGAGCGGCACACCAGCTCTGTTGAAATCGAGCAGCGTGTAGTCGGCGCTCTGGATCCTGCCGTCGCCACCCATGTGGGTCGACTTGCCGGTGTCCTCCTCCATGTGCACCCTCGTCACTCCGATTCTCGCCTCCTGTCCGTCGACGTCGACGACGAGATGACCGTTCGAGCAGATCGGAATGTCGAACTGGGAGATCTGGTAGTTCTTCGGCATGTCGGCGTAGAAGTAGTTCTTCCGGTGGAACACCGACCGGTGCGCGATCGTCGAGTTCAAGGCCAATCCGATGGCGATGATCCAGTCGATTGCCTGCTCGTTCGGAACGGGTAGCGATCCGGGAAGGCCGAGACACACAGGGCAGATATGGGTGTTGGGCTCCGCGCCGAACTCCGCCGAGCACCCGCAGAACATCTTGGAACGCGTCTTCAGCTCGACATGCGTTTCGATTCCAATGACGGCCTCGTAGCTCATGAGCCCACCTTCTCCGAACGAAGAAGCTCGAAGCCGGCAAGGTGCTCGATCTCGGAGGCCACCCGAAACAACATCTGCTCACCCAGTGCCGGCGCCATGACCTGGAATCCGATAGGCAGCCCCTCCCCGTCCAGACCCACGGGCACGCTGATCGACGGCTCGCCCGACAGGTTCGAGGGGATCGTGCAGATGTCGGACATGTACATGGAGAGCGGATCTTGCGTCCTCGCACCCAGTTCGAAGGCCGTCGTCGGGCTCGTCGGAGACACCAGCACGTCGACCTTCTCGTAGGCCGACGCGAAGTCCCTGCTCACGAGTGTCCGTACCCGCTGCGCCTGGCCGTAGAACGCGTCGTAGTAGCCGGCGGAAAGCGCGTACGTGCCGAGCAGCACCCTTCGAGTGACCTCGGGTCCGAAACCGGCGCGCCGTGTGCGCCCCATCATCTCCTCGACGGTGCCCCCATCCACACGGTTCCCGTATCGCACACCGTCGAACCGTGCCAGGTTCGCGGAGCACTCGGCGGGAGCGATCAGGTAGTAGCAGGACAAGGCGTAGGACGTGGATGGCAACGACACGTCGATCACGTCGGCGCCGGCGCCGCGCAGACCGTCGAGCGTCCGTTCGAACGCAGCGAGGACCTCATCGTCGATGCCGTCCCCGGACAGCTCCTTCACCACACCAACCCGAACACCTTTGACGCCGTGATCGATGTCCGATCGAAGCGCAGGGACCGCACCGCGGTACGACGTCGCGTCGAGAGGATCGTGACCGGCGATCGTCTCGAGGATGGTGACGGCATCGTCGACCGTCCGGGCAATCGGGCCGATCTGGTCGAGCGAAGAGGCAAACGCGATCAGGCCGTACCGGGACACGAGACCGTACGTCGGTTTCATGCCGACGACGCCGCAGAGCGAGGCCGGCTGTCTGATCGAACCGCCGGTGTCGGACCCGAGTGCCCCGAGGGCCGACCCGGAGGCCACCGAGGCGGCCGACCCGCCGGACGATCCACCGGGGACTCTGTCGGTGTTCCACGGATTCCTCGTCGGTCCGTACGACGAGTTCTCGGTCGACGACCCCATTGCGAACTCGTCGAGGTTTGCCTTGCCCACAATCACAGCACCGGCTGCGCGCAGGCGGACGACGGCCGTGGCGTCGTAGGGCGGAAGGTAGCCGGAGAGCACCTGGGAACCGGCCGTGGTCTCCACACCGTCCGTCACCATGTTGTCCTTGACCGCCATGGGGATGCCCTGAAGGGGACCCCGGTCGTCTCCTCGGGAGAACGCGGCGTCGGCCCTCTCCGCGGCTGCCCGTGCGCCCTCTCGATCGATTGTCAGGTAGCTGTGCAACTCGGCTTCGGTTCGTGACGCCTGACCGAGTACCGCGTCCAGCAGGTCGACGGCGGTGACTTGTCCTGCTCGCAGCGCGTCGCCGGCGGCTCGAATGGTGAGGTCCGTCAACGCGCCCATCACGTTTCCAACGCAGGTGGAACGCGGAAGTAGCCGTCCTCGGACTCGGGCGCCTGCTCCAGCACCACGGGCCGGTCGAGCGACGGCCGCACGTCGTCGGGTCTGAACGAGTTCACCATCGAAAGCGGGTGTGCGGTCGGCGGTACGTTCTCGGTGGGCAGGTCCTGGACGCGCGCTGCGTGCTCCAGAATGACGCCGAGCTGGCTCCCAAACCGTGCGAGCTCCTCGCCGTTCAGATCGATACGGGCCAGTCGCGCCACATAGGCGATGTCGATGTCGATGGGCATGCCCCGATGTTAGGCGGCACCGTGGAGAGGAGAACTAACGTTCATGGTGACGTCGATCTCGGAGTGCCATGAAGATCCTCATCGCTGCCGCCGAATGCTCACCGCTCGCACGCACCGGCGGTCTCGGCGAGGCCGTACAGGGACTCTCATCTGCACTGGTGCGCCTCGGAGTGGACGTGACGGTCGCGATGCCGAGGTATCGACATCTCGCCGATGTAGGGGTGGCGGTCGACGAACCGACCGAAGCGCGACTCATCGACAACCAGGGTGTCCGCGTGCTTGCCTTGGAGGATCCGGAGGCGTTCGACCGGGAGGGCATCTACGGTCCGACGCCCGGCTCGGTGTACGAGGACGAGTGGTGGCGATGGGCTCGGTTCGCCGCCCGGGTCGCCGAGCTGGCCGACAGCTTCGACATCGTTCATGTCCACGATGGTCAGCCCGCCCCGGCCGTGCTCCTCACCGATACGCCCTCGGTCCTCACCGTGCACAACTCGGCGTATCCCCTTCTCGGCCCGCTCAGAGAGGCGGCAGCGCTGCTCGGCGTCGATGCCATTCACCGCAGGCTCGGCGGTTCGCTCGAGTGGTACGGACACGCCAACTACTTGAAGGCCGGTATCGCCGGGGCTGACAGGGTCACGACGGTCAGCCCGTCGTTCGCGCTCCAGTTGACCGAGGATGCCGAGGTCAGCTCAGGGCTCAGTGAAGTGATCCGATGGCTCGACCGTCCCGTGATCGGCATCCTCAACGGAATCGATGTGACGCGCTGGACTCCGGCGAAGGATCCCGTCCTTCCCGCCCCGTTCACAGCCGGAAGACTGGCCGGACGGAAGGCGGCCAAGGAAGCGCTCCTTGGAAAGGCCGGCCTCGATGACGGATTCCTCCTGGGCAACGTGGGGCGAATGACCGAACAGAAGGGTCTCGGTCTGCTCGATCGCGATCTCGACACACTGGTCGAGGAGGGCTGCAGATTCGTTCTCGTCGGCAACGGTGACCTCGACGCGACCGTTGACGACTGGGTGAAACGTCATCCGCGGGCCGTGTGGCACGCCATCTACGACGAGGATCTCGCCCGGCTGGTGTTCGCCGGTTCCGATGCCTACCTCATGCCCTCACGATTCGAACCGTGCGGCCTCGGTCAGATGTACTCGATGCGCTATGGATCCATCCCTATTGCGAGGCTCACGGGCGGCCTGGCCGACACGGTGATCGACCTGGACGAGACACCCGGCGAGTCGACCGGCTTCGGGTTCCGCCTGTTCGACGCCAGGGAGCTGGTCAAGACGATCCGCAGGGCGCGCCGCATCCACGATCGCCACCGTGCCGAATGGCGGGCGATGCAGCGGCGGGGCATGAAGGCCGACTGGTCGTGGGATCGGGCGGCAGGCAGGTATCTCGAGGTGTACGAGGACGCGCTCGGCTGACCCCGCACACAGCTCCCGCCGAACGGTCGGCAGCAAGCAGCGGAGGTGCCGCCGGTCGAGCGTGTCCTTCATCTCACTCTCTGGCTGTGAGCTGTTCGCCGTCGACCGTAGGCCGAGACTGACCATCTTGTACCAGGTCCGTTCGGTGGGTGAGAATGGGTCATCCGGCTGAAGGAGGAGCAGTGGCCGTCTACAAGGTGATCGAGCTGGTGGGAACGAGCGCGACCTCATGGGAGGAAGCCGCGTCCAGCGCGGTCGCGGCTGCCTCAAAGTCCCTCCAGGATCTTCGCGTCGCCGAGATCTCGGACCTCGATCTGCAACTCGGCGAGCAAGGACAGGTGGTTGCGTACCGGGCCAAGGTGAAGGTTTCGTTCAAATATCACACGGAGTGAGTAGCTCACAGCCAACAGCTCGCAGTTAGGAGCGTGTGCTCTGGCCGTCAGTTGTCCGCCGTCTGCTGTCAGCTCTCGATGAGGAACCGCTTCAGCGTTTGGAAGACCCGCTGGAGATTCTCTTCCGGCGCGCTTTCGTCCGCCTGATGTGCCTGAAGCGTCTCGCCGGGGCCGTAGTTCACCGCGGGAACTCCCCTGCCGGCGAGACGCGCTACGTCGGTCCACGCCTGCTTGGGACGGACCGGACCTCCGCACACGTCGATGAGGTGCTGAAGAAAGGGACTGTCCTCTGAGATCGGTGCTGCGGGTGCCCGATCGACGATCTCCATCTGGTCCGCATCCACCGCGATCTCCCGAAGCAACGCCTCGGCCTCGTCGAGGGTCTTGTCAGGTGCGAACCGGTAGTTGACGTTGAACTCCACCACCGCCGGCACGATGTTCCTCGCGACTCCTCCACTCGCCATCGTGACCGTGGCGACTTCTCTGAACTCCAGTCCTGCGACGTGTACCACGACAGGCTGTCGATGGTGCATCTTCGTCAGCCACTCACCGGCCTTGGTGATCGCGTTCTCGCCGTTCCAGGGTCGTGCTGCATGTGCGGCAGTTCCGGTGAACCGCAGCGCCGCATTGATCGATCCGACGCATCCCAGCTGAAGCTCCATG
Organism: uncultured Acidimicrobiia bacterium; assembly: GCA_964383535.1. Classification (GTDB taxonomy): domain Bacteria; phylum Actinomycetota; class Acidimicrobiia; order Spongiisociales; family UBA4744; genus CAYLHS01. The sequence goes on from CAYLHS010000045.1 coordinate 6,548, forward strand.
TCCGTCGGTTCCAAAACGACGGCGAACTCGGCCTCGGTGAGCCACGGTGCGCGCTCGAGAACGGTTTCGAGCCCGTTGTCGTCGGCACGGCCCTCCTCCCGGTCGTAGAACACGCCGGCGATCGGGTACGGCCCGGCCCGAACGGCGTCGTCGTTGAGCAGGTGCATCATCACGGCGATACCGGCCTTCATGTCGGAAGCGCCAAGCCCGTGGATACGACCGTCGGCGATGAACGCCGGTCCCTGTCCCTGCGACGGAACCGTGTCGAGGTGACCGACGAGCAGAATCGTCGGAGGCGCCGAACGGTCGCCGACCACGACGGAGTTGCCGATACGGTCCACCCCGAGCCGGCCCCATACGGGAAGGAAATGAGCGGCGACATACGTGGCGATGCGGCCCTCGCTTCCTGTCTCGGATGGGACGTCGATCAGTTCGATCAGCGTGGCGGTGAGATCGTTCATGTCTGCACCTCGAAGGTCCGGAGGGCGTCGTTCAGGGATGTCTTGTCGTCTGTGGAATCTGATCGTCGACCGATGATCAGCGCCGCGGGAAGTTGGTAGGTACCCGCGGGAAACGACTTCGGTCGTGTGCCGGGGATGACCACCGACCGGGCAGGGACACGACCCCGGTACTCGATCGGTTCGGTTCCGGTCACGTCGATGACGGGAATGCTGGAGGACAGGACCACGTTCGCGCCGAGCACCGCGCCCTCTTCGACGACGACTCCTTCGACGACGACGGATCTACTGCCGATGAACGCCCCGTCCTCGATGATGACGGGCCTGGCCGCGGGCGGCTCCAGGACTCCCCCGATGCCGACACCGCCGGAGAGGTGAACGTTCTTGCCAATCTGCGCGCACGAGCCGACGGTCGCCCACGTGTCGATCATGGTGCCCGTCCCCACCCGTGCACCGATGTTGACGTAGCCGGGCATGACGACGACACCCGGTTCGCAGAATGCGCCGTATCGGACCGTTCCCGGTGGCACCACCCGCACGCCTGCTGCTGCCAGGTCGTGCTTGGTCGCGATCTTGTCGTGGTACTCGAACGGCCCTGACTGGGTGGTCGTCAGCGGCTGCATTCGGAAGTAGAGCATGATGGCTTCTTTGACCCACTGGTTGACGCCCCATTCACCGTCGGTCTTCTCGGCGACACGAACCTCACCACGGTCGAGCGACGCGATCGTGCGCTGTACCGCCTCCCGCGCCTCCTCCAACAGTGCCAGGTCGGCGTACGCGGCTTCAATCAGTTCCCGGTCAGACACGACCGCACCACCTCCACCGCTGCATCACACTCCTCGACCGTCGGGACGAGTGCCAGCCGGATGAACCCCTGGCCGCCGGCACCGAACGCGGACCCCGGCGAGACGATCACCCCCGACTCGAGGAGCCGTCGTGAGACCACAGTGTCGTCACCGACCTCCACCCACAGGTACAGCGCACCTTCCGATGCCGCCACCCGGTACCCGAGCGATGTGAACGCCTCGGAGAGGATCGCCCGTTTGGTGCTGAAGATCTTGCGGCGCACTTCCGGATGTGCATCGTCGGACCATGCGGCGATTGCCGCCGCCTGGACGAACTCGGGGGAAGCGGTTCCCGTCGAGCTCCGAAGCTCTCGCAGGAGGTGGATGGCCTCAGCGTCGCCCACGATCGCCCCGCTCCGATACCCGGTCATCCCCGAACGCTTCGACAGACTCAGATAGGACAGCACGCCGGTGAACCGATCGTCGGCGACCTGCAGGATCGACGGCGGAGGTTCGTGTTCGTAGATGTCGGCGTAGCACTCGTCGGAGCAGACGAGCGTCTCGTGTGACCGTGCCGCGTCGTGGATTGCCTGAAGTTGTTCCCTGGACGCGACGGCCCCGGTCGGATTGTGCGGGTAGTTGATCCACAGCAACGACGCGCGGTCCCACGTGTCGATCTGGGCCGGACTGAGCACGAAGTCCCCGCCCAGACGAACGGGAATGAGTTCGGCCCCGGCGAGCGCAGCACCTCGTTCATACACCGGGTAGGCAGGGGTTGGCCAGATGACGGCGTCGCCGGCGGCGCGATCGACGAACGCCAATGCGGTGGAGAAGATCGCCTCTTTCGCTCCCGACGTGGCGAGGACGTGCCGTTCGGGATCGACCGTGACGCCGAATCGGCGCATCACGTAGTCGGCGATCGCAGCTCGCAGCTCGGGAAGGCCGGCCGTGGTCGGGTACTGGGAGACGGCCGGAACCGCGGCCTTCAGCGCCTCGGGGATGAACGTCGGGGTCGGCTCCCGCGGATCGCCGAGCGAGAAGTCGATCATGCTCTCGCCTGCGGCACGCATCGCGCGGGCTTTCTCCTGGAGCGGTGCCATCGGGTAGGTACCCATCGACGTGAGGACCGGGTTGGCATGCATGTCTTGAACGGTAGTCGGGTCAGCCCCGTGTTTCGGGTCGATCTTCGGGACCGTGTCGGAGGAGCCGTTCGAACCCCTCCTCGTCGAGAACGGGGACTCCGAGGGCGGCCGCCTTGGCGAGTTTCGATCCTGCAGAAGCTCCGGCGACTACAAACGACGTCCTGCCGGACACCGATCCAGACACGGTCCCTCCGCCGGCTTCGATCGCCGCGGTGGCGGCTTCCCTGGTCCAACGCTCGAGCGTGCCGGTGAGCACGATCCTCAACCCGGTGAGCAAGCCGGTCGCGCCGGTCACCTCCTCCGTGAGGCGAACCCCCGCCGAGCGAAGGCGGTCGATGAGCTCGATCGTCTCGGTAGCGGTCGCCCACCGCCGCACGGACGACGCGATCGTCGGGCCGACACCCTCGACGGCGGCGATATCGGCTTCGGGGGCGGCGAGCAGCAGATCGATGCTTGGGAAAGCTCGCGTGAGCGTGCGAGCCATCGTTCCCCCGACGTGGCGGACTCCGAGCCCGATGAGCAGCCTCGACAGGGGACGGGACTTCGACGCCTCGATCCCGGCCATCAGGTTGCCGACGGACACGTCGCCCCAACCCTCGAAACCTTCGAAGTCGTCGGGTGTCAACGAGTAGATGTCGGCCGGGTCATGGATGAGACCCCGCTCGATCAGCAGATCGATCGTCTTGTAGCCAAGACCCTCGATATCCATGCCGCCGCGTGACGCGAAGTGGAACAGCCATTCCCTGAGACGTGCAGGGCACGACAACCCCCCGGTGCAGCGGGCCACCTTCTCCCCTTCCGGTTTCACGATCGGGTTGTCGCAGAACGGACAGTTCGCCGGCATGTTCCACACGATCTCCTCACCGGTGCGCAGCGATAGGACCGGTCCGATGACTTCGGGGATCACTTCACCTGCCCGCCTGACGACCACCTCGTCGCCGATGCGGACATCCTTGCGATGGACCTCGTCCTCGTTGTGCAGCGTGGACCTGGAGACCATCGCTCCTCCCACGAAGACGGGCCTCAACACTGCGTATGGCGTGGCCCGCCCCGTTCGTCCCACGCCGACTCGGATGTCGAGGAGGCGCGTCGTGCGCTCCTCCGGCGGGAACTTGTAGGCGACTGCCCAGCGGGGTGCGTGCGACGTGGACCCGAGAGCCCGCTGCTCGGCGAGGTCGTCGACCTTGACGACAACCCCATCCGTGGCGTAGCCGACCGAATGGCGTGCCTGTTCGGCACCGCGCAGGTACTCCTCGACGCCGTCGAGGTCCGCAACCGGCTTCGAGGCGGGGTTGACCCTGAGTCCCAGCTCACCGAGCCAGGCGAGCACCTCCCCATGCGAATCGAACGCGGGGCCGCCTTCGACGGAGCCAAGGTGGTACATCCAGGTGGAGAGACGCCTGGAGGCGGTGACCGAGGGGTCCTTCTGCCGGAGCGATCCCGCGGCGGCGTTGCGGGGATTGACGAAGAGGCGTTCACCCGCCTCCGCCTGGCGTTCGTTGAGCGCTTCGAACGCCTCGTCCGACATATACACCTCACCCCGGACTTCGAGCAGCGAGGGGGCGGTGCCTCGCAAACGCAGCGGCACGGACTCGATTGCCCGTACGTTGGCCGTGATGTCCTCGCCGACGGTGCCGTCGCCCCGCGTCGCCGCCACCGTGAGCACACCCTGCTCATAGACCAGCGACACGGCAAGCCCGTCGATCTTCAACTCGCAGACGTAGCCGGACGGGGCATGACCGAGCAGCCGCTCCGCACGGGACTCCCAGCCTTCAAGCTCATCGAGCGACTCGACGTTGTCCAACGAGAACATGCGCTCCCTGTGGCGCACCGGAGCGAACAGATCGGCAGTCGGAGACCCGACGCGCTGCGTCGGCGAATCGGCGGTGATCAGCTCAGGGTGGGCCTCTTCGAGAGCGCGCAACTTCCGGACGAGCTGGTCGTAGTCGTAGTCGGAGATCTGCGGGTCGTCGAGCACGAAATACCGGTACGCGTGCTCCCTGATCTGCTCACGGAGTCGCTCGACCTCGTCAACATTCATCGGCGCTCATTCTCGCATTCGCGATCGTCCCTCCTCCAAGCACACGATCTCCGTCGTAGAGAACGGCGCTCTGTCCTGCGGCGACACCCTCGAGCGGTTCGACGAAGTGGACCGAGGTGCCGTCGGAGCCCAGAACGGCGTCGTGTACGTCCCCGTGGGCTCTGATCTGCACGGACACGGGACCGGTCGGCGGTTCGCCCGCCACCCATGACGGTTCCCCCAACTCGAGACCGTCGACAGGGGCGGATCCGCGTCTTCCGATCACTACCGTCGCTGTCGATGGCCGGATCTCCTGCACATATCGGGGTGTCCCGAACGCGATGCCGAGGCCCCTGCGTTGCCCGATCGTGAAGTCGACAACTCCGTCGTGTCGACCGACGATCGCGCCTTCCTGGTCGACGATCGGGCCCGGCACGATGGCTTCGGGGATCTCGCGCCGGAGGAAGGCCCGATAGTCGCCGTCTGCGAAGCAGATGTCCTGGCTGTCACGCTTGCCTGCCGTGCGCAGGCCGAGGTCGTGTGCGATGGTCCGCACGGCGTCCTTGCGATACTCGCCGACAGGGAAACGGACCCGGGCCAGCGCGTCGCGCCCGAGCATGTACAGGACGTACGACTGATCCTTGTCCTTGTCGACGCTCCGAAACAGGCTGAAGGTCGAACCCTCGGACACGACGCGCGCGTAGTGCCCCGTGACGAGCAGGTCGCACCCCAGATCCTCGGCCCATCCGAGCAGATGATCGAACTTGACGACCCGATTGCACGAGATGCAGGGGTTTGGCGTGCGGCCATCCAGGTAGTCGCTGATGAACGGGTCCACGATGCCGGCTCTGAACTCCTCTGTGGCGTCGAGCACGTAGTACGGGATGCCGAGCGTCGCCGCGACGCGGCGGGCGTCCTCGGAATCGGCGAGGGTGCAACACCCGGAGGTCGGGAGGGAACCATCGGCGCCGGCCCACAGCTTCAGCGTGGCGCCGATCACCTCGTGACCCTCCTGAACCATCAGGGCCGCGGCGACGGAGGAATCGACACCCCCACTCATCGCAGCCAGCACCTTCACCGTCCATCTCCTATCGCACGCAGGACCGCGTCCGCAGCCATGTCACCATCCTCGGGAACGGTCGTCCAGCCGAACGTGAAACGGAAGCACTCTCTGGCTCTGGCGGCGTCGAATCCCATTGCGGAAAGCACATGGCTCACGTCCGCTGCACCACTCTGACAGGCGGAACCGGCCGACGCAGCGACACCTTCCTGATCCAGACGGATGAGCACCGTGTCGTTTCTGACCCCCGGTATCCGCACGTGGGAATGCTGCACGAGGCGCCCGTCGACGGGCGCGTTGATCTCGAGCCCGTCGATCTCCGACCAGAGACGCTCCTCGAAGCGCCGGCGGGCCTCTCCCACATCCGCCCTGAACCGTTCGCGATCCTTCACGGCGGCGTGCATGGCCGCGACCATAGCCACGATTCCCGGCACGTTCTGGGTTCCGGAGCGAAGCCCCCACTCTTGCCCACCGCCATGCACGAGTGGCTCGAGATGCGTTCCCGACCGCACGTACAGCAACCCGACGCCCTTGGGCCCGCCGAACTTGTGTGCGGCGAGCGTCAGCATGTCGACTCCGAGCTCTTCCACGTCGACGGCCTCGGAGATGAACGCCTGGACTGCGTCCGTGTGCACGATCGCCCCGCGGGCGTGCGCCTCACGGACCACGGCGCGAACCGGTTCGATGACCCCCGTCTCGTTGTTGGCGAGCATCACCGAGACGACCGAGGGGTATTCCTCCGCCGCTGCTCCGATCTCGGTCGGGTCGACCCTCCCCCAGTGGTCGACCGCCACGAACGTCACGTTGTGCCCGAGCCGTTCGACGAACCGGGCCGACTCGATGACCGCGTCGTGCTCAACCGGGGAGACCACGAGGCGAAGATCCGAGGCGAGCACGGCGCCGATGACCGCGAGGTTGTCGGATTCCGATCCTCCGCCGGTAAACACGATCTCTCGAGGTGACGCCCCGATCAACCCCGCAGCCTGTTCCCGTGCATCCTCGAGCAGGTTCTTGGAATCCCTCGCCGTCCCATGAATCCCTGAGGGATTGCCGAACCCGGCCGCCTGGAACGCTGCCATGGCCTCGGGACGACCGGGGGTCGTGGCCGCGTGATCGAGGTACAAGGTCATCGGCGGTCTATCACGACTCCGGCTGGTCCACGGTGGGCCGGGAAACGGCGCTCGTGATCGCGATGATGGCTTGTTCGACCACATCCATGTCGATCCTTTCCGGATCGATGCTCCGCTGGAGCGCCAAACCCTCGACGAGCGCAACCATCATCATGGCGGTCGACTCGACGGTGAATGGGGCCCTGAACTCGTGGCCGGAGCCGGCGAAGAACAGCGAGATCAGATCCCCTACCTTCTCTCGTGCCTCCTCGTAGCCGGCCCTCAGGTGCTCGACGACGACCTCACGGCTCCGTGTCAATGCCCAGAGGTACATGTGCATCGCGAACGCGGTGTCCGTCATCGTGGCGTCGACCGTCCGCTTGATGGCTTCGATCGCGAGATGCTCCGGCGCCATACCCTCCGAGTGCTCGACCAGATCCACGACCTCGTCGATCGCTTTCGACCGGGTCACCGCCAGCGCATACTCGAGGAAGTCCACGAGAAACGCGTCTCGGTCCAGCCAGCGGTTGTAGAACGCGCCGGTCGTCAACCCTGCATGCTGTGACACTCTGGCCGCCGTCAACTGGTCGAAGACACGCGGCGTGGTCCTGGTCACCCCCTCGCCTACTTCGAATGCCCCGATCGCCAGGTCCCATGCGGCCGCGAGCAGCCGCTCTTTGGAATCGCGTTGATCTCCCATAGTCCGTCATCCTACTATGAAGAACGCCTACCTGCCCTGGAAGTTCGCCGCCCGTTTCTCGATGAACGCCTGCAGGCCCTCATGGGCATCTTCGCTGCCGAACGTGCCGGCGAATTCCTCCCGCTCGACACCCAGACCCTCGGCGAGACCGGCCCTGAGCGCCGCCTTGGCAGCGCCGTAGGCGACGGTGGGCCCGGACGCCCACTGGTGGGCATCCTCTATCGCGGCATCGAGCACATCGTCGACGACCTTGTCGGCGATCCCCAACTCGAGGGCCTCCTGTGCAGGAACGTGCCTGCCGGTGAGGATCAGGTCCCGCGCAGCCCTGTAGCCGACGAGCCGGGTGAGGCGTTGTGTTCCTCCGGCGCCGGGAATGATGCCGAGGAGGATCTCGGGCTGGCCGACCTTGGCATCCGTGGCGAGGTAGCGGAAGTCCGCACCCATGGCGAGTTCCAGCCCCCCGCCCAGCGCGAATCCCCGAATGGCGGCGATCGTCGGCTTGGCCAGCTCCTCGAGCGCGAGAACGGCGTCGGCGAGTTCAGACGCGATGCCGGTCGTGCCGAACGCCGCTTGGAACTCCTTGATGTCGGCCCCCGCAGCGAAGTGTGGCGCCCCTGTCACGACCAGAGCTCTGATGGATGGGTCTGCTGCACGCGAGAATGCCTCCAGCAGCTCCGAGGCGAGGCCGGCCGACAGAGCATTGACGGGCGGCCGGTCGAGCCGCACCACTGCGACGGAATCGTCTACCGAGTACTCGACGAACTGCATGCACCGTCCTCCAGCTACCTTGTTCCGAGCGTAGCGCGCCCGATCAGTCGTCGAGGATCCGTCTCGCAGCACTCCACGGATCGAGCCTTCGAGCCTTGACCTCTTCCACGATATGCGCGTACTCACCAGTGCCCGATTCGGCGTCTGCTCGCCTCGCCAGCTCAGACGCGAGCGCCTGCTTGAGTTCACCGGTCAGCCTCGCCGTTCTTCGATCTTCGAGCCCACCATTGCGCTCGAGGAACGCGCGATGCGATCCAATGGCCTCCCATACCGCGTCGACACCTTCACCGGTCGTCGCAACAGTGGCAAGCACAGGCGGCCTCCAAGAACGTTCGCCGCCGAGGTCGAGCATCTGGTCGAGATCCCGAATGGTCGCCGACAACCCGGGCCGGTCGGCCTTGTTGACGACGAACAGGTCACCAATCTCCAGCAGGCCTGCCTTGTTGGCCTGCACGCTGTCTCCCCACCCTGGGTTGAGCACGACCACCGTCGTGTCGGCGCTCTCCACGATCTCCACTTCTGCCTGACCGACGCCGACCGTCTCCACGACGACGTAGGGAAACCCCACCGCGTCCAGGACGAGCAGCCCCTTGGGAGTCGCTTCGGACACACCTCCGAGATGGCCTCGACTTCCCATGGACCGGATGTACACACCGCCATCGGAGGCGTGGTCCTGCATGCGGATGCGATCACCGAGAATCGCTCCTCCGGTGAACGGACTCGACGGGTCGACGGCCAGGACTGCGACGGTGTGCCCATCGTCGCGGATATCGGTGATCAGTTTCGAGGTCAACGTCGACTTGCCTGCCCCCGGAGCTCCGGTCATTCCGATCACATAGGAGTTGCCGGTTCGCGGAAACAGTTCGGCGAGCACCTCCGATGCACCGCTGCGGTCGTCCTCGACGAGGCTGATCAGACGTGCGAGCGCCCGCCGATCTCCTTCGAGGGCAGCTTGGATCGCGGACATGGCCTGGAGTCTGGAATCCGACGGCCCGATGTGCAAGTTTCGTCGGCGGTTCAGCTATGCGACCGTCTCCTCCCCTCGCGAGGCCCGTCAGGGCCGAGTGTTGGGGGAGGTGGACTCGACCGAAGGGAGACGACGGAGGGGGGTACCCACCAGCAAAGCCCCGGCAGACAGCCAACAGCCAGAACGCGGCCGGAGACACAACGAGATCGTGAGACGAGAAAGCTGCTGTGATCTGTTCGCTGGAAGCTGTCAGCCGGCGAGCGAAGCTCGCCTCAGATCGCGTTGACGTCCTCGACCCCGGGGACGCGGTCGGTGAGGATCCGCTCGATCCCTGCCTTCAGGGTCATGGTTGAGAGGGGGCAGCCGCCGCACGCTCCGACGAGCTGAAGATTGACGGTCCCCTCGTCGACCCCGAGCAGGATCAGATCGCCGCCATCCGCCTGGAGGGCGGGACGGATGTATTCGAGCGTCGACTCGAGTACATCGAGGTCGATCTGGCTGGTGGTGTCCTGTGTGGTCATGCGGGTAGCAGTGTACCGGTACTCTGGCGATACGGGACCATCAGTTGGTGACGAGAGCAGTCACGAAGGCGACTGCTCTCCCCTCGCTGTTCATGGCCTCGATCATCAGTCGATACGGCCCCGGCGGAGCATTCGATCCACCGACGGTGCCATCCCAGATGAGGGAGACTCGCCCAGCCTCTCGGGCTTTCCACGCCGTGGCTTGCACCAATTGAGCGCCGCGGAATACGACCAGCCGCACCTGTGATGGTGCCGTCACGACGACGGACACCAGCATCGCCCTCCCCTCGGGCGCCGTTGGCTGTTCGGGAATCGATCCGATCGTCGGCGGAAGCCCGAATCCTTCAGGCGGGGTCATCATGACACCGCCCCCTTGGGTGAAGTCCCATGAGCCGATTGCTCCGCTCGCCACGGTCTCCCCATCGACGATGACGTCTACGGGCCCATCGGCCCCTATGTGCACCGAGCCCTGTCCCCACCCGAGCCCGACAACGACGCTCTGCGGAAGGAGATCACCGCCGGCCTGTGGAACGAGCCCGCCGTAGTAGTGCGACAGGATCGTGCGGTAGTCGTCCCCCGCACCCGCCATTGCCTTCGCCCCGTACTGGCTCATCCCCACCATGTGTCCCCATCCGCGTCCTTCGAACACGTAGACCGGATACATGTCGATGTGTCCCGAGGGGAACACGTCAGGGAAGTGCCAGGTCTTGTGGATCACGAAGGTCGGTGAGAGGACTGTTTGCGGGTAGGCCTTCCCATCGGGTCTGGCCGCCGGGAACACGTCCGGCGCGATATCCGGGCCCCAGCGATTCATGAGGCTGCGGAACTCGTTGGTGGTCAGGGTGGTTGTGCCCCCGTCGCTCTCGATCTCGACGGTCCACGGCCCCCCGCCGTCGGGGGTCTGGTGGACGGTGATGCTGTGGAGACGGCCGTCGACGACATCCGCAGCGGCGAGCACATCCTCGAGGACACCGCTCCGAACCTCATACTGCCAGTTCGCGAACGGCGAGTCCTCTCCCGGAGACGCCACGGCCTTCAGGTAGGGAATGGGGTCTCGTCCGCCGTAGACGTCCTCGTAGCTGCGTGTCCGCCCACCAGTGGTCGAGCTGTACATCGTGAAGGCAGGGGCCCCGTCGTAGACGAGGATCTGTCCGGCGGTGCTCACGACGGCCTCCTCCCACCGGCGACCGGCATCGCTCGCCACCTGATCCAAGCCTCCATACACCTGGCATGCCGACGAGGCACAAATGTCGAAACCGTAGGTCGCGCCGGCGCCGGCACGACCTCGTGTCAACGTCCACGCGAGGTATGTGCGGGCCGCGACCACCTGGGCCTTCAGCGCTTCTATCGGCCACGAGAACGGCACCTCCTGGATTCCCAGGAGGTAGTCGTCGATGCCCACGTGGTCGAGCACGACGAGTCCATCGGACGCCGACGTCACCTCGAGCGATCCGGCGTAGTGGTGATCGTTCCAAGTGAGAGTCACCCCATCGCCCGGTTGGATGGCTACCGAGTGATACGGACCCGTCGTCTCGGCGACCGCAGCAGGAGCCGCCACGACCATGAGCAGGAGGACGATCAGAAGCGCGAACACCCTGCGTACAACCCCACCGGTGTGATCCATCCCGGCATTGTACGAGTACCCTGGCCCCGAAAGAGAGGCAGCCATGCGCATCGCCGTGGGTTCGGATCACGCCGGCTATCAGCTCAAAGAGCACATCGCCCGCCTTCTGAGAGCAGCGGGTCATGACATCGTCGATGTCGGCACCCACTCGGAGGAGCCTGTCGACTACCCCGACTTCGCTGCGGCCGTCGGCAGGATGGTTCTCGATGGGACTGCGGAACGAGGCATCGTCGTCTGCGGATCGGGAGCCGGTGCGTCGATCGCAGCGAACAAGCTGCGAGGCATCAGGGCAGGCCTCGCGCACGACACCTACACGGCCCACCAGTGCGTCGAACACGACGATGTGAACGTCCTGGCGATCGGAAGCAGGGTCGTCGGCACTGCGCTCGCCGACGAGATCGTCGCTGCCTTCCTGAACGCCACGTTCTCAGGGGCCGAGCGCCACGTGCGGAGGGTCAACAAGGTCAAAGAACTCGAGAACGAGTTCTAGAGCGACCCGTTTCCTCCCCCAGAGCAAAGCGACGTTGGGGAAGCCGAGGCCACAGGCCGAGGACAGAGGGGGCCGTACCCGTTTCCTCCCCTCGCGAGGCCCGCCAGGGCCGAGTGTTGGGGGAGGTGGCGTCGAGCTGATGCTCGACGCCGGAGGGGGCCGTACCCGTTTCCTCCCCTCGCGAGGCCCGCCAGGGCCGAGTGTTGG
>CAYLHS010000046.1:0-18287 GCA_964383535.1 uncultured Acidimicrobiia bacterium
GTTCCATGTTGCCGCCGGTCACTTTGGCGTCGAAGTCGCGCCAGATGATCGCCGATAACACGTGGAGGGCCGTGTGGGTCCGCATGAGGAGATGGCGGCGCTCCCAGTCGATCTCGGCCTCGACGGCGGTACCAACCGCCGGCGGTGTCCCTTCGATGACGTGGGTGGGCACGCCCGCAACGCGATGCGTGTCGGAAACGCTCACCGTTCCGCCATCCCATCTGAGGGCGCCCGTGTCCCCGGGCTGGCCTCCACCGCGCGAGTAGAACACCGTTCGGTCCAACACCACGCCGTTCTCGGTGACGCCGATGACCTCTGCGGTCGTCGCACGTGCGTACGCGTCAACGGGAGCAATCTCTTCGATCACCTGTCCTCCTGTGCCGTCAGGGTACAACGTGCTGCGATCCACGACATCCAAGTGACCAACGTGCCTACACTCCACGACCAACCCGGACTTCGGTTCGGGTCAGTAACTCGCTGCCGCCAGTCGGCAGTGAAGGGAGGAAGCAGATGAAGAGAACGAATCTAAAATCGGTGGTGCTCGTGGTTGCAGCATTCTCGCTGGTGGCCGCGGCATGTTCCGGCGGCGGTGGCGGCACAGCACTCAAGATCGGAACCGACCTGCCGCAGACCGGCGACCTGGCCGTGCTCGGCCCACCCATGGTCGAAGCCGTGCAGATGGCCGTGCGGGACATCAACGACGCCGGTGGTGTCAACGGCAAGGACGTCACCCTGGTGATCGGCGACTCCGGAACGAACGAGCAGGTGGCGGCGGAGACCGCCGACCGTTTGATCACGACCGAACAGGTGGATGGGATCATTGGTCCAGCCTCGTCGAGAATCACCCTGTCAGTGATCGACAAGATCACTGGTGCGGGAATCCCGATGTGCTCCCCGTCGAACACGGGATCGTCGCTCTCCACCTATGAGACCACGGAACCGGGCTTCTACTTCCGGACGGCTCCGCCTGACAATCTCCAGGGTCCAGCTCTCGCCAACGTCATCTTGGATGACGGCCACAAGAATGTGGCGGTCATTGCTCTGAACGATGAGTACGGGCAGGGTTTCGCGAAGTTCCTGGAGGATGCGCTGAAACTGGGTGGCGCCACGATCGCCGCGGATGTCCCGTACGATCCGAACGGAACGGACTTCAGCGCCGACGTCCAGCAGGTCGTCGATGCATCGCCCGACGCCGTGGTGCTGATCTCGTTCCCTGATACGGGCACCCGGATCATCACCGGGTTGATCGAGAACGGCATCAGCCCGGACATCATGTACACCGCCGACGGAATGCAGTCGGCCGACGTGATCTCTCAGGTCAACGCGAACGATCCTTCGGTCCTCAACGGTATGAAGGGCACAGCTCCTTCTTCCCAAGGATCAGAGGCGTTCACCAAGGCGTTCGCAGACTTTGCGCCGGGAGTGGCCACCATCTACTCGGCACACGCCTACGACTGTACGATCATCGAGGCGCTCGCCGCCGACACGGCGAAGTCGAACAAGCCGGCCGACATCGCCGCGAACATGGTCGGAGTCACTCGGGATGGCACGAAGTGCTATGAGTACTCGGACTGCAAGGCGTTGATCGACGACGGGACGGACATCGACTATGACGGTGCTTCCGGGCCAGGCGAGTGGACGCCAGCAGGCGAGCCATCGGCGGGAACCTACGATGTGTGGGAGTTCCGCGACGGCCAAGTGGTCACCCTCAGCTCCGTCAACGTCGGCAGCTAGACACACCAACCGCCAATCGATCGGAAGGGGCCTCTTCGGGGCCCCTTCCGCTACAGGCGTGTCAGAGCGATGGTTCCGAACTCGAACGATCCGAACCTGCTCCAGCGGATCGCTACCTGACTGCCAGCGTGCCGAGATAGAGTTCGATCACCTTCGGGTCGTGGAGAAGGTGCCGGCCCGTACCCGTGTACGCGTTCTGGCCTTGATCAAGCACATAGCCCCGATCTGAGATCTGCAGACACCGCCGTGCGTTCTGCTCGACCATGATGATCGAGACGCCCGTCTCTTTGATCTGACGGATCCGATCGAAGACCTCGCCTTGATTCGAGGGCGACAGTCCGGCCGACGGCTCGTCGAGCAACAACACGGACGGGTTCATCATCAATGCCCGGCCCATGGCCACCATCTGCCGTTCGCCGCCCGACATAGCCCCCACGCGTTGGTTCTTGCGCTCCGGCAACCGGGGGAAGAGATCGCCAACGAAATCGGCCCGATCGCGATAGAGCTCCGGACGCAGGTAGCAGCCCATCTTGAGGTTCTCTTCGACGGTCAATGAGGGAAACACGTTGTCGTTCTGAGGGACGAACCCGACGCCCTTCTGCACGAGTTCGTGCGCAGGAAGATTGGAGATCTCCTCCCCCCGCAGCGTGATCGAGCCCGACCGCAATGAGACCAGTCCGAAGATGGTCTTGAGCAGAGTCGACTTGCCGGCCCCGTTCGGGCCGATGATGCCGACGAGCTCCCCTTCGTCCAAAGTGAGCTGGCCCCCCCGCACGATGTCGACGCCCGGCAGATAGCCTGAGACGGCATCGTGAACCTCGAGGAGGGCCCCGGCGGCCGTCATCGGTCCTGCTCCCCGACCGGACGGTCCCCGATCGAGTCCTCCAAGGGCGTGGCAGCCTCGCCATGCTCGCGGCCGAGATACGCATCGATCACGGCCGGATTGGCGGCAACGTCCGCCGGTCGGCCTTCGGCAATGACCTTCCCTTCTGCCATGACTACGATCCAGTCGCTGATATCCATGATGACATCCATGTCGTGCTCGATGAATACCACCGACATGCCCTCGTCTCGCAGAGCCTTGATGTGGACGAGCAGCGACTCCGTCAACGCCGGATTCACCCCCGCCGTCGGCTCGTCCAGCATGAGGAGGGCCGGTTTGACCATCAACGCCCGAGCCAGCTCGAGGAGCTTGCGCTGACCGCCGGACAGCGTACCCGCCAGGTCGTCTCGCATGGGACCCAAGGTGAAGCGATCGAGGATAACCTCAGCTCGCGCTTCGATCTCCTTCTCCTGCTGACGCCACCTCCACGGAAGCAACGCCCCCAGGACCCCTTCGCCGGTTTGACCGGTGGCTCCCAGTTTCATGTTGTCGATGACGGCCATCCTCATCAGTGCTTTGGTGAGCTGGAACGTGCGCACCATCCCCAGCCTGGCGACCTGGTAGGCGGACAGCCCCGCCAAGTCCCTACCCGAGAACGACCAGCTGCCCGTGTTCGGTGTGTCGAAGCCGGTGAGAACATTAAAGAATGTGGTCTTGCCCGCCCCGTTGGGTCCGATCAGACCGGTGATGGCCCCCCGCTGGATTTCGAGGTGATCCACATCGACGGCGAGCAACCCGCCAAAGTGACGAGTGACACCGTCGGCCACCAGTATCGGGTCAGGCTTGGGAATGCCTGGGACAGAGGGAAGCGCATCCAGCAGCTCAGCGGGCATCGATCAGCGACTCCTCTCTGCTCCCGAACAGACCCTGCGGTCTGAAAGCCATCAACAACATCAGTCCCAGGCCCACCAGTATCCATCGAACGGCTGCCACCTCCTGGGCTGTGAGCAACCAGGCCGGAATGAAACCCGCCAGGGTGGCCTGCCTGAGTATTGCCTCCGTGAACGACAGCAAGAACCAGAAGAGCACCGACCCAACCACCGGTCCCAGAACGCGTCCCGGACCGCCCAGGATCACCACCGCATACGCAAGGAAGGTGAAGAGCGGCTGAAACGAGTCGGGGTTCACGGACTGGGTCTGTACGGCGAAGAAGATGCCTGCCAGTGAACCTATCGCTCCGCCGATAGCGAGGCTCTGCAGCTTGTACCCGAAGACGTTCTTGCCGAGCGAGCGGGCGGCGTCCTCGTCCTCTCGGATCGCCTTGAGAACCCTGCCCCAAGGAGCCCTGGTCAGTGCCCACACCAGCAACACGGACAACCCGACCAGCACCCAGCCCACCAGGATGGCCCACAGCGTGTTGGCATCCCAGGTGATCTTCCAGATCCCGTAGACACCACGTGGGAACGGATTGAGGGAGTAGAAACTGTCGGCGAACTTCTGGATACCGAACACCCCTTTGGTGATCGGCTCGAGGGCCGAGGATCGGGTGAGCAGGCGCAGGATCTCGGCGGCGGCAATCGTCACGATGGCCAGGTAGTCCTCCCGCAGGCGCAGGGTGGGAAGACCATAGATGAGGCCGAGAACGACCGCGGCAGCTATCCCGATCAAAACGCCCAACCAGAGAGGCCCACCCAGGTTGACGGTGATAGCCACTCCGTAGCCGCCCACCAACAGCGACCCGACATGGCCGAAGTTGAGGAGGCCGGTATAGCCGAACATGACGTTGAGCCCAACTCCGGCCAGCGCAAACATCACGGCCGAGGCACCCAACGCCGAACGAATGGCGTCGACCAGGGAGCGGACGATATCCACTATCCCACCCTCTCCCTCCTACCGAGGATGCCCTGGGGCCGTACGAGCAGCACGATGATGAGCACTGCGAACGCGATCACCAGCTTGAATTCGGTCGAGAGCCAGAGACTGGAGATCTGTGTCACGACACCGATCAGAATCCCGCCCACCATGGCACCAAAGGCGGTCCCCAACCCGCCCAGGATCACCGCAGCGAACATCAACAACAGCAGCTTGAAACCGAGATCCCAGGAGACACCGGCGAAACCTATGCCCTGGAAGACGCCACCGAGGGCGGCCAGGGCGCCGCCCCCAACCCAGGTGGCCAGGATCACCTTGCGAACGTCGATGCCTGAAGCTTCTGCGAGTTCGCGGTTGTCGGCCACCGCCCTCATGCCGGTCCCGAGCTTGGTCTTCATGAGCAGCACACCGACGAGGCCGAGGACCAGCAGCGAGATGATGATGATTGCCAGCTTCACATCCGTGATAGACACGGGCCCGTAGTCGCGAGCGATCTCGATGGCGTAGTCGCGGTACTTGTGGACTTGTGGTCCGTACCAGATGAGGATGACGTGCCGCAACACCAGCGAAAGGCCGATGGTCGTCACGATGAGCGACACGTTGGGCACCTTGCGCCGGCGCAGTGGCCTGAAGACTCCCTTCTCCAAACCGGCACCGAGCAGCCCGCCTGCGACGACGGCCAGGAGGGCGGCAATAGCAAGCGTCACCCGAAATCCCCACGAACCGGCATTGAGAAACCAGGCCACTACCGCCCCAAACGTGACCAGCTCGCCGTGAGCGAAGTTGATCAGACCGGTGACGCCGTAGATCAGAGAGAGACCCACCGATGTGAGAGCGATGATCAACCCGACCACAAGTCCGTCGACTGTCACGTTCAGCAGTCGCGCTCCGAGACTGTGATCAACTTGGGCAACGACGGTACTGCCACCGAGATGCCCGACCGAGGCAAGAGCTCGGCCGCCGAGAGCCGCCACGGCGAATGCCACCAGGACGAGGATCCCCAACCAGATACCGAACGTGCCTCCCCTTCCGGAAGCTGGTACGGGGTCGGCTTCCGCGCTGTGCCGCCAGGACAGAAGCCTGCTTCCCGGCCTGCCCGCCACCTGATCTCCTCCCTAGGAATTCCCGACAGGTTAGGCACACCTCCAGACCACGGTCCACTCATCGGACCATTCCGACTCTCACGACGGCTCTCAGACAATGACCCGAACCACACGCTCCGTGCAGGACGGAGCACCGGCTACTCGTCGGCCGTCGGCTCCTCGACGTCCGCCTCGTGCCCACCCGGGGGACCGGCACGCCGCAGCCTGCCGACGATGGTCTCTCTGCTTGGTGGGACGTACTCTGGAGCGACAGCTTCGGCGGCCTCCTCCCAAGACTCGCCCAGCACCCGAGTGCGCCAGAAGTGGCCTGCAACGACCTTGGCCACGGCCGCCACCGGCACGGCGATCAAGATCCCGAAGAAGCCGCCAAGCGACGCTCCGAGCAACAACGCGAGCAGGATGAATACCGGATGGAGCTGCACGCGTTTGCGCAGGATGTTCGGACTGATGACATGGTTGTCGAACTGCTGCACCGCCACGAACATCAGGACGGCCCAGATGGCGGTCACGACATCGTTGAACAGCAGCGACACGATTCCTGCGAGCGCGCCACCCGCGATCGGACCCACGAACGGAATGATGTTCAGAAGGCCTGCGGTCATCCCGATTACGAGCCAGAACGGAACTCTGAGGACCCACAGGCCGAGGCTGGACAGGAGACCGACGATCAGAGCGACGAGAAGCTGGCCCCGTACGAAGCCGCTGACGACCCTGCCCACCTGGTTGGCAACATGAACGAGTTCCGACCGCATCCTCTCCGGCAGCAGGTCACGGGTCCGTCGCCGGATCGACGGCAGGTCCATCAGCATGTAGAACGCGAGCACGGGTCCCAAAACGAAAACGGCCAGTACCTGCATCCCGGTCTTCGCGAACGTCCCGACTTGGCCGAGCAAGCCTTGGATCCGCTCAGGGCTGAAGAACGTCGACGACCAGTTGAGGATCGACTGGAAGTCGAATGTGCCGACGGTGAAGCCAAACCGGTTTCCGAGGTCGGTGATGAACTTCTCGACATCGTCGACGATCTGCGGGAATCTCGTTCCGAACTCGGCGAACTGATCCTGAATGATCGGGATGACGATGAAACCGAGAGCGACGAGAAGACCTGCGAACAGCAGATACGAGAGACAGGACCCGATGAGCCTCGGCACCTTGTACTTCTGGAGCAGGTCCACGAGCGGTGACAGCAGGTAGATCACGGCGACTGCGAGGACCAAAGGAGGCCAGACGACACTCACGGCCTGGATCACCCAGATGAGCGCTGCAAGCAACAGCATCGCCCCCAGCACGCTCCACGAGGTGATTCCTGCCCGTCTGAGCTGGTCGTACCCCGGCAGTTTCGTCATTCCACGGAGTGTACTCACAGCTCTTTGATCACGACCTGCGACCCTTCGGTTACAGAAATGGAGATCGACGTTCCCGAGCCCGGTGATCTGTAGCCGTCGTCGGTCGGTTCCCAACCGGATGGCACCGACGCGCTTCCATGGACCTCGACCGGAACGCCTGCCGGCACGTCGAGGGCGAAAGTACCGGTCACGGTGACGGTGGCCGGAGACGGCCCCAGCAGCACCGTTCCCGATCCGTCGATCTCCAGTGAGTCGATCGCCAGCTCTCTCAGGTTGGCGTCGAGTTGAGGAGATGTGAGGTGAAGGCTCCACACCGGTCGACGGGCAAGCTTCATCGTCCAGCCCTTCGTCTGGAACCAACGGCCCCCGTCTCTCTGGGCGATGTCGATCGAGAGCGCTCCGTCGGTCGATCGTTCGAGCGCCTCCGGGACCCCCAGACTTCCTCCCGCCCTGTCCAGATCGACTACATACAAAGGGGCGTCAGCTGCGTCGACTGCGAGGGCGCCCGCAAGGGAGATCGCCAACGACACCGTCCCATCCTGGACAGGTGGACCGATGAGGTCGGCGGCTGCCGAGGGGAGCTTCGACCATCCGAGGAGGTGCAGACCGACGACCAACGCCACAAGGGTGATCAGCAGAAGCGGTGGCGCTGCCCCGGCTTTCGACGACCGCCGCCTCCACAGGATCACTGCTGCCACGAGAGGGACGACCACGAGCGGCCAGAACGACACGATGTCGAGCAGAACGCTGGGGGCGAGGATCCCGCCGACGATCCCGGCGCCGATCGACACGCCTCCGAGTGCGACCATCAACCATGCCCACACCGTCCACAGGCCTGGCGGCACCCTTCGACGGCGACTGATCGGGTTCACTCTTGGTACGAGGCGCCGATCACCACCAGGATGTCGACCTCCAGCGGGCCCGGCGACTCTTGGACGACGGCATCGGGAATGTACGCATCGACGATGACCCGCGCTTCACTCTCGAACCCTGGCGCATACCACACCGTCGATTGATCGAGCGCATGGCTGTAGTTGTCGGCGTCGATCGTCTGGTAGCCGGCGGATGCCAGAACATCGGTCAGCGCGGCCGCGATCTTGGCGCGGGTGGTCGAATTCAACACTTGCACTCTGATGTCCTCGGGAGCCCGTACCGGTTCGGTCGTCGTTGTCGACGCGACCGCCGATGTCGTCGAGGAGGCGGTCGTCGTCGAAGCGGTTGATGTCGTCGGGGCCGTCCCCGTCGCGCCCGCCACGAGAGACGTCGTCGAGACTGCCGCGGCGCCGGTCGTTGTCGGCGACGTGGCAAGCCAGCCGATCCCCTTGGTAAGGACCACGACGCCACCGAAGACGATCACGGCCCAGAAGAGGACCTTGAGGGTGAACATGCCGAGTTCCCTCAGAAAGCCTCTCAGGCCAGGAGCTGCATGTCGTGCCATCAGTGTTCCGCCGTATCAACCTGCTGCCGTGCGGCTCTGGATCGTTTCGCCTGCACCCGCCGGAGGCGCCGAATCGTGAGAGGATCGTAGTCTGCCGCCTCTGGATCATCGACGAGGCGCCGCAGCGCCTGGTAGTAGACGCCTGCGCCGATCCCGAGATGCTCTCGGATCGCGCGATCCTTCGGACCTGGCAGCATCCACCACGATCGTTCGAAGTCGAGCACCATCTTGTCACGGTGCGACAGCACTGAACACCTCCGAGCCAGAAGGGTATAGGCAATCGAACCCGGAGACGCGGATTTCGCCGAGCTGGCGGAGGGAATCGAACCCACGACCTGCCGCTTACAAGGCGGCTGCTCTACCGACTGAGCTACGCCAGCACAAAGTCCGGCGCAGGGCCGAACCAGGCCAAGAGAATAGCCTCATGAACGCACTCGGCCGACTTCGAACATCGCGAGCGTCGCTGCCACCGATGCGTTGAGGCTCTCTACGGATGGGGCCATCGGGATTCGTACGATGACATCACTTCGGTCCCGAACCAGCCGCGACAGCCCGGCGCCTTCCCCGCCCACCACGAGCGCGACCGGCTCCGTGAACAGGCCCAACCCGAACAGCGGTGTCTCGGCATCGGCCCCCAACCCCACGACCCAGATACCGGCCTGTTGGAGACGAACGACCGCGTCGGCGATCGACGAGTGAACGCACACTCGCAGCCGTTCGAATGCTCCCGCGGCCGCCTTGAACGCGGTCGCCTGGAGTGGCGCCGCCCGCCTATCCGACACGACGAATCCCGTCATGCCTGCCGCGAGCGCAGACCTCCCGACTGCTCCCACATTGTGCGGGTCCTGAAGATGGTCGAGCACGACGAGTGCTGCGGGTGCAGGCTCCGCGAGCTCATCGAGATCGTAGGTGCGGAGCGGCCTCGCGACCGCCCTGATCCCTTGGGGAGCATCGGTCACCGTCTCGATCCGATCGACGATCGTGACGTCGACACCGCGAGCCGTCGCCTTGTCGACGAGGCTGCCCAGCCGATGCGCACGCGACGTCTGGACTTCGATCGCGACGACCCTCCCCGCGTCGAGCGCTGCCTCGACCGCGTGGACTCCCTCCAGCTCAGTCCCGATGCCAGCGGGCGCCATCTGCCGTGTCCTCAATGACAATCCCCATTGCGCCTATTCGCACTCTGATCGTGTCCGCGGTCGCCCAGTCGCTACGCGCACGAGCCTCCGATCGAGCGTCGAGCAACCGTTCGATGGTTGCCTCCGGCGTCGAGCCGCGCGCCACATCAAGCGAGCTCGCGAGCTCGGCGAGCTGCTCGGCGAGGCCCTCGAGGTCTGTGTCGGGAGGGGACAGCCCGAGCACGCCGGCGATGGTCGCGAACGTCGCGAAGTGTTGACCTGCGTCGCCGCCGGCATCGAGAACGCGGTTTCCCTCTCGGACCACTTCGAACAACGCACTCACGGCTTCCGGGGTGTTGAAGTCGTCGTCCATCGCCTCGACGAAGCGATCGATGACCTCGGGATCGGGCTCGCCCGATGGTGTGCCCCTCCGATGGAATGCCCAGAGGCGCTCTACGGCGGACCTCGCGTCCGCAAGCAGATCCTCGCTGTACTCCTGCGGGGTCCGGTAGTGGGCGCGTAGGTAGAAGAGGCGCACCGCCATGGGAGAGAACCGCTCAACTGCGTCTGTCAGGTCGATCACATGACCCGTCGACTTGGCCATCTTCTCTCCCCCGAGGTTGATCATCTCGTTGTGGAGCCAGTAGCGGGCGAACCGGGCGCCGGTCGCCGCCTCCGACTGCGCGATCTCGTTCTCGTGGTGCGGGAAGATGAGGTCGCTACCACCGGCGTGGATATCAAAACCGTCGCCCAGATACTCGAGCGACATGGCCGAGCACTCGATGTGCCAGCCCGGCCGTCCCGGACCCCACGGTGACTCCCACCACGGCTCGCCCGGTTTCATCCCCTTCCACAGTGCGAAGTCGAGCGGGTCGCGTTTGCGCTCGTCGGGCTCGACCCTTGCGCCCGAGATCAGCTCGTCGACACGGTGACCCGACAGCTTCCCGTAGCCGGGGAAGGAACGCACCGAGAAGTAGACGTCGCCGTCCGACTCGTAGGCGTGCCCCCTTTCCATCAACGCCTCGATCATCGCCTGCATCTGCGAGATGTGTTCGGTCGCTCTGGGTTCGACATCCGGTTGCAGTACCCCGAGCTTCGCGAACACCTCGGTGAAGGTTGCTGTCATGCGAACGGCGAGCTCCTCGACAGGAATCCCCTGCTCCTGGGCTGCGGCGATGATCTTGTCTTCGACGTCCGTGACGTTCTGGACATAGGTGACGTCGAATCCGCGCCACATCAGGTAGCGCCGCACCACGTCGAACGCCACGGCGAACCGTCCGTGCCCGACGTGGGGCTCAGACTGCACCGTCGGACCGCACACGTACATGGACACCTTCCCCGGATCGCGGGGAACGAACTCCTCGTAGGTACGACCGAGCGTATTGAAGACTCTCATCCACCCGATGGTAACGGTCGCGTGCCAGTGGCGACCGCGACTGCAGCAACCCCCTCGTCCCGACCGGTGAAGCCCATGCCGTCTGTCGACGTCGCCTTGACCGAGACGGCATCGACGCGCACACCGACCACCGATGCCAGCCGTCGCCGCATCTGCTCTCGGATCGGTGCGACCCGCACACTTTGCGCGATGACTGTCACATCGAGGTGCGATACGACGAGCCCCTGCGAGGTGCACCGCCGTACGGCAATCGCGAGTAGCTCCATACTGTCGGCTCCCACCCACGTGGGGTCGTCGGAAGGGAACAAGGAGCCGAGGTCACCAAGCGCGGTGGCGCCGAGAAGTGCATCGGCGGCGGCGTGTGCGACGACGTCTGCATCCGAGGTCCCCGCGAGGCCCCTGGTCGAGTCGGCGACCACGCCTGCGAGTACCACAGGTGGATCACCGCCGAACCGGTGTGCGTCGAAGCCCCATCCTGTGCACGGGCCCACGGTCAGGACACCAGCCTGCCGAACACCATACGACCGACGGCCGTTCGGGTCGTGGCGGTCACCTCCACGTCCACTTCCTCCCCGACGAGGCTCGCTGCCGCTTCGACGACCACCATCGTCCCGTCGTCGAAGAACGCGACGCCTTGGCCCGGTTCCGTACCCGCCCGGCGAATCGAGACGTGCACTCGGTCACCCACGGAGACCGGCGCTCTCATGGCATCTGCGACCGCGAACGGATTGAGCACTTCGATGCCCCGCGCGACCGACGCCTGCGACAGGTTGTGGTCGGTCGTGATGATGGTGAGACCGGCCCTTCCCGCAGCAGCGACCAGCTTCGCGTCCACCTCGTCAACGCCGGGAACCGTGTCCTCGAGAACTGCGATGTCCGCCTCGGGGATATCTCGGAGCGCCTCGATGACGTCGAGCCCCCTCCGCCCACGACGCCGACGATCCGCGTCGCTCGAATCCGCCAACCCCTGCAACTCGTCGATGATGAACCCGGGGACCCACACCCGTCCTCGAAGAAGACCGAGGCGTGCGATGTTCAGCACTCGACCATCGATCGCGGCCGAGGAGTCGAGCAGGAATCCGGTATCGGTGAGCGACCTGCTGACGAGACCGCCTCGCCGCCTCAGCCCCGTCGCCGCGAGGATCTCATCGGCTCGTCCCGCGAAGAGACGGGCACCGGCGATCGCGAGCATCAGCACGATCAGGACCGCGATGGGTACACCGACCTCGGCGGGGAGGAACACGACCGCCGGGAGGGCAACGACGAGTCCGATGAAGACGCCGACAACCATCCCGAACGCGCCGGCGAACAGCTCAGGGCCGGTGGACCGGGCGACGATCGACTTCGGGATCGAGTCGAGGGAGGATCGGAACAGCCTCCCTACCACGCCGCCGACCACGTAGCCTGTCCCGGTACCGATGATCGCACCGAGTACCTGAGCGGTGTCGGGGCTGTCCGCGTACAGCGACGGACCCACCTTGTATCCGATTGCCATCAGGGCCAGCGTGATGAGGAGGCGGACCAGTTCGACGATCACGGGGCAGGAGGCTCCTCCACTTTGGGCAGTGCACGATCAAGGCGCTTCGTGGCATCTTCCTCGTCCACGTCGAGCGCGAATTGGAGCTCGGAGGTGAGCGTCAATCGGGCACGAGACAGCATGCGTTTCAACGCCGGCGAGATGCCTTTGATCTGCTGTGCATAGGTGAGATCGCGGACGACTTCGGCGACCTGATAGATGTCCCCACTGGTCATCTTCTCGTTGAGGACCTTGTACCAGCGGCTCCAGTTGCTGCCCGCCTCCTGTGGGGGCTCCTTGAACACCGCGAGCACTTTGCGCGCCTGGTTCTTGGAGATCACCGGCCGGATCGTCTCGTTGATGGTCGCTACGGGCACGAACACGGTGAGTTGCTCGGTCGCGATATCGAGGACGAAGTAGTCCTGGCGAGAGCCGCCCACCGTTTGGCGCATCTTCTTGACGATGACGGCTGCACCATGTTGAGGGTGCACCACCTTGTCGCCAACCTCGAAACCTGGCTTTTTCGCCGCTCTCGCCGGTTTCGTCTTCGCGTCCGGTTTCTTGGTGGTGGCCGGCTTCTTGGTCGCAGCAGCGGACTTCTTCGCAGTGGCCGGCTTCTTGGCGGTGGCCGACTTCTTGGCCCCGGCAGCAGGCTTCTTCGCAGTGGCCGGCTTCTTCGCGGACGCTTTCGCGGTGGTTCGTCTCGTCGCGGACGTGCCGGATTTCTTGGACGTTGTGGCCATGGAACCTCAGGTCGGGATAGCGATTCTAGCGGCAGGCTCCGCCTGCCGTGCCTCCTATCTCGTACGCTACCTCGATCGATGCACCACCGCAGGGCGAGCCGTACGCGAGATCAAGCCCCGGAACGTTGTTCCACGGCAATACACGATACGGGGCACGAAGTACGAGCTGTTGACAGCCTCAGCTCTCAACAAACGCTAGTCGTCGTGCTCCCAGGCGCGGGTAGATCCCCTCAGACGATCCAGCACCCTGCGAAGCTCCTTCGCACGCGCCTTGCCGACGCCGGGCACCGCAGCGAGCTTGGTCTCGGACGCGTTCAGCATCTTCTGGAAGCTTCGGAAGTGCCTCGCCACCCCTTCCCTGATACTGTCGGGGAGCCTGGGTACCTGATCGAGTACGCGCAGACCGAGCGGCTCTGCTCGTTCCTCGAGGTGCTCGAACCCCAGGGCCGCCCCGACGACCTCCGGATCGTGGATCTCCGACGTCGGGACCCCATCGAGCCGGGAGAGGCGCCGCTCGAAGGTTCCCTTGCGAAGGGGCCGGACGTAGTCACGCACGACGAGATCGCGTAGCTCTTCCACCCCCTGGAGCAGGTCGGTGAGTTGGAGATGAGTGAGATCGCCCACTCCGCCGAGGCCGATGATGTCCTCGTCGATGGACGCGCCGATCCGCATGACCAGCTCCGCTCGCTGGACGACGGCGACCACGGATCGGTAGGTCACCATGTCCGACACCTCGAGGGGCGTCAGTTTCTCCTCGGCTTGGTCGAGACGCCTCCGGAGCCGCTCGAGCGTTGCGAGAGACTGGTTGAGATACCGAATCAGATCGGTCGGATCCTGGAGTTCCTGTCGTCTGGTATTCAGGAAGAGTGTTGCAACGCGTCGGTCCTCACTGACGGCGACCACCGGCTTGCCCGTCTGGGCAGCGACTCGCTCCGCTGTTCGGTGACGTGCCCCGGTCTCGCTCGTGGGAATCGCGGGGTCGGGCAACAGATGCACATTCGCTCGGAGAATCGCCCCCCAGGAATCGTCGAGGACGATGGCACCATCCATCTTGGCCAGCTCCGCGAGCCGGGCAGGAGAGAACTCCGATTGCGCGAGCTCGAACCCGCCCGAGCAGATGGCGTCGACTTCCGGGCCGTCGCCGAGAACAACGAGGGCGCCGTTCTGCTCCTGGATGATGCGACCGAGTCCCCGTCTGAGCGGTGTGCCAGGAGCGAGGCGCTGGATAGTCTGGAGGAAGAAGTCGGCGGTCATATCGGCCAGTGCGTAGGAGCCAGACGAACACTACCTCATCTCGACTGGGAGAACAGCGACTCCAGGGCTTCGCGAAGCCCCAACGGGACGCCCTTCGTCCCGGCGACGACCCTTTCGATCCCCAACCGCGCAACTTCCTCGCGCCGCCGGCGCTCGTTCGGGACGGCCCTGATCTCACCCGTCAGCCCGACCTCGCCCCACGAGGCCACGGACCCGAGCGGCACGTCGAACACCGACGAAGCGAGCGCCAGGGCGATTGGCAGATCGACGGCAGGCTCCGAGACGTGGACGCCGCCGACCACGTTCACGTACACCTCACTCGACGACAGAACGATCCCTGCGTGCCGTTGCATAACAGCCAAGAGCTGATGAACGCGAGCGGGCGGCACCCCTCTGACGCTCCTCCGAGGCTGCGGCACCTGGCTCGGCGCAACCAGACCCTGTACTTCTACGAGCACCGGCCGCCTGCCTTCGACGGACGGGAACGCGACCGTCCCAGGCACCGAACCCCGCCACTCCGACAGGAGCGCGGCGGACGGATCGGCGACCTCGGTGAGGCCGTTTGTTCGCATTTCGAAGAGGCCGAGCCCGTGCGTGGGGCCGAAGCGGTTCTTCAATCCTCGCAACACCCGGAACCCCACGCTGTCTTCGCCCTCGAGGTAGAGGACGATGTCGACCATGTGCTCGAGAGTCTTGGGGCCGGCGATGCCCCCATCCTTGGTGACATGACCGACGAGGATCGCAGCCATCGACCGCGCTTTGGCCTGGGCGATGACCCGTGCGGCGCACTCCCGCACCTGCGTGACCGTTCCGGCCGTCGACCCGATATCCGGCGCAAACACCGTCTGGATCGAGTCGACGATGAGCAGGTCGGGTGCGAGAGTGCGGGCCGCGGACAGCACGGCGTCGATGTCCGCCTCCCCCACCAACGACACACCCTCGGTATCGAGACCGACCCGCTTCGCCCTCAAACCGACCTGGTCGACGGACTCCTCTGCCGATGCAACCAGCACCGTATGACCCTGAGCGGCAAACGACCCTGCCATCTGCAACAGCAATGTCGACTTGCCCACGCCGGGTTCCCCTCCGACCAGCGTCACCGCGCCCGGAACGACGCCTCCCCCGAGCACTCTGTCCACCTCTTCGAGCCCTACCGGGTCGCGGCGCCGGACAGAGCCGACTGCCGCTCGCGCATCCACGATGTCCGCAATGTCGCGGTCTGGTGCATCCTCGGTCAGGGCATCGCGCGAGCCACACTGCGGGCAGAAGCCCATCCACTTCGCGGAACGGAAGCCACATTCACATCGGTAGGTCATACGAGGATGCTATCGGCGGAGTGTGACACGAATGAACGCCGCCAGGGCGAGCGAGATGAGCACGAGAAGAAGCAAACCACCGGCAATGTTGCCGATCGTCCAGCTTTCAGCGGTCCTGATCGCGACTGCGTACACGCGCGTGGCAGAATAGCTCGGAGAGGAAGGCAGCCGTTGGCACACATCACCTGCAGCAACTGCGGAGAGGTCTTCGAGGATCAGGAGTTCTGCCCCCAGTGCGGACAGTGGGCAGGACCGCTCCCGGAGTCAGGATACGAGGAGTTCGCTCTGGACGATCAGGCGCCGGAAGAACCTCTAGCGTCGCCGCCCCCCTCCCGGCAGGAGACGGTCGTGTGCCCGTCCTGTGGTGCGGCCAACCCGGCGACGAACCGGCACTGTGAGCAGTGTGGCGCCCGCCTCAGCCAAGGCCCTCTCCCAGTCGCTCCACAGCCGATCATCCGGACCACCGCAGGTGCACGTGCCCTCGTGATCATCCTCGGAACGGTTGCAGTTGTCGCGCTGCTCGCCTTCATCGTCAACTCGATCTTCGGCGGCAAAGGCGGAACCGTCGCACAATCGACAACGACCAGTACTTCCTCGACGACGCTCCCCGCGCCCGTGGATATCCCAGTGATCGACGAGACATGCTCGAGCGAGCTCAACGATACGTTCGCGTGCGCGAAGCTCTTCGACGACGACCCCGACACGTACTGGAACGATGCGTCGGCCAAGGGAGTCGGCGCGGTCATCACGGTGACATTCCCTCAGGCGTACAAGCTCACGCAGATCATCTTCACGAACGTCGCGGATGATACGAAGTTCAAGATGAACTACAAGGTGAAGGGGTACGAGATCACGCTCGATGACGCACCGGGTGCGCCCGTGATCGGTTCGCTCGATGACAACAACGCACGTCCCCAGGTGGTATCGGTCGACAGTCTGGCCACAACGCAGGTGACGATCACGATCACGTCGACGTACCCGTCGGTCTCGGTCGATGGGAAGACGCCCTTCAACGAGCTGGCACTCGCAGGAATCCAGTTCGTCGGCCGGCCGGCAGGCTAGCGCTCGCATCGCGAGCCCCGTTTCCCCCCGAGCGAGTCAAGCGAGCGTTGGGGAAGGTGGACTCGGCGCAGCCGAGGCAGGGCGGTTCCCGTTTCCTCCCCCAGCGAGCGACGCGAGCGTTGGGGGAGGTGGCCGAGGCGAAGCCGAGGACGGAGGGGGCGGTTCCCACCAACGTAGCCTGGTACGGACCACAGGTCGGCACAGCAGCTCACGCCGGATACCTCCCGAATCGCTGATCAGCGGAGCTCCACAGCCTCACGAGAAGGACCATCTCAGAGACGCTCCCGGATCACGCTAGCGTACACTTGAGACCGTCACGGTTGCGCACTTCGACGGTCGGAGGGAGCCGATGCCGACAACCGATGAGTACGTGCTCTCTCGCGGGATCAACGCCCACGTTCTCTTCAACGCGATCGTCCCCTTCCTTCAAGGCGACGACCCCATGTGACCGGTTCCGGTCACGGAAAGGAGCCCAACATGCTGGTCAATGTCCACGGCGTCAGACTGCACGTGCTTGATGAAGGCCAGGGGGACCCTCCTCTCGTCTTTCTCCATGGCAACGGCGGCGACGTCACCAACTGGGCGCCGCAGGTCGCCCACTTCTCCGAGACGCATCGAATCGTACGCATCGACATGCGTGGATTCGGCAAGTCGGATCGAACGTACGGCACCCTCAAAGTCGCCGACTATGCATCCGATATCGACGGCATCCTCGATCAGCTCGGCATCGAGCGGTGCGTGGTCGTCGGCCTATCGCTCGGAGGGATGACGGCCCTTCAGCTCGCGGTCGACTTCCCGGAACGATTCGTCGGCCTTGTGGTCTCCGACAGCTCGGCGCGATTGGATGACGGGCTGCGCGAGGTGATCCGCACATCGATGAACTTGGTTCTCGAGCACGGCCTTGGACCGCTGCTCGAAGCGTTCAAGCCGGCGCTCTTCGCTCCGGCGACGCTCGAACACAATCCCGAAGTCGTGGACGGGTTTCTCGAGCAGTTCGCCTCCGGCGATCCGTTCCAGCACTACCTCGGCATGCGCTCGCTTGCCGAATTCGATCTCCTCGACGCGGTCGAAGGCATCACGATTCCGACGTTGGTCATGGTCGGCGAGAGTGACCAAACGGTCCCGCCGCCGCTGTCGATTGAACTTGCGGAGGCCATGCCGAATGCTCGCCTCGTAGTCGTGGAGGACGCCGGGCACCTCACCAATCTCGAACAGCCTGAGCGATTCAACACCGAGATCGACACGCTCTTGGCCTCCTTGTAGCCGAACGACTCGTGCTGGTCGCTGCGTACGGCGGCGGCCGGCAAGGCCCGATGGCCTGAAGGGGCTCTGCCCGCGAGAAGCGTTCACACCAACGCGGAAGCACTCCTGCTGCGAGCCGTGAACCTCCCTAGACCGCTTCTCCCTTGCGGTATCGGAGGCCGTCGGCTGCGGGCATGCGAAGCCGCTGGGTGGCCAGCCCCAACACCAGCAACGTCGTCAGGTGAGGAGTGAAGGAGATGAACTGCGTCGGAACCACCGACAAGGTTTCGTAGAGCACCAGGAAGAGGATCGCGAAGAGCCCGCTCA
>CAYLHS010000047.1:0-18238 GCA_964383535.1 uncultured Acidimicrobiia bacterium
CCGGTTCGTCTCGTCGGCACACTCATCGAGATCAAGGGCCGCAAGGTGGTCGTCGACACCGACTTCTCCGCCGGTGAGTCCGTCACCGCGACCGGCTCTGCTGTCTTGGTGGAGATGCCCGAATCGATGGTCGGCGAGGGGCCCACTTCTGCGCGATAGCATGGGAACAGATGCCGGCCCAAATGGGCAGGTTCAGGGATGGAGGAACGCATGACACGGACGAAGGGACTGTCGCCGCTCTTGCTGGTGGCAGCCGTATTAGCACTGATTGTCGCGGCGTGTTCTGGCACCGGGACGACCACAACCGAGGCGGCGGGCGCCACAACGACAACGGCCGCAGCGAGCCAGCTCACGTTCGGGATGATCCTGGTCGGACCACAGAACGACCGCGGGTGGAGCCAGGCGAACTATGAGGCCGGCCAGTACATCGTGGACAGGCTTGGCGCCAAGATGATCGTTCTCGACAAGGTGAACCCCTCGGACCGTCCGAGCACCACGGTCGAACAGGTCGCCGATGACATGATCTCACAGGGCGCTCAGCTCGTCTTCGCGACATCGGACGACATGAAAGATGGCGTCCTGGCAGCGGCCGCGGCGCACCCCGAGGTACCGATGATCTGGACGTCGGGCGACAGCGCATGGAAGGACGGCCAGGACTTCAGGAACCTGTCCAACCTCGGCAACATCATGGGCCAGATGATCTACGGCAAGATGATGGCGGGATGTGCTGCTGCGCTGACGACGCAGACCGGCTCGATCGCATACCTCGGACCACTCGCCAACGATGAAACTCGGCGTCTCACAGACTCGGCCTTTCTCGGCGCGAAGTACTGCTGGGAGAACTACCGGGGCAAAGATGCCGCCGACCTGCAGTTCGAAGTGTCGTGGATCGGCTTCTGGTTCAATATCCCGGGTGTGACGGCAGACCCGACGGTCGTTGCGAACAACTTCTTCGATGGTGGTGCCGACGTGGTGATCTCCGGCATCGACACGACCGAGGCGCTGGTCGTTGCCGGCCAACGGGCCGATTCGGGCGAGAGCGTCTGGGCCGTTCCATACGACTTCAAGAACGCCTGCGACGAGAAGCCCGAGATCTGCCTTGGCGTGCCGTACTTCAACTGGGGACCGGCCTATCTCGAGGTCGCCCAGTCCGTGATCGATGGCACGTTCGAGAGCTCGTGGGAGTGGAATCCACCTGACTGGTCGAACATCAACAACCCAGACACATCGGCGGTCGGTTTCGAAGAGGGCCCCGGTCTTTCGGCCGAGAACAAGGCGCAGCTCGATACGTTCATCGCCGGACTCGCCGACGGATCGATCAACCTCTGGCAGGGACCGCTCAACTTCCAGGATGGATCGTCCTTCCTGGCCGATGGGGCCAAAGCTTCCGAGAAGGAAATCTGGTATATGCCCAGCCTCCTCGAAGGCATGAAGGGCGCCGACACCTCCAGCTAGCAGTCGGTGGGGGGACGGGAAACTCCGTCCCCCCACTCCATACTGCAACGGCCGTCCGCACTCTCTAGGCTTACGCCTGCATGAGCCTCCAGCTGCGGGACATCCACAAACGTTTCGGGCCGGTCCACGCCAACAACGGAGTAACACTCGACGTGGAAGCGGGACACCTGCACGGTCTCCTTGGCGAGAACGGTGCAGGGAAGTCGACTCTCATGAAGATCCTCACCGGCTTCTACACGGCCGACTCCGGTACCGTCACTCTCGACGGAGAGACGCTCAACGTCGCCTCCCCCGCTGACGCCCTTGCACACGGCATCGGCATGCTGCATCAGGATCCCCTCGTCTTCCTACCGATGACCGTGCTCGACAACTTCATCATCGGTAGCCCCGGTCCGGTCACCGCCGGCCGAAAGGATGCGCGCAAGGCGCTCAGCGACGTGTGCGCCCGATTCGGATTCGACCTGGATCCCGACGCGGCGACTCGGGAACTCACGGTTGGTGAGCGTCAACAGCTCGAGATCGCCCGTCTCCTGTGGCTTGGGGCCAGGATCCTGATTCTCGACGAACCAACAACAGGCATCTCGGAGACACAGCGAACGAAGCTGTTCGCGACGCTGAAAGATCTCGCCTCTCAGGGAATGATCGTCATCTTCGTCTCGCACAAACTCGAAGAGATCGAGCAGCTCTGCACCGAGGTCACGGTGCTGCGCACCGGCGAAGTCGTTGGTCACCAGACACTGCCCTGCCCACAAGACCAACTCATCGAGATGATGTTCGGCGAAATCGTCATCACCGAGCAGCGCACCGATCTACCGCTCGGACCTCCCGTACTCACCGTCAACGACATGACCGTCAATGATGGATCGATGACCATGGAGCGCGCGTCGTTGACGGTGAGCAAGGGTGAGGTGCTCGGCCTCGCCGGGCTGGTCGGCAGCGGACAACGGGCCTTCCTGAGAGCCGTATCCGGACTCGTCCACCCTCGAGACGGAACGCTGACCATCGGCGGCAAGAACATGTCCCATGCAACCCACCGCGACTTCCTCGATGCCGGCGTTCACTATCTGACGGCCGGCCGCCTCGAAGAAGGACTCTTCCAAGGCCTCACCCTATCCGAGCACTTCGTACTTGCAGGCGAACAAACGGACTTCTTCATCGACTGGAGTGCGGCAAATCGAGAAGCGGCCACGGCCATCACCGACCATTTCATCAAAGGCAGACCGGACAGCACCGCAGAAGAGCTCTCCGGAGGCAACCAGCAGCGACTCCTCCTGGCAATGGCCCCGGAGCACCTCACGTTGCTGCTCATGCTTCACCCCACACGAGGTCTCGATATCGAGTCGGCCAACTGGGTCTGGTCACAGCTCCTCAAGCGGCGCGAGGACGGAACGGCGATCGTGTTCGCTTCGTCGGATCTCGACGAACTGCTCAGCTACTCGGACCGCATTGCCGTGTTCTTCTCAGGTCAGATACTCGACATCATCGATGCGTCCACCGCGACCGTCGAGCAGCTCGGCTACCTGATCGGTGGCGTCAAGGGGTACGCGTCGTGAGATGGAGCCACCGGCTTGGTTCGACAGCGCTCGCCATGTTCGCCGCGCTGCTCGTCGCCGCCGGCCTGATGCTGCTCGTCAAGGCCCCTCCCCTCGACGCGTTCCGCCTGCTCGTCGAGGGCTCGCTGACCGGTCGCAAGCTCCCCGACACACTCATGGCGTGGGCACCGCTCATGCTGACCTCAGCAGGACTCGTCGTCACCTACACCGCCGGCCTCTGGAACATCGGCGTCGAAGGGCAGGTGATCGCCGGGGCCATCGCCGCGAGTTGGGTTGCGAGGACGGTCGACGGTCCGGTATGGCTGTTGGTGCTCCTCACCGTCCTGGCAGGAGCAATCGGCGGGATGCTCTGGGCTCTGCTCGCGGGAGTCCTGAAGGTGTTCGGCAGGGTGAACGAGATATTCGGCGGCCTCGGCCTCACCTTCGTAGCGCAGGCGATGGCGACCTACCTGATCATCGGACCGTGGAAACGCGCCGGTATTGCATCCACAAGTGGGACCGACCCGTTCCCTCAGAACGCATGGCTGCCGACCGTCGGCAACACGAGGTTGTCGCTGGTGGCGATCGTGCTCGCGCTCGCCGCCGTCGTGCTGGTCTACTTCCTGCTCAAGGGGACCCGCTACGGCCTGCGCCTGAGGGCGGTCGGCAGAAGTCACAAGAGCGCGTTCCTCATTGGCGTCCCAACGACCAAGTACATGCTGTCTGCCTTCGCGATCGGTGGCGCGATAGCCGGCATCGCCGGAACGATCCAGGTGACCGGGTTCCTACACCGGCTCGTGCCGGCGGTATCTGGGGGCTATGGATACGTGGGCATCCTCGTCGCTTTGCTGGTCGACCTCCATGCCCTGTGGGTGCCTGTCGTCGCCTTCTTCTTCGCAATGATCTCAGTGGGTTCAACGCAGCTCCAGCTCCAACTTGACCTCGACTCCTCGCTCGGCGGGGTGCTCCAGGGCATCCTCGTTCTGTTCACGCTGCTTGCACAAGGAATCCAAGAACGCCGAGTCACTCGTCTGAAGGAGCCCTGATGGAATCCGCGCTTGCGTCGATCGTCCTCGCATCGGCCCCGCTCGTTTACGCCGTCATCGGCGAAACCATCACCGAGAAGGCGGGCGTCATCAACCTCTCGCTGGATGGCAGCATCATGCTGTCGGCGATGGCCGGCTTTGCGGTTGCATTCACGACCGGCAGTACCACGCTCGGGTTTCTGGTCGCCGGCATCGTCGGCATGCTGGTCGCACTCGTCATCGCCTACGCGAGCATCACCCTGACCCTCAACCAGGTTGCTGTGGGGTTCGTCATGTTCGCCCTGACCCGAGATCTCTCCACCTTCCTCGGGAACCCGTACGTCCACCAGCCACTGGCCGGTGTGCCACACATCCCGATTCCCGGCCTCGCGAAGATCCCCTTCATAGGTCCGATCCTCTTCGATCAGGATCTGATGGTGTACGGAAGCATCGTGCTGATCTTCCTGTCGTACTGGTTCATCTTTCGCACCCGCCCCGGTCTGAAGCTCCAAGCGGTCGGTGAACGACCGGAGGGTGCGCACGCGAGAGGCATCCCCGTGAACCGTCTCCGATACCTGTACACGGCAATCGGTGGATTGCTCGTCGGATTCGGCGGAGCGGCGTTCTCACTGGACGTGAAACTGGGTTGGTCGTACCAGCACACGCTGAACTTCGGGTGGATCGCGCTGGCCATCGTCATCTTCGGTGGATGGCACCCCTACCGAGCAGCTGTCGGAGCCTACCTGTTCGGCACACTGCAGATCGTCGCCATCGAGCTCCAGACCGTGCTTCCGACCCTGTCGCAGATCCTCCCGAGCCTCCCATTCCCGATCATGATCCTCACCCTGCTCATCGTCTACACAGACTGGCTCAAACGGCTCGCTGATCGCTTCCCGTCGCTCCGCGAGTTCCTGGCGAGTGAACCTCCATCGGCCAGCGGAACCCGGTTCCAACCCGAGTAAGTGACGCCCACGGGGCCAGGCGAGGCCCAATAGGCGCGTGCTAGGGTACCCCATACGGGTATGGAGGTGTCCGTGACCGAGACCGGCTTCCCTAGGGCATGGCCTTCTGGCAACGACTCACCGACACCCCACGCCCCTAAGCAGCCTCGACTCTCGGCCCGACAGCAGTCGGGTCGCTTTCATCAATCGGAGGGGAGACAGTGAAACGACTACGCGTATGGTCGGTCCTGTTCGTAGTGCTCGCGCTCGTTCTCGGAGCATGCGGAACAACGACAGCGACGACCACAACGGAGGGCTCGACCGGTACCACAGCGGCCACTACAACTGCCGCCGGGGCAACCACCGAAGCAACGACGGCACCAGAGATGGTGACCCAGACCGTGACCATCGGCTTCACGGCGTCGATCACGGGCAGCTACAACACCGAGTCGACCCGCCAGGTCGACGGGCTTCAACTCTGGATGGATGACGTCAACAACGCAGGCGGCATCCACCTGAGTGACGGCACCGTGCTGATGTTCGAATCCAAGAGCTACGACGACGAGTCCAACAAGGATCGCGTTCAGGAGCTCTACACCACACTGGCGACCACGGACAACGCCGACTTCCTCATTTCGCCCTACTCCAGCGGTCTGACTGCCGCTGCATCGGTGATCGCTGAGCAGTACGGCAAAGTGATGATTACGACCGGCGCCGCCTCAGACGACAACTACAAGCAGGGCTACACCGGCGTCTACCAGGTGTACACGCCGTCGAGCCGCTATCTGACCAGCTCGATCGACCTACTCGCCAGTCTCGACTCGAGTGCCAAGAAGATCGCGTTCGTGTATGAGAACTCGACGTTCTCTACCGGCGTCGCAGAAGCGGCAAAGGCCTATGCGGAAGGACTCGGCTACGACGTCGTGTTGTACGAGGGCTATGACGCAGGAACCACCGACTTCAGCGCGATCATCAACAAGGTCCAGGCAGCAGCACCTGACGCGATCCTCGGCGGTGGCCACTTCGCCGATGGCGAGGCACTGGCCCGCCAGCTGAACGAGAAGCAAGTTCCCGTGAAGTTCGTGTCGCTCCTTGTTGCCCCTCCGGAGCCGTCGTTCTCGGAACTCGGTGACGCCGCCAAGGGCATCGCCGGTCCGAGCCAGTGGGAGCCGCAGGTGAAGTTCACCGAAGAGGGCGCCGTGGCAGACGGCACCACGTGGATCGGCCCGACAGGGGAGGACTTCGTAAGCGAGTACACGGCGGCGTACGGTGAGGATCCCTCCTATCACGCGGCAGGGGGATACGCTGCCGGGTTGCTGCTCCAGTACGCGATCCAGACGGCAGACTCGATCGATCCGGACGCGATCAAGGCTGCGCTCGATGGAGCCGACCTGACCACGTTCTACGGCAACATCAAGTTCGACACGAGCGCAGACAATCACGGACTGCAAGTCGGTCACGCGATGGTCGTGGTCCAGTGGGACGACAATCTGGTGAAGCAGATCGTCTGGCCGGAGAGTGCTGCGACCGCGGCACCGATCTATCCTCTCGGCCAGTGACAATCACCGTCCATGAACCCTCCCGCGGCCATCCGGCCGCGGGAGGCTTGCAGCCATGAGCATCGACGCCCTCCTGGCCGGATTCGTCGACGGTCTGCTCATCGGCTTCGTCTATGGCGTCGCGGCCATGGGACTCACCATCATCTTCGGGGTCATGGACGTCATCAACCTCGCCCACGGACCGCTGATCGCAATCGGCATGTTCGGGGTGTACGAGCTGTTCACCTACCTCGGGATGAACCCGTATCTGGCGATCATCCTGGTGGCCATCGGTGGGCTACTCGTAGGCATCATCGTGTACTTCACCGCCGTTCACCGGGTCATCGACGCTCCACCGCTGTCGAGTCTGCTGTCTACGTTCTCCGTGAACATGATGATCATCGGCGTAGGCACGGCGATTCTGTCGACGTCGGCCTACAACGTGAACTTCTCCCTCCCCGCCGTCAGTGCGGGCCCAATCACGGTGACGGGCAACCGGATCGCGGCGGGACTCATAGCGATCCTCGTCACCGCGTTGCTCTACGGCTTCCTGTACCGGACGAGGCCGGGCAAGTACATCAGGGCAGTCGCGAACAACCGCCAGGCGGCCGAATTGATGGGCATTCCATCGACTCGCATCCTGGCTCTGGCGTTCGGTGTTGGCACCATGCTGGCGATGACGGCGGGAGGGCTCATCGCAACCATCCTGCCCATCAACATCCTGGCCGGCGGGACGTATGAGCTGAAGAGCTTCGTGATCGTGGTGCTCGGGGGGCTCGGCAATCCGCTCGGTGCACTCATCGGAGGTCTGATTCTCGGCTTGATCGAAGGTCTGGTACCCATCTTTCTGAAGGTGACGTGGGTGCCCGTCATCGAGTTCGGACTGTTCGTGCTCATCCTGCTTGTCATGCCTCAGGGCCTCTTCGGGAAGAAGGACTCGTGATGAAGCGATTCGCAGGACTCCTCATCAGCCTGATCGTCGTCGTCATCCTCGCCGTCATCCCCATGATCAGTGGCAGCGCGGCGACACGAGAGTCAATGTTCACGATCTTGATGGCCATCGCGCTCGCATCGAGCCTCAACATCCTGTTGGGCTACACGGGGTATGTCTCATTCGGGCACATCGTGTTCTTCGGCGTTGGAGGCTACGTCGGTTTCTTCACGCTCACCCAACTCGGCTGGAATCTGTGGCTCTCGATGGTCGCCGGCGGTATCGCTCCAGCGATCCTCGCCTACTTGCTCGGCAAGTCGATCCTGAGGCTGCGCGGTGCGTACTTCGCGCTGGCAACAATCGGTGTCAACGAAGCGATGCGTGCACTCGTCAACAACCTGGACGCGTTCGGCGGACCCGTTGGGATGACCATGAAGTTCACCGTCTACAAGGACTATGGAGGTGCCACCCAGGCACTCTGGATGACCTACCGCATGTTGGTGCTCGTGACGATCGTTGTCGTGGTCACGTCCTATCTCGTCAAGAAGTCGAAGTTCGGCTTGGGTCTCATGGCCATCCGGGAAGATGAGGACGCGGCCGAGGTGATGGGCGTGCGAGCTCCGAGCGCGAAGACGTGGTCCTACGTCCTGTCGGCGATCTTCCCCGGGCTCGTCGGTGTGCTCTTTTTCTTCAAGAACGGAAACATCGAACCCGGCGACGCCTTCCGGCTCCAACTCTCCATCGAACTCATCGTGATGGTGATGCTCGGAGGGTTCGGAACCGTCTTTGGTCCGATCCTCGGCGCCGGTGTCTACCAGCAACTCCGGAAGAGTCTCCTCACGAGCCCCATCTTCAAGAACGTGCAGTTGGCCGTAGCGGGCCTGCTCCTCCTGTTGATCATCCTGTTCATCCCCACAGGGGCCACCGGATGGCTACGGAAACGGTTCCCACGACTGCGGAGGGTGCTCGAATGATTCTCGAGGTACGCGAAGTGACCAAGCAGTTCGGTGGGCTCACTGCCGTCGATCGTGTGAGCTTCTCACTCGAGGGCGGGGAGATCCTCGGCCTGATCGGTCCCAACGGCGCGGGAAAGACAACACTCTTCAACTGCGTCAACGGTGTGTATCCACCCACGAAGGGAAAGGTCACTTTCAAAGGCAAGAACATCACTGGCAGACACACCTACGACGTTGCTCGGCTGGGGTTGTCGCGAACCCATCAGATCGTCAGACCCCTGAACGAGCTGACCGTTCGTGACAACGTCATCGCCGGAGCCTGCTACGGCAAAGACAACCTCTCGATCAGGGCTGCCGCAGCGACCGCGGAGGAGGTCCTCGAGACGGTACGTCTCGCACAGCGCGCGGAGCTGCTCGCCAGCAGCCTCAATGTCGCTCAGAAGAAGCGCCTCGAACTCGCCCGAGCGCTGGCCGCGGGCCCGGACCTGCTCCTACTCGATGAAGTACTCGCGGGACTCAACAACACCGAGGTCTCCGGCATGTTGGACACGATCCGACACATCAGAGATCAGGGTGTGACGATCATCATGATCGAGCACATCATGCACGCGGTCATGAATCTGTCAGATCGGATCATCGTCCTCAACTACGGCGAGATGATCGCCGACGGGCCTCCCGCAGAGGTGTCGCAGAACGAGCAGGTGATCGAGGCCTACCTGGGGAACCCGGAACTGGCAGAGCAGATCCTCGAAGAGGGGAGGGCCTGACATGGCACTCCTCGAGGTATCGGCCGTGACGGCGGGATATGGCGAGCTTCAGATCCTGTGGGGTCTGGATCTGTCGGTCGAACAAGGAGCGCTCACGGCGTTGGTCGGCTCGAACGGAGCCGGCAAGACCACGCTGATGCGAACCATCTTGGGGCAGATCACGCCGTGGAGCGGCTCGGTCACGTTCGAAGGCAGAGACGTCAGCAAGGTCTCGGCCCACGCGAAGGCCGAGCTGGGCCTAGTGATGGTGCCCGAGGGCCGACAGCTCTTCAGTGATATGACCGTGCAGGAGAACCTCGAGATGGGGGCGACACCGAAGCGAGCAAGGGCGCACATCGACGCCAATCTCGCCAAAGTGTTCGAGCTGTTCCCACGGCTCCAGGAGCGATCGAAGCAACGCGCGGGCACGATGAGCGGAGGCGAGCAGCAGATGCTCGCTGTCGCCAGAGGCATCATGGCCGAACCTAAGATCCTCTTCATCGACGAGCTGTCGCTCGGTCTCGCGCCGGTGCTCACTCTCGAGCTGTTTCACTCGCTGCGCAAGCTCCAGAGAGAAGGTCTCACGATCCTCTTGGTCGAACAGAACGTGCGTATGGCCCTCAAGGTCAGCGACCACGCATTTGTGATGAGTGAGGGGAAGATGGACTTCCACGGTCCGTCGTCCGAGATCGAACAGAACGAAGACGTCAAGAAGGCGTATCTCGGAATCTGAGTGTCTGCCCGCTTGGGGCGGGCACCACGTACTTCGTACTTCGTATCCTGTCGTACGTCTCGCCCCGAGGCCGACGAACGCCTCAGGTTGCGTACGGGATACGACATACTCGGTACCAGCTCGGTTGGTGCGAGTGGCCCCCTCCGTCTCGGCCGTAGGCCGAGTCCACCTCCCCCAACGCTCCCTGGGGGAGGAAACGACTCGTCGAGAACTCCTCGTCTAGTCCTCGTCCTCTTCGGGCTCGATGACCTCGCCACCACCAAGCGACGCGAGCCACTCGGCGGGATCCGATGGAAGCGACTCCCCTTCGCCGGTCGACTCGATCGATTCCCCGAACAGGCCGAGCGCCGAGATCGGCATGGCATCGGGCAAGAGCGGCTCCACCCGCTGATAGAGCTCCGCACCGGTCCCCGCCGGAATGAGCTTTCCGATGATCACGTTCTCCTTCAGGCCCCGCATGAAGTCGGACTTGCCTGAGATCGACGCTTCAGTCAGCACCCGGGTCGTCTCCTGGAAGGAGGCGGCCGACAGCCATGAGTCGGTCGCCAACGACGCCTTCGTGATTCCCATCAACTCTGGACGGCCCTCGGCATGGGTCTTGCCGTCGGCCACGAGCGAACGGTTCACATCGCGGAATCGCCGCTCGTCGACCAGCTCTGCCGGAAGGAACGGAGAGTCATTCACGCTCACAACACGAACCCGGCGCAGCATCTGTCGAACGATCAGCTCGATGTGCTTGTCGTGGATGTCCACGCCCTGTGAGCGATACACGTCCTGCACCTGATCCACCAGGTACTTCTGGGCGGCACGAACACCGGAGATCTCCAGCACTTCTTTCGGGTCGAGCGAACCCTGGGTGAGTGGCGTGCCCGGTTCGATCTCGGCACCGTCGTGAACGAGAACACGAGCACGCCGAGAGATCCCATAGGTGGCTTCCCCTTCGGGACCGTCCACGACGACCCTCCTACCCTCTTCGTCTTCCTCAACCTTGACAACACCACCGACCTCGGAGAGGACTGCTTTGCCCTTGGGAGTCCTGGCTTCGAACAGCTCGACCACACGCGGGAGTCCATGCGTGATGTCGTCACCCGCCACACCGCCGGTGTGGAAGGTCCGCATCGTCAGCTGCGTGCCCGGTTCTCCGATCGACTGCGCTCCCATGATGCCGACCGCCTCACCAAGCTCCACCGTGCGGCCGGTCGCGAGGCTCAGGCCGTAGCAGGTGCCACACACGCCGTACTCGGAGTCGCATGTGAGGACGGACCGCACCTTGATCTTCGTGACCTCTTCCTCGTTCGTGAGCGCGAGGATCTCGGGCCGGCCCAGGATCGTCCCCGCCTTCAGCTTCACGCCCTGATCGGTTTCGACGATCTTTCGACCGACTTTCACATCCTCGGCGAGTGCGCGACTGAACAGGCTCGTGTGCGCGTTGCGCACGGGGCGCCCGTGACGATCACGAACCGGTAGGACGATGCCCCGGTCTGAACCGCAGTCTTCCTCCGAGATGATGATCTCCTGGCTGACGTCGACGAGACGCCGGGTCAGATAGCCGGAGTCGGCCGTACGCAGCGCAGTGTCGGCGAGCCCCTTGCGGGCGCCGTGCGTCGAGATGAAGTACTCGAGCACCGACAGCCCTTCGCGGAAATTGGAGATGATCGGCCGAGGAATGATGTCGCCCTTGGGGTTCGCGACGAGACCCCGCATACCGGCGATCTGTCTCGCCTGCATGACGTTTCCACGCGCTCCCGAACGGATCATCATGTCGATCGGGTTGAACTTCTCCGCCTTGAGCGTCACCTCCATGGCTTCCTTCACCTCGTCGGTGGCTCTCGTCCAGATCTCGATCAGCTCCTGGCGCCGCTCGTCGTCGGTGATCACGCCCTTGAGGAACTGCTGCTGGACCTTCTCGGCCGCCTTCTCGTACTTGGAGATGATCTTCTCTTTCTCGGGCGGCGTCTTGACGTCACCCAGACCGATCGTCAGGCCGGCGCGGGTCGAGTAGCGGAACCCCAGGTTCTTGATCGCGTCGAGGAAACGCTGCACCTCGTGCTTCTTGTAGTTGGCGATGATCTCTTCGATCAGACGCCTGATGTCCGACTTCAGGACGACCGCGTCGACATACGGGAAGTCGACGGGGAAGGCCCCGTTGAGGATGGCACGGCCAACGGTCGTCTCGAGTGGCCGCGAACCGTCGACCGGTTCGGCGGTCAGCAACGATCCAAGGCTCCCCTTGAGCTTCTCGTGCATCTCGGCGGAACCGCCGATCTCCCCAACTCTCACCTTTACCGGTGCGTGTAGACCGACCTGCCCCGACTCGTAGGCCATGACCGCCTCGTCGATGTCGGAGAATATCGAACCGGCGCCCTTTGCACTCTCAACGATCTCGGACAGGTAGTACACGCCGATGACCATGTCCTGGCTCGGCGTGACAATCGGACGGCCGCTGGCGGGCGAGAGAACGTTGTTCGCAGACAGCATGAGCACTCGTGCCTCCGCCTGTGCCTCGGCAGAGAGCGGAAGGTGCACGGCCATCTGGTCACCGTCGAAGTCGGCATTGAATGCTTCACAGACGAGGGGGTGAATCTGGATCGCCTTGCCTTCGACCAGTACCGGTTCGAAGGCCTGGATGCCCAGCCGGTGCAATGTGGGAGCACGATTCAGGAACACAGGATGCTCCTGGATCACGTCGGCGAGCACGTCCCACACCTGGGGGCGCTGGCGTTCCACCATCCTCTTGGCCGACTTGATGTTTTGGGCGAGATCCTGGTCGACGAGCCGTTTCATGACGAAAGGCTTGAACAGCTCCAAGGCCATCACCTTCGGGAGTCCACACTGATGGAGTTGCAGCGATGGGCCGACCACGATGACGGAACGGGCGGAGTAGTCGACCCGCTTGCCGAGCAGGTTCTGACGGAACCGCCCCTGCTTGCCCTTGAGCATGTCCGACAACGACTTCAGCGCTCGGTTGCCCGGGCCCGTCACCGCGCGGCCGCGACGGCCGTTGTCGAACAGCGCGTCGACCGCCTCTTGAAGCATGCGCTTCTCGTTGTTCACGATGATCTCGGGAGCGCCGAGATCCAGGAGCCGCTTGAGGCGGTTGTTGCGGTTGATGACTCGGCGATAGAGGTCATTCAAATCGCTGGTCGCGAACCGACCACCGTCGAGCTGCACCATCGGCCGCAACTCCGGCGGAATGACTGGCACCGCGTCGAGGATCATGGCCGTGGGATCGTTCCTGCCCTCGAAGAACGGCTTGACGACCTTCATCCGCTGCGTCGCCCTGTGGCGACGCTGTGCCGACTTCGCCTCGAGGTCGGCGATGAGATTCTCCATCTCCGCGTCAAGGTCGACCCGTCCGAGGAGATCCTTGATCGACTCGGCGCCCATTCCACCCACGTAGTACGACTCATACCGCTCGACGATCTGACGCCACAACGGTTCGGAGTCGACCAACGTCTTGGGGCCCATGGTCTTGAATGTATCGAAGGCTTCCTCGACCAATTCGGCCTCGCGTTGCGCGCGCTCGGTCCGTTCCTTGATCTCTCGGTCCACTTCACGCCGTCGTGCGCTGATCTCCTGGGCCTTGGCGCCGCCCTCCTCCATGCGGGAGAGCTCCTCTTCGAGGCGCTCGAGCCGAGCAGCGCGCCACTCTTCGAGCTCGTCGTTGATCACTTCGAGTTCGGCGCGCATGGTCTCTTCCAGCTCGGGGAGATCTTTCTGACGGCGCTCGTCGTCGACGAACGTGACCAGATACGCGGCGAAGTAGATGACCTTTTCGAGTTCCTTCGGAGACATGTCGAGGAGGTAGCCGAGCCGGCTCGGCACACCCTTGAAGAACCAGATGTGCGTCACGGGGGCAGCGAGTTCGATATGCCCCATCCGCTCACGCCGTACCTTGGAGCGCGTCACCTCCACACCACAGCGTTCGCAGACGATCCCCTTGTAGCGGATCCGCTTGTACTTTCCGCAGTAGCACTCCCAGTCTTTCGTCGGCCCGAAGATCCGTTCATCGAACAGACCGTCCTTCTCGGGCTTCAGCGTCCGGTAGTTGATCGTCTCCGGCTTCTTCACCTCTCCATACGACCAGGCACGAATCTGGTCGGTCGTCGCGAGGCTGATCTTCAGTTCATCGAAGGGCTGGCGCACAGCACTCCTTCCTTACACAGTGGTGGTCTCGCGGCGCTCCGGACGGGACAGGTCGATCCCGAGGGACTCAGCCGTGCGGTACACATCTTCTTCGAGGTCCCGCAGCTCCACTTCCTCACCGGCCGAGAGCATCTCGACGTTGAGGCAGAGGCTCTGCATCTCCTTGATCAGCACCTTGAACGACTCCGGAATTCCCGGCTCGGGAATGTTGTCGCCCTTGACGATCGCCTCGTACACCTTGACGCGGCCTGCAACATCGTCCGACTTGATGGTGAGCAGCTCCTGCAGCGCATACGCGGCTCCGTAGGCCTCGAGTGCCCACACCTCCATCTCACCGAACCGCTGGCCGCCGAATTGGGCCTTTCCTCCAAGAGGCTGCTGCGTGATCATCGAGTAGGGACCGGTCGATCGGGCATGGATCTTGTCGTCGACGAGGTGGACGAGCTTCAGCACGTAGATGTACCCGACAGTGATTGGCGTGTCGAACGGTTCCCCGTCCCTGCCGTCGAACAG
This sequence comes from uncultured Acidimicrobiia bacterium, assembly GCA_964383535.1. Lineage (GTDB taxonomy): Bacteria > Actinomycetota > Acidimicrobiia > Spongiisociales > UBA4744 > CAYLHS01. The sequence continues at coordinate 14,517 of CAYLHS010000047.1, forward strand.
CGTCGCCTTGCCGGCGTCGTTGACCAGCCGGTCACCGTCTCGATTGGCACGGGCATGCGCGATCACGTCGGCGATCTCGTCCTCGTGCGCTCCGTCGAAGACCGGTGTCGCAACCTTTGTCCACGCCTCGGCCCCCTTCGCCGCGGGGCTGTCGGACGTGAACGCCTCCCACCCCTGGGCGGCGGCCCACCCGAGGTGCGTCTCGAGCACCTGTCCAAGGTTCATACGGGAAGGAACGCCCAGCGGCGACAAGATGATGTCGACCGGGGTGCCGTCGGCGAGGAACGGCATGTCCTCGATGGGCAGCACCTTGGAGATCACGCCCTTGTTGCCGTGGCGGCCGGCGAGTTTGTCGCCGGCTGAGATCTTCCGTTGCTGAGCGACGTACACCCGCACCATCTCGTTGACACCCGGCTTCAGGTCGTAGCCCTCCGAGCGCCTGAGGATCCGCACGCCGATGACCTTGCCGTTCTCACCGTGAGGAACCCGCAACGACGTGTCGCGAACCTCTCGTGCCTTCTCGCCGAAGATCGCCCGCAACAGACGTTCCTCAGGTGTCAGCTCGGTCTCGCCTTTCGGAGTGACTTTCCCGACCAGATAGTCACCGGGTCCGACCTCCGCACCGATACGGATGATCCCTTCGTCATCGAGGTTCCGCAGCGACTCCTCAGCGACATTCGGGATATCTCGGGTGATCTCCTCGGAACCGAGCTTCGTGTCCCTCGCCCTGATCTCGTGTTCCTCGATATGGATCGACGTGAGGATGTCTTCTTTCACGAGGCGCTCGGAGATCACGATCGCGTCCTCGTAGTTGTGGCCTCGCCACGGCATGAACGCGACGAGCAGGTTTCGTCCGAGTGCGAGCTCGCCTTGATCCGTCGAGTGGCCGTCGGCGAGGACCGACCCCACCGATACCTCGTCGCCGATCGCGACGATCGGCTTCTGATTCATCGATGTGCCCTGGTTGGACCGCTCGAACTTCAGCACACGGTAGGTGTGCTTGGTGTTCTTGCCTGATTCCTTGACCACGATCTCGTCGCCCGTCACATCGACGACCGTGCCGTCGACCTTCGAAATGACCATGTCGCCGGAGTCCTGCGCGACGCGGCCCTCGATGCCCGTGCCGACCAGTGGCGCTTCGGGGCTGACGAGCGGCACCGCCTGGCGCTGCATGTTGGATCCCATGAGCGCCCGATTGGCGTCGTCGTGTTCGAGGAACGGAATGAGCGCCGTCGCGATCGAGACGATCTGCTTCGGTGACACATCCATGTAGTCGACCTGTGATGGAGGTAGCGAGTCCACCTCTCCGCCACCGCCGGGAAGGCGAACCAGAACACGGTCGAATACGAACGTTCCGTCGGCATTGAGAGCGGCGTTGGCCTGCGCGATCACGAACCGCTCCTCTTCGGTCGCGGTCAAATAGTCGATCTGATCGGTGACCCTGCCTTCGACCACCTTGCGGTAGGGCGTTTCGATGAACCCGTACTTGTTGACCCTTGCGTAGGTGGCGAGCGATCCCATCAATCCGATGTTCGGACCTTCCGGCGTCTCGATCGGGCACATCCGTCCGTAGTGGGACGAGTGCACGTCTCGAACTTCGAAACCCGCACGTTCGCGCGACAGTCCGCCCGGACCGAGCGCTGACAAGCGCCGCCGATGCGTTACTCCTGCGAGCGGGTTGGGCTGGTCCATGAACTGGCTGAGCTGGCTCGAGCCAAAGAATTCGTTGATCGCCGAAATCACCGGTCGGATGTTGATGAGGCTCTGCGGCGTGATCGCGTCCGAGTCCTGCGTGGTCATTCGCTCACGCACCACCCGTTCAAGTCGAGTCAGGCCGACCCGAACCTGGTTCTGGATCAGCTCGCCGACCGTCCGAACCCGTCGGTTCCCGAAGTGGTCGATGTCGTCCACCTTCACCGGGATCTCGAGGCCGGCCCTCGTCGTGACCATCGACTTCCCCTCGTGGAGAGCGATCAGGTATGAGATCGCGTCGAGGATGTCGTCGTCGGTCAACAACCCCATCTCCTCGGGGCGGTAGTCGGCGGGGATCGGCCGAGCGAACTTCTGGTTCATCTTGTAGCGACCGACCTTCGTCAGGTCGTACCGCTTCGGGTTCTTGAACAGTGTCTGGAGCAGGCCCCTGGCCGACTCCACCGTCGTCGGCTCGCCCGGACGCAGCTTACGGTAGAGATCGAGCAGAGCGTCCTCTCGATCCACGGTGGTGTCCCGTTCGAGCGTCATCTTCATTGACTCGGAATCCGGGAACAGTGCGAGGATCTCCTCATCCGTCTCTGCGATGCCAAGCGCTCGAAGGAAGGCGGTGACGTGCTGGCGGCGTTTCCTGTCGACACGAACACCAAGGGTTCCCCGCTTGTCCGTATCCAACTCCAGCCAGGCACCTCGACCCGGTATCATCTTCGTGCTGTAGATCTCACGATCTGATGTCTTGTCCGGTGATCTGTCGAAGTAGACACCGGGAGATCTGACCAACTGGCTGACAACGACACGCTCCGTGCCGTTGATGATGAAGACGCTCTTCTCGGTCATCATCGGGAAATCACCGAGGAACACCTGCTGTTCCTTGATCTCACCGGTTTTCCGGTTCACGAAGCGGGCGGTGACGAACAGCGGCCTCGAGTAGTGAGCGTCGCGTTCCTTGCACTCCTCGACGGTGCGGGGCGCATCACCGAATCGGTGATCGGTGAGTTCCAGTGCGAGCTCACCGGTGAAGTCCTCGATGGGAGAAATCCCTTCGAAAATCTCCTTCAGCCCCTCGTCGAGGAACCATTGGAAGCTTTCATACTGGAGTGCGAGGAGGTTGGGAATCGGAAGAACTTCGGGAATCTTGGCAAACGAAAGACGGGGGGTGACGCGCGAGGGCAAGTGACTCCTCCTTGGACCCTTAGACCTGACTGCGAACGGCGAACAGCCAGGGTAACACACGCTTACCCAAGCGGCAATACAACTCTGAACCACCGGTGCGAACCGGCGTCTTACGAGACCAACATATCGCTTCGCCTGAGGCAGGTCAAGGCTCTTGGTGAGCGGGGCGGCGGGAGCGCCCCGCTCGAAGGGCTACTTGAGTTCGACGCTCGCACCCGCGCTCTCGAGCTGCGCCTTGGCCTTCTCGGCCGTCTCCTTGTCGACGTGCTCGATCACCGCCCCAGGAGCGTTGTCGACGAGGTCCTTCGCCTCTTTCAGGCCGAGGCTGGTCAAAGCCCTGACCTCTTTGATCACTTGGATCTTCTTGTCGCCCACCGCCGAAAGAACGACATCGAACTCGTCCTTCTCTTCGTCAGCGGCGACTTCCCCGCCACCGGCGGCAGCAACGGCCGCGACTGCAACCGGTGCGGCTGCGGTGACATCGAATTTCTCCTCGAACGCGTCGAGGAATTCCTTCAGCTCGAGGACGGTCATCCCTTCGAAGACCTCCAAGAGCTCCTCGGTCGTAGTCTTCGCCATGTCGCTCACTCCTCTTTCGTATCCGTCTCTTTCGTATCCGTCGCCTTCGGCTTCGCCTTGGGCTTGGGTGTTGACTTCTTCTTGGGTGCAGGTGCCTTCGGTTCAGGTTCGATCGCCTCTTCGGCCGACGTTTCTTCGGCCGATTCCGGGATCTCCTCCGCATCGGCTGTTGCCTCCGCCGGTGCTTCCGAGGCAGATGCATCATCAGACGTCTCGGATGCGGCCTCCACCTCAGACTCGTCGGCTGCGACCTCCACCTC
>CAYLHS010000048.1:0-17045 GCA_964383535.1 uncultured Acidimicrobiia bacterium
GCGAGGGTATCGCGACGATTCCACCGCCGCACTCGCGTCGCTAACCTCCGCCGACGATGGAGCACACATGGCGATAGGCATCGGCGTTCTCGGAAGCGGCATTGTCGGCGGGGCGTTGCTTCGGCGCCTCATCGAGGACAGGCAGGCGTTGGGAGCGCGAACGGGGCTCGATCTCGAAGTGCGAAAGGTCGCGATCCGATCTCCGGAGAAGGCCCGTTCGTTTCCGATTCCGGGCCATCTCGTGACCACCGACGCGATGGAGGTGGTCAACGACCCTGGTGTGCAGCTGGTCGTCGAGGTGATGGGTGGTTTGGAGCCTGCGGGCGAATTGGTGCGGACGGCGCTGCGCTCCGGCAAGGCAGTCGTCACCGCCAACAAGGAGCTGATGGCCGCTCGCGGGTCCGAGTTGCTCGACGAGGCGGCGAAGACCGGCGTGTCGCTCCTGTTCGAAGCGTCGGTCGGCGGCGGGATTCCGATCATCCGTCCCTTGACCGAGACCCTCGCGGGGGAGCCGTTGACGCGTGTGATGGGCATCGTGAACGGCACGACCAACTACCTGCTGACACGCATGACCGAAGACGGCGCCGAATTCGATGAGGCGTTGGCGGAGGCTCAGAGAAAGGGATACGCAGAGGCCGACCCGACCGCCGACGTGTCGGGGGCCGACGCCGTCGCCAAGGCTGCGATCCTCGCAAGTCTGGCGTTTGGGACGGTTGTCGATCCCGATCACGTGTACCGGGAGGGCATCGAGCACATCCAGACGGTCGACGTGGGCTACGCGTCCGATCTCGGCTACGTGCTGAAGCTGCTCGCGATCGCCGACAAGGCGCCAGAAGGGATCACCGTGAGGGTTCATCCGACGCTGGTGCCGTCGGCGCATCCACTCGCCGCCATCAGGGGTGTCGCGAACGCCGTGTTCGTGCAGGGTCCTGAGGTGGGAGAGTTGCTGTTCTCAGGGCCGGGAGCAGGCGGGGGACCCACAGCGACGGCAGTGCTCGGCGACGTCATCGACGCCGCCCGTGAGTTGCTCGCAGGTCCCAGAGTGACGCCTCGAGTCAGGTTCGGGCCCGGCCGGGTGCGGGCCTTCGAGGAGTCGACCACCAAGTGGTACATCCGACTCAGAGTCGTCGACGCACCCGGTGTGCTCGCTGCGATCGCCGGAGCGTTCGGGGAGGCCGGGGTGAGCCTCAAGTCCGTCTGGCAGGAGGGCAGACAAGACGAGGCCACCCTGCTGATGATCACCCACGATGCCATCGAGGCGAATCTGCGCGCCGCGGTGTCGTCGATGGCAGACCTCGATGTGGTGAGTGAGGTCGCAGCGACGATCCGTGTCCAGAGCGACGAACCGTGAGGTATGTGTCGACGAGGGGCGGCGTCGCCGGCGCGACGTTCGAGGACGTGCTCCTCACCGGCCTGGCGTCCGACGGTGGCCTGTTCGTTCCGGAGTCGTGGCCCATTCTCGATGACGTTCCGGCCGACTACCCGGCCGTGGTGGCAACGATTGCCGGCATGTTCGGGGCTGGTGAAGGCCTGGGGCAGCTCGCCGGGGAGACCTACGGGGTGTTTGACCGGCTCGTTCCGCTGACCGACCTTGGTGACGATCGGCAGCTCCTCGAGCTGTTCTGGGGACCGACGTATGCATTCAAGGACTACGCCCTTCAGTGGCTGGGAAGGCTGATGGACAGGATGCTCGGCCGCCGAGGGGAGCGACTGCTCGTTCTGGGTGCGACGTCCGGTGACACTGGCTCGGCGGCGATCGCAGCGGTGGCCAGCCTCGCGTCGATCGACATCGTCGTGCTGCACCCTCACGGCAGGGTGTCGGAGGTACAGCGCCGACAGATGACGACGGTGACTGCACCGAACGTGCACAACGTCGCCGTCGAAGGAACCTTCGACGACTGCCAGCGGATCGTGAAGGCACTGCTCGCCGGGACCGGCAGGCCCGCATCGTCCTTCAACTCCATCAACTGGGTCCGAGTCATGGGACAGATCCCGTACTACGCACACGCTGTTGCGTCCATCGGTGCAGAGGTCGATGTGGTCGTTCCGACGGGGAACTTCGGCAACGTCTATTCGGCATGGGTGGCGAGGCGAATGGGAGTTCCGATCCGGCGGCTGATCGTCGGTACCAACGCCAACAAGAGCGTCGTCAGATTCTTCGAGGACGGATCGATCGTGCCCGGCGAGGTGATTCCGACCGTCGCGCCGGCGATGGACATCCAGATCCCCTCCAACCTCGAGCGTCTCGTGTTCGAACTCGTCGACCGTGACGGGGAGCGAGTCATCGAGGCGATGGACGGAGGGGGCGTCTCCGGACTGGATCCCCAGCCTTTCGAGGCATATGCATTCGACGACACCCAGATCCTCGCGACGATGGCTGACGTCTATCGTCGGCACGGCCTTCAGGTGGACCCGCACACGGCCGTTGCGATCGCCGCGTCGGACGCTGCGTCACGCGACAGGCCAACAATCGTCGTGGGCACGGCCCACCCGGCGAAGTTCCCGGAGGCGGTCACTGCTGCGACCGGAGAAGCCCCGATCGCGCCGCCCCGTATCGCCCATGTGGCCGATCGGGAGGAGCATTTCACGGTTCTGCCGGCCTCGATCGACGCCATTGATCGCTTCATCACTTGGAAGATCGGCCGATACCCCGTACAATGACGTCACACCCCCGGCGCACCAACGTTGGCCGCGCCGGATCCCCAAGTCTCCTGATTCCTGGAGAACGTGTCGCCGAGTCTTTCTTTGACGGCTGACTGAAAGGATGACATGACCACCAGAGCGGAACTCCAAGAGAAGTCCGTGAAGGATCTCAGAACCATTGCAGCGGCGGTGGGAGTCGAGACCGATGGCCTCCAGAAGGCCAAACTCATCGACCAGATCTTGCATGCCGACGGTGTCACGGTCAGCACCGAACCACCCCCCATCGAACTGCCGGCAGCGTCGCCGGTGGGCGACACTCCTTTGGGAGAAGCGGCCAAGGACGAAGCGTCCGGTGCCTCCGATGACTCCAGCGATTCTGACACCTCCGGCGGCAGCTCCGGTGACACCTCTGACGACAGCTCCTCAGGCGACAGCTCTTACGACGATGGCGATCAACGTCAGTACGACGGGTCCCGTGGGAAGCGTCGCCGCAGACGCTCCGGTGGGGGCCAGCCGCAGCAGCAGATCCCCGAGAGTGAGATGGAGGTCCGTGAGGGGATCCTCGACATCCTCCCGGAGGGGTACGGGTTCTTGAGAGTGACGGGATACCTCCCGGGCGAGATGGACGTCTACGTGTCCGCGAGCCAGATCCGCAAGTTCGGCCTGCGAAAGGGCGACAAGATCGATGGCCCGATCCGCCCACCCCGCTCCCAGGAGAAGTTCCCCGCGCTGACCCGCATCTTGAGCGTGAACGGGATGACCGCCGACGAGGCGAGGGAACGCCCGAAGTTCTCGAAGCTCACGCCGCTGTTCCCCGATGTTCGGCTTCGCCTCGAAGTCGATGGCAATCCGAACCACACACTTGCACGGATCATCGACCTCATCGCGCCGATCGGAAAGGGACAGCGAGGGCTGATCGTCTCCCCGCCCAAGGCAGGGAAGACGACCGTGCTGAAGGAGATCGCACACTCGATCGCGTCCAACAATCCTGAGTGCTATCTGATGGTCGTACTTGTCGATGAGCGTCCTGAAGAGGTCACCGACATGCAACGGTCGGTAAAGGGTGAGGTCGTGTATTCGACCTTCGACCGGCCCGCAGAGGAACACACGCAGGTATCCGATCTGGCCTTGGAGCGTGCAAAGCGACTTGTCGAGATGGGCACCGACGTGGTCATTCTTCTCGATTCGATCACCCGGCTCGCGAGGGCACACAACCTGGCGACCCCGGCAAGCGGACGAATTCTGTCGGGTGGTGTCGACTCGACGGCGCTCTACCCGCCGAAGCGTTTCTTCGGCGCCGCCCGCAACATCGAAGAGGGCGGGAGCCTCACGATCATGGGCACGGCGCTCGTCGAGACGGGATCGCGGATGGACGAGGTCATCTTCGAGGAGTTCAAGGGCACCGGCAACATGGAGCTGCGACTCGATCGTGGTCTCGCCGACCGGCGCATCTATCCTGCCGTCGACATTTCCCAGTCGGGAACACGCAAGGAAGAGTTGTTGTTCGACCGGTCAGAGCTTCTTCAGGTGTGGAAGCTGCGTAGAGTGCTCCTGGCCCTCGAGCCCGGTGCGGCTCTCGAGTTGCTGATCGACCGGTTGAAGACAACGAAATCGAACTCGGACTTCCTGGCCGAGGTGGCCAGGAATACGTAGGAGGAGATGGTGAAAGCAGGTATCCACCCGAACTATGTGGACACGAAGGTCACGTGTTCGTGTGGGAACACGTTCATGACCAGGTCCACGAAGCCTGAGATGCATGTAGATCTCTGCAACGAGTGCCATCCGTTCTTCACGGGCCGTCAGAAGCTCGTTGACACCGGCGGTCGGGTCGAGCGCTTCCAGAAGCGGTACGGCCGCAAGAGCTTCACCAGCTCCAGCAGCACCGACTCCGAGTAGCGGGGTCGAGTGAGTCGATCTCCCGGCGCCACCGTCGGCGGACAAGCCGTCATCGAAGGCGTGATGATGCGCGCCCCCAACCGGTGGGCGATCGCAGTACGTCTCCCTTCGGGGTCGATCGAGTGCGAGACGAACGATCTGCCCCGCCTGTCGTCACGGTCCCGTGTCGCGAGGGTGCCGTTCATCAGAGGCATCCTGGTTCTCTACGAATCGCTCGCCCTCGGATTCAAGGCGCTGAGCTGGTCGGCGCAGAAGGCTGTCGACGACGAGGAAGAGGAACTGACAGGCTTCCAGCTTGCAGGCACGATCACGCTGTCCGTCGTGGCAGTCCTCGCGATCTTCATCCTCGCTCCTCTCGGAGTCGCGAAGCTGCTCTCCCCACTGCTTGGCGGATCGTCGTTCGCGTTCAATCTCGTCGACGGCATCGTCCGTGGACTGCTCTTCATCGGGTACGTGTGGGCAATCGGTCGTTCGAAGGAGATCAAACGCGTCTTCGAATACCACGGCGCGGAGCACCAGACGATCCACGCGTATGAGGCTGGCCAGGCGCTCACCGTCGAGAACATCCAGACCCATCCGCCCGAGCATCCACGGTGCGGGACCAACTTCCTGCTCATCGTCGTGTTGCTCGCGCTCATCGTCTTCACTCTGATCGGGAGAGATGTCCCGTGGCTGTGGCTGATCGGCTCCCGGATTCTGCTGATCCCCGTGATCGCAGGCCTCGCCTACGAGATCCTCAGGTTCTCGGGACTGCACGGAGGAGAGGCCCTTGGCCGCTTCCTTGCCGCACCGGGACTGTGGCTTCAGAAACTCACGACGTCGCACCCATCTGACGATCAGGTGGAGGTGGCGGTCACGTCGCTGCTCGCTGCGCTCACCGAAGAGGAAGTGGAAGAAGTCAAGGCCCGAGGCCCCGTCTGCCCGGCCGCACTGCGCGCCGTGGAGTGACATGGATACCAGACTGAGCGACCGGCTGGAAGAGATCAGGAAGGCCTACGAGGACGTCGAGGTCAAGCTCGCCGATCCCGACTCCATGAGCGACAGGGACGCCTACGCCGAACTGGCCAGGCGCCACTCGGAGCTCCGCAGGATCATCGAGCAGTACGACGCGTTCCTCGCGGCATCCGCGGAGGCCGGCGACGCGGACGAGCTTGCAGCCGAGGAAACCGATCCAAACACCGCCCAGCAATTCCGACAGCTCGCGGCCGAACGGCGCAGCGACATGGAGCGTCTCGAAGAGAAGCTGCACCTGGCACTTGTTCCGACAGATCCCAACGACGAGAAGGACGTGATCGTCGAGATCCGATCCGCGGCGGGAGGCGATGAAGCCGCGTTGTGGGCGGGAGACCTCCAGCAGATGTATCAGGCGTTCGCCGAAGGCCAGGGATTCAAGGTGGAGACGCTCGAGGTGTCGCCGTCGGAGGGCGGTGGGTTCAAGGAGGCAATCTTCTCGGTGAAGGGGCAGGGCGCGTACTCGAAACTCAAGTACGAAGCCGGCGTCCACCGGGTACAGCGGGTCCCACAGACGGAATCGCAGGGGCGCGTCCACACGTCCACGGCGACGGTCGCTGTCCTTCCCGAAGCCGAAGAGATAGAGGTGGAGATCGACCCCGCCGATGTTCGAGTCGATGTCTACCGCTCGACGGGCCCCGGAGGACAGTCGGTGAACACCACCGATTCGGCGGTGCGACTCACCCACCTGCCGACGGGCCTCGTCGTGAGCTGCCAGGACGAGAAGTCGCAACTCCAGAACAAGGACAAAGCGTTCCGGATCCTCAGGGCTCGGCTGTACCAGCTCCAGTTGGAGGCGCAACACTCCGAGATCGCCGGGGCTCGTCGCGCCCAGGTGGGAACCGGCGGGCGGTCGGAGAAGATCCGCACGTACAACTTCAAGGAGAACCGGGTCACCGACCACAGGATCGGGCTCACGATCAAGCGATTGCCACAGATCCTCCAAGGCGACCTTGAAGACTTCGTTGACGCACTCGCCGCCGACGAGCAGGCTCGCCGGCTCGCCGAAGGCAACTAGGGCTCGTTGGGAGCCGGCGGGCTTCCAAAGACCGTACCTCGTGGCTTGTACTTCGTACGGTCGCCCCGGGCTCCCGGGCGCCTTCGGTTGCGTACGAAGTACGAAATACGAAGTACGAAACTCGCAGTACCGTGTTCCCCATGACCTCCGACCTGCTCGATGTCGACCTTCCTCGGCACGAGGCCGAACGGCTGCTGATGGTGGCGACGAAACGACCCCGTGCCGGGTTGTACGCTGCCGACCCGACCGCCGAGCAGCTCAACCGGTACCGGTCGCTGGTTGCCAGACGCCTGAAAGCTGAGCCGCTCCAGTATCTCGAGGGGAGCATCCCGTTTGGACCCGTCGAGGTGCGGGTCGATGAACGAGCCTTGATCCCTCGGCCGGAGACCGAGTACCTGTGGGACCAGGCGGTTGCCGCCCTCGGCGATGCCGGTCCTGGAACACGGATCGTCGACTTGTGCACGGGATCCGGCGCGCTGGCCCTCGCGTTGAAGGCACGGTTCCCGGCTGCGCAGGTGCTCGGGGCGGACCTGTCCGAGGAGGCGCTCGCTCTGGCGGCCGAGAACGGCGAGTTCAACGATCTCGAAGTCGAGTGGTGCAAGGGGGACCTGTTCGACGCGCTCCCTGAGCGCTTGAAGGGAAGGGTCGATCTCATCGTGACCAACCCACCGTACGTATCGGCGGGGGAGTACACGACACTTGCGGCCGAGATCCGGCTGTACGAGCCGAAACAGGCACTGGTCGCCGGGGAGCAGGGCGACGAGGTGCTCGAACGGATCGCCGAGGAGGTCTACTGGTGGTTGGGCACCGGCGGGTGGTTGTTCTGTGAGATCGGTGAGTCGCAGGCCGAAAGGGCACGGGAGCTGTTCGGCGGATGGCTGTTCTGTGAGGTACGGGATGATCTCGCGGGTAGACCGAGGGTGCTCGTGGGCCGCAAGGGCGCCCGCTGCTGCTGATGTTTCTGGCGGTGGCGGATCATACGATGGCCTCATGACCGGATCACGTGACAACCCGGCGTCCGGCCGGGTGCCCAGGCATGAACATCGGGTCAGGACGTTCAGCCGTGACTACGAATTGATCGCCGGCATCGGATACCGGTATCTCGTCGAGCAGGACAGTGCGGTGCTGCTGGCCCGCGCGGTCGTAGAACGGTTCTCGGTGCCCATGCCTGAGTTTGCCTTCAACACCCGTCGGCGGCCGGACACCGGCCAGTGTTGGCCCCCTCGTCGCCGTGTCGAACTCGTTCAGGGTGACGACGTCGTCGAGGCGTGGGAGCGCCGCCGGGGCCGCCTCTACCCGGAACACGGGCAGATTCGTCTCGGGTCGAGAACGAGGTTGCGAACCCTCGCCCACGAACTGGGTCACCACCTCGTCCACTATCTGGCTCCGGTGGGCACGCCCAGCCATGGCAAAGTGTGGGTTGCGAGCTTCGACGATGCGATGGCGGTGATTGCCGCCGAGTTGGGAGTCGCCCGCGGGTCGAGTCGCGTATCCACCCCCGCAGGACCGACCGGCCTCGGGTGACAGGTCACCTCGACCATTTCCCCGGGCGGCGTCTTCGGGATAGCGGAGCAGGGGTAGAGCAAGGGTGCTCGTGGGCCGCAAGGGAGCCCGCTGCCGCTGACGCTCCGGCGACAGCGCCGAATTGTCCTTCTCGGCGCCGGCATCACTTGATAGTCTGGGGTCGAGAGGCAGGAAGAGATGCTTCGACGATTGAGCGGTCCACAGCGTTGGGTTACGGCAACGGTCGCCCTGCTTGCCGTTGCCAACGTTCTGCACTGGTGGGGTCCACCATGGTATGACGCGGATGTCTCGTCGCTCGTGCTCGGGGTGCTGTCCATGACGCTGTTCCTCACCCTGGCGACAGTCTTGTTCGACGTGTTCTGGCCGATGAACGGGCACGCCCGTCGGCACTGAGGTCGATATCCGCGAGCTGAAATCCTTGGTGCGCGAGATAGCCTTGGTCGTTCCGAGGAGGACCCCATGAGCCGACCCGCGGCCAGAGCACGATTCATGATTGCGTTCACCGCCGGCTGGCTCGCTGCGATTGGAGCGTTGTCCTGGTGGAGTCCACCGTGGTTCGATTGGGAGAGCCTCGGTCCATTCCTGGTGGGTTCGTTCATCGCCTTGGTGTTCTTGACGGCGCTCGCCGTGCTGTTCAACCCCCGCCCGCCGGGTCATCGCGACGGCGAGTAGACGCGGCGAGCTTCCTGCAGTCATCGGTTCTGGGCCAGAGCGTCGCCTCGAGGTCTCGAGCCGGTCAGGGCCGCGTCCCTGCCGAAGACTGATGACTGAAGCCTGAAGACTCGGTTCAGGTGTGGTCAAATGGCTGCCGTGAGCACCACCATCGGCATCTTCGACTCGGGAATCGGGGGTCTTGCCGTGCTCGCAGAGTTGGAGCGGCTCGCACCGGCCCACCCGATGATCTACCTCGCCGACCAGGCGTGGATGCCCTATGGCGAGCGGACCCTCGGTGCGGTACGCGCCCGATCAGAGGCGATGACCCGGCAGCTCCTCGATCGCGGCGCCGGCGTCATCGTGGTCGCCTGCAACAGCGCTTCGGCGGCAGCCCTGCACTCGCTGCGCGAACGCTTCCCCGACATTCCGTTCGTCGGGATGGAACCAGCCGTCAAGCCGGCAGCGGAACAGACCGCGAAGGGGGTCATCGGCGTGCTCGCCACCAACGCGACGTTCCAGGGCGAACTCTACGCGTCGGTCGTCGACCGGCACGCGAGCGGAGTGTCGATCGTCGAGCAGGCCTGTCCCGGGCTGGCGATGGCCGTCGAACGGGGCGATATCACACTGTCCAGGGCGCTCCTCGCCGAGTACCTGCCGCCGCTCATCGACGGTGGCGCCGACACGCTGGTTCTCGGGTGCACCCACTACTCGTTTCTGGTTCCGGAGATCCGGACGGCGATCGGGCCGGCTGTGCGTGTCATCGACCCGGCACCGGCGGTGGCGCGTCAGGCGCTGAGGCTCCTGCCAGGCCCGGTTCAAACAGACGGTCACACCGACTACCTGACCACCGGCGACCCGTCGGCGTTCGCAGCTCGGATACAGGAACTTCGAGGAGTCGCCGTCGACCCGGTTCGCGTAACGATGCCGGAGCCGCCTTCGATCGGCGACGCGGTCGAAGCACTCCGGGCCGGGTTGGTCGTCGGCGTGCCGACCGACACCGTCTACGGGATCGGCGTCGATCCGCGCAACCCGAACGCAGTCGCCGCCCTCGCCGATCTCAAGGGGCGAGTGCCGGGCCGCCCGTTCCCGGTGCTGGTGGCGTCCATCGACCAGGCGTTCACTCTCGGCACCTTCAACGCCTCGGCCCGCAGGCTCGCCTCCGACCACTGGCCAGGGCCGCTCACCCTTGTCGTCCCAGCGACCGGTGTGGTTCCCGGTTCCGAAGGGACGATCGGTCTGCGAGTCCCGGACCACCCGGCCGCGCTCGCGCTGCTCGAAACCGCCGGCCCGCTGGCGGTGACCAGCGCCAATCTGAGCGGCGAGGGGGAGGCACATGACGACCGGCAGGCCAGGGCGATCTTCGGCAGGAAGGTCGCCGTCTACCTCGAAGGTCACAGTCCCGGTGGCGTCGCATCGACGGTGATCGACTGCACTGCGGCGAGCCCTGCCATTCTCCGCACGGGACCGGTTGGTTGAAGGCCCCGCACGTGTAGCCTGAGGATGGTTTTCGGTATAGAGGTGCTCATGACTGATATGCGTCCAATCGAGGAGACCGACCCGGCCGTCGCGGCTCTCATCAAGGCCGACGTGGACAGGCAGGACTCACACATCCATCTCATCGCGTCCGAGAACTTCGCGTCGAGGGCTGTCATGGAGGCCTCAGGCTCGGTGTTCACCAACAAGTATGCCGAGGGATATCCGGGACGCCGCTACTACGAAGGGTGCCAGGTCGTCGACGAGATCGAGAACCTCGCCAGAGATCGTGCGATGGAGCTCTTCGGGGCGGAACACGCCAACGTGCAGACCCACTCGGGTTCCCAAGCGAACATGGCCGCGTACTTCGCGACGATCAAGCCGGGCGACACCGTGCTCGGCATGCGCCTCGACCAGGGCGGGCACCTCACGCACGGCTCGCCGGTCAGCTTCTCGGGTCAGCTCTACAACTTCATCGCCTACGGCGTGGAGCCCGACAGCGAAGTGATCGACATGGACGAGGTGCGGCGGCTCGCGCTCGAGTACCGACCGCAGGTGCTTCTGGCCGGATACTCCGCCTACTCGAGGACACTCGATTACCAGGCGTTCCGGGACATCGCCGACGAGGTCGGTGCCGTGTTCATCGTGGACGCCGCCCACTTCATCGGGATCGTTGCAGGCGATGCCTACCCGAACCCGGTCCCGTACGCCGACATCGTCACCGCCACCACCCACAAAGCCCTGCGAGGTCCACGCGGCGGACTCATCCTGAGCAAGGAGGAGTTCGGGAAGGCCGTCGACAAGGCAGTGTTCCCGGCAGCGCAAGGTGGTGCGATCTTCAGCCAGATCGCCGCCAAGGCCGTTTGCTTCCGGGAGGCGTCCACGCCCGAGTTTCGGGAGTACGCCCGTCAGGTCGTCCGAAACGCCAAGGCGATGGCAGACCGGCTCACCTCGCGCGGCGTCCGCATCGTGAGTGGCACGACGGAGAACCACATGTTCCTCGCGGACATGCGCAGCATCGACGAGGACTTGACCGGCAAGGAAGCGGCGACCCTCCTCGACGGGCTCGGCGTCACGCTCAACCGGAACGCCATCCCGTTCGATCCGCGGTCCCCGTTCATCACGAGTGGCATACGCATCGGCACGCCGTCGGTCACCACCCAGGGAATGAAAGAGGCCGAGGTCGAGCAGGTGGCCGATTTGATCGCTCGTGCACTGCACAAGCGTCACGATGAGGTGGCCCTCAAGGAGATCGGCAGCGCTGTCGGCGAGCTGGCATCACGGTTCCCCCCGTACGAAGACGGTTTCGTCGGCCACGTGTAGTAGCTCGCTCCGCGAGCAGCCGAGAATCGAGAACCGGCGGCCGCGGGCCGCCCTCCCACCAATGTGGCCCCCAGAATGCCCTGCTCGGCGCCCGGGGTAGAGTGACCAGACCTGCTGATTTGCATAGGGGACGAGGATCGGTCACGATGCCGCCGAACTACAGCGCGGGACGAGGAATCGCTGAGGCCGCTGACGTCTCGAGCCGTTTCTTCGGGTCGGTGGTGTCGGGAGGAGCGCTGGGCTGGTTACTCGATCGATGGTTGGGTACGTGGCCGTGGCTCGTGTCTCTCGGAACGATCGCAGGATTCGTGCTGGGGTTCTACTGGATGGTGCACTACGCGAGGGAGATGGAGCGGCGTGGACGTTGAAGCGCGCATGGGATCGGAGATGGCCCTGCGCTCGCTCTGGTTTGGCCCCGTCGTTGCGGCCATCGTCTTCCTGATCGGTGGCCCACCGGCCGCACTTGCAGCGATCATCGGCGCGGCAGTCGTCGCCTTCAGCTTCCTCTTCACGGGTAAGGCGATGTCGTGGGCGGCACGGCGCTCTCCCACAGCGTTGGGCACTGCGGCACTCGCAGGGTTCCTCATCCGCTTGGTGCTGTTGACCGCATTCGTCTGGGCTTCGATCCGCTTTCTAGAATTGGACCGCATCGGGCTCTTTGTGGGGCTTGGTGTCACGTACATCGGGTTGCTCGTGATGCAAGCCCGGAAGGAGACAGTCAGGTGATCCTCGCACAGATCGTGCAAGTGCCGAGCGACATCAACGAGATGTTCGACTGGCCCGCCGTCCTCCCGTTCGGGATCAATCGCGTCGTGCTCCTGATGTTCCTCGCGACGATCGCGACGTTCCTGTTCCTCTACCTACCGTTCCGCAAGCCCCGCATCGTCCCGACGAAGTTCCAGATCGCCGTCGAGGTCCTCGTGGACTTCGTCAAGAAGGACGTCGGGCGAGACATCATCGGGCCCGAATCGGTCAAGTACGAGTGGCTGCTCATCCCCATGTTCTTCTGGCTGCTGTTCCTCAACATCCTCGAGGTCACGCCGCTCATCAACTTCCCGCCCACCTCCAGGATGGCGATCCCCGGATTCCTCGCAGTCTTCGTGTACGTAGTCTTCATCTTCGTGGGGATCAAGAAGCACGGGCTCGCGTACTTCTTCAAGACCATCGTTCCCGGAGGGGTCCCCAAGGCGCTTCTGTTGCTGTTGGTGCCGATCGAGTTCATCTCGGTGTTCTTCATCAGGCCAATCAGCCTGGCCGTCCGACTCTTCGCCAACATGCTCGCCGGTCACATCATGCTGACGGTGTTCTTTCTCACCTCCGCCGCCTACTTCGTCCTGTCCCCGAAACTCCTTGCCTTTCCGGTCCCCTTCGCGTTCGCGGTTGTCATCACCGGGTTCGAGATCTTCGTCGGGGTCCTCCAGGCCTACATCTTCACCCTGCTGACCGCCGTCTACATAGAGACTTCCATCCATTTGGAGCACTGAGAGGAGAACCACATTGGACACTCATGCCGCAGCACTCCTTGGAGCGGGCCTGGCCTACGGCCTGGCGGCCATCGGTCCTGGCATCGGCATCGGCATCGTTGCCGGCAACGCCGTCCAGGCCATGGTGCGTCAGCCTGAGATGGCGGGCCAGGTGCGTGCGACCATGTTCCTTGGTATCGCGTTCACCGAGGCGCTGGCCCTCTTCGGCCTGCTGCTGTTCTTCATCCTGTTCGGGCAGGCGTGACGATGGCGCCGCTACTGCTGCTCGCCCAAGCCGATGAGGGCAGGTCCGGCCTGTTCCTCATCATCCCGGAGATCCACGAGCTGATCTGGGGCATTGTCAGCTTCGCGGTCCTCGCGTTCTTCCTGTGGAAGTTCGCGGGTCCGGCGCTGAACCGGATGCTCGACGCACGCCAGCAGGCGGTCGTCGGCGGGTTGCAGGAGGCCGAGCAGGCGAAACAGGAGGCGCAGGACCTCCTCGACGACTACCGCCAGCAGCTCGCCAACGCCAAGGACGAGGGCAACCGGATCATCGAAGAGGCTCGCCAGACAGCCGAGACGATGCGAGACGAGCTGATGGCCAAGGCATCGTCCGAGGCGGATGAGATCGTCGCCAAGGCTCGCGGCGAGGTCATCGCCGAACGCGAGCGTGCACTCACCGAAGTACGACAAGAGGTCGCCGACCTGTCCATCGACCTGGCAGAGCGGGTCGTTCAGGGCAGTCTCGACCGTGAGGCCCAGCGAGGGCTCATCAACCGGTATCTGGACGAGCTCGAACGGATGAGCTGATGAACGACCGGATCGAAGGGTACGCCGAGGCGATCTTCGCCATTGCGAACGCAGAAGGGAACCTGGACTCGGTCGAGGCCGAGATGTACGCGGTCGCCCGTGCCATCGAGGCTTCTCCCGAACTGACCGACGCACTCGCCGATCCCCGCCTCCCGAACGAACGCAAGGAAGCAGTGCTCGCCGACCTGCTCGAAGGCAAGGCGTCCGGCCTCACCTCTTCTTTCGTGCAGTTCGTCGCGCGCCTTGGCCGTGCACGGGACATCCCGGCGGTCGCGGACGCGTTCGTGGCTCGGTCGGCAGAGTCGCGCAACCGGGCGGTCGCAGAAGTCCGTGCGGCGGTCCCACTGGACGCCGAGACTCTCCGGCGGCTCGAGGAAGCGCTCGGCAGGGCTACCGGCAAGACCGTGGAGGTGAAACTCGTCGTCGATCCGAGTGTCGTCGGCGGCGTGGTCGCAACGGTCGGTGACACCGTGATCGACGGTTCGATTCGCCATCGTCTCGAAAGCCTCCGTCAGACCCTGCAACGCCGATGAAGGAGCAACGATGGCCGAACTGACGCTTGACCCCAAAGACATCGCCGCTTCCCTTCGGAAGCACCTCCAGGACTGGAAGCCATCGATCGAGGCTGAAACCGTCGGGCACGTCACCTCCATCGCCGACGGTGTCGCCATCGTCAAGGGGCTCCCGAATGCGATGTCGTCAGAGCTCCTCGAATTCCCCGGCGGTCTCCTTGGGGTCGCACTCAACCTCGACGAGGAGTCCATCGGTGTGGTGCTGATGGGTGAGTTCTCTCACGTCGAAGAGGGATCGCCTGTCCGCTCGACTGGGAGGGTGCTCTCGATCGGCGTCGGTGACGGCCTGCTCGGACGGGTCATCGATTCGCTCGGCACCCCGATCGACGGCAAGGGGCCCATCAACACCACCGAGCGGCGCCTTCTCGAAGTACAGGCACCGTCGGTGGTGCAGCGCCAGCCGGTGAAAGAGCCACTCCAGACCGGCATCAAGGCGATCGACACGATGATCCCGATCGGCCGCGGTCAACGCGAGTTGATCATCGGCGACCGGCAGACGGGCAAGACGGCCGTCGCCGTCGACACGATCATCAACCAGAAGGGCCAGGGCGTGAAGTGCGTCTACGTCGCGATCGGTCAGAAAGCATCGACCGTCGCCGAGGTTGTCGACGCACTCCACAAGCATGGCGCCATGGAGTACACGGTGGTGGTCAACGCTCCCGCGTCTGCACCTGCCGCGCTCCAGATGTACGCGCCGTACGCAGGCTCCGCGATCGGCCAGTACTGGATGTACAAGGGTGAGCATGCCCTCATCGTGTTCGACGACCTCTCCAAGCAGGCCGTCGCCTATCGGGAGATCTCGCTGCTGCTACGCCGGCCGCCAGGTCGGGAGGCGTACCCTGGCGACGTCTTCTACCTGCACAGCCGTCTGCTCGAGCGGTGTGCCAAGCTGTCCGACGAGCTGGGCGGTGGGTCGCTCACCGGGCTTCCGATCGTCGAGACCAAGGCAGGCGACATCTCGGCGTACATCCCGACGAACGTCATCTCGATCACCGACGGACAGATCTTTCTCGAGACCGATCTGTTCTACTCGGGCGTGCGGCCCGCCATCAACGCTGGGACGTCGGTGTCTCGTGTCGGTGGGAGCGCCCAGGTCAAGGCGATGAGAAAGGTCTCTGGTCCGTTGCGCATCAACCTCGCCCAGTTTCGGGAGCTGGAGGCGTTCGCGGAGTTCGGAGCCGAGCTCGACTCGGCGAGTGCTGCACAGCTCGAACGAGGCAAGCGGGTCGTCGAAGTACTCAAACAGCGGCAGTTCAGCCCGGTCCCGATCGAGGATCAGGTCGTTGCGATCCACGCGGTGACGAACGGCTTCATGGACGACGTGCCCGTTGAGGCGATTCAGCGGTTCGAAGAGGAGCTGCATGCGTTCCTCAGGAGCCGCCACGGGGCGCTGCTCGATGTGATCTCGTCGACGGGTTCGCTGCCGGAAGGCGATCAGCTCGACTCGGCGATCAACGGCTTCAAAGAGATCTTCGAGGCATAGGAGACGAGTCGGTGGCGAGCGCTGAGCTACGGCTGACGAGGCGGCGGATCAAGTCCGTCCGGTCGACGAAGAAGATCACGCGTGCGATGGAACTCATCGCGGCATCGCGGATCGTCGGTGCTCAGCAACGCGTCGAGGCGTCGAAACCGTACGTCGCCCGGCTGGTCGACGTGATCCGCAACGTCGGCAGGGCCGCAGGAGGAACGTCGCACATGCTTCTCGACCGCCGGCCCGTCGCAACCGCAGGCATCGTTGTCGTTTCCTCCGACAGGGGACTGGCGGGTGCCTACAACTCCACGGTCATCAGACTCGCGGAACGCCGAGTCATCGAGTTGCGAGGCGACGGCGTCGATGTGCGGTTGTACGTCGTCGGCAAGAAGGCGAATACCTACTTCCGGTTCCGTGGCTATCACGTCGAGCGATCGTTCGTCGGCATGACCGACGCGCCGAACTACTCGGACGCCAGGGCGATCGCCAACTCGATCATGGAGGCGTACGCCGTCGGCGAGGTGGACCTGGTGGAGGTGTTCTACACCAGATACCGCTCGGCGCTCGTGCAGGAAGGGACCAGGCTGGAGCTCCTTCCGATCGTTCCACCTGGGGACGCTGAGGACAAGGCCGAAACGGTGTCATACTCGTTCGAGCCGTCACCGTCGGAGATCCTCGACCGTTTGCTGCCCAGGTATGTGGAAGCGGCCGCGTTCGGGATGCTGCTCGACTCGTCGGCGTCGGAGCACGCATCGCGACAGCGTGCGATGAAAGCGGCGACGGAAAACGCGGAGGAACTCATCAAGGTGTTGAGCCGGATGGCCAACCAGGCCCGTCAGGCAGAGATCACGACGGAGATCTCGGAGATCGTTGGCGGCGCGGAAGCGCTGCGTGAGGGATAGGAGCAAGCGTGGCAGAGGTCAAGAGCGTTGGGCGGATCGTCAGGGTGACGGGACCGGTCGTCGACGTCGAATTCCCGAAAGGTGAGCTGCCGGAGATCCTTCACGCCCTCGAGATCTCGTTCGAGGTCGACGGCAGGCATGAGATGATCGTCGCCGAGGTCGCCCAACACCTCGGCGACGAGCGGGTACGGGCCGTTGCCATGAAGGGAACGGATGGCCTCGTGCGAGGGGCGGAGGTGCACAACACCGGCGGGCCGATCACGGTGCCGGTCGGACCGAAGACGC
>CAYLHS010000049.1:0-8520 GCA_964383535.1 uncultured Acidimicrobiia bacterium
ATCGGACTGCTGCCGCGCCGCCGCCTTCTGCAAGGTAGATCGTTTCGACCATCCATGTGGAGAACGTCGAGTAGCCGCCGATGAAGCCGGCGGTGACGGGCACGACCCACCAACCGTCGGGACCGGCCCCAACAACGAGGCCAAGCACGAAGGCACTAGTGACATTGACCACGAACGTGCCCCATGGCCGTGGGTCACGAACCTTCGACTGCACCAAGCCGATCACTCCATAGCGGGCAAGGGCACCGATCCCCCCGGCGACGACGACGGCCACCAAAGTCATACCCGTCTCCCGAACGTCAGTCCCGCCATCCCCGCGACGATGCCCGCGGCCAGCGAGGCGACCGCATAGGCGAGCGACCGTAGGAACGGCCCCTCCACCAGCTGGACGGCGAAACCCGAGAACGTGGTGAATGCACCGAAAAAGCCGACCCCGAGGAGAGGAACGGCGACCGACCTCGAACGTCCTGCGAGTCGCAGGCGAGCAAGGACGTATCCCAATGCGCCCGCGCCCAGGACGTTGACGATGAATGTTCCGAGAACGGCACTCGTGATGATCTGCGACATCCCGAATCGTGCCGCTGCACCGAGCCCACCTCCGACCAGCACGGCGATGCGCCGGCGCCACGCGACCCGCACTAGAACGGAAGGAGTGCCCAGGCGACCGGTAGGAAGACGACCGCAGCGAGCAGGCCGGTCCCCACATCGGGGAGGACCCCTGGAAGCCGCTGTGCGAAGTACACCTCACGAGTCGACAAGAGTGAGGCGAACGCCGCTCCTACGATCAGCACGACCGCGACGACGATCGCTACCAGGAACGCGGCAAATCCGTTGAGGTTGAACACGAGCGCTGCGGCGATACCCATGATGACAGCCATGACGACGCTCCCGCTCAGTGGATCGAGCGCGAGTTCTCGCCCCGCGAGATAGGCGGCAATGCCCCTGGCTCCGATCACCATCATGAGGAACAGCCAGAGCCACTGCTGACCCGATGTCGTGGAGATTCGGGCGAGCACCAGCGACCCGACCCCGCCGGCGGCGACGACGGCGGCCATCAACGTCACCGAGATCGAGACCAGGTTGCGCCCTTCGACGACGATGACCCCGCGGATGAGGACGGTCAGAACTGTCACGAGGACGGCGAGTCCGATTCCTCCCCATCCACCCTTTCCCACGCTCCATGCGTAGGGGATCAACGCGCCGGCGAGCGCTGCGACAAGAAGCGGCACTCGTAGAGCGGGGCCGGGAAATGCGCCGTTCTCGGAGACGTCCCATGCCCACAGGCCCACCACACCGACGAGCGCTGCGATGAACCAGACAGGATCGTTGAGCGCGTTGGTGACCAGGAGCACCAGAGAGACCAGGAAGGGCCCGAACATCCGCAGCTCGCTGCTAGGGCCGACGCCTCCCGACACCGGCGGCAGAACTGCCACCTCATCGCCCGGCCGAACCACGCTTCGCCCATCGGCGGGATCGCCGTTGACCCACACCCGGGAGTGACGGACGCCCTCTTCGAACTCACCGCCGTATCGTTCAACGGCTCGACCGAGTACTTCGTCGACAGTCGAGCCCTCGAGTTCTACTTCGGACGACCCTGCGAGTTCCCTCAGCCGTGCAAAGAGCCGGACACGTGCCATTGGCGCAAGGCTAGTTCCTTTCACAGGGACGGCATGGTTCCTTCGGCCTAGGTTGAGGACAGGAGGTGTCATGAACGACAAGACGGCGGATCTCGCCGGACCGGGGATTGGATCGTATGAAGAAGTGGAGACGATTCTGCCCGATGACTATCGGCCACTTCTCTCGCCCCGTGAGACGATGGCGGCCCTCTTCGCTGCCAAGCAGTACATCGAGGACAATCTCGCCGCCGGGCTCGATCTGCAAATGGTCCAGGTTCCTCTCATCGTCGACTCCGCGAGCGGCGTCAACGACATGCTCGATCGCGACGGTTCCCGAACTCCGATCCAGTTTCACATCTCGAATGACCACGATCTGCATCCGATCGATGCCCAGGTGGTGCAAGCAGCGACGAAGTGGAAGCGAATGGCGCTGCGGCAGTTCGGCATGAGCGTCGGCGAGGGACTCATCACCGACATGAAGGCGGTACGCAAGGACTACTTCCTGGACCATGACCATTCCGCCTACGTCGACCAGTGGGACTGGGAGCGGGTCATGACCGCCCAGAACCGCAACCTGGAATTCCTCACCGATGTCGTGAAGAAGATCTGGTCGGTGCTGGTGGGCGCCAACGACATGCTGCTCGAAGAATGGCCTCAACTGGGCGAGGGAGGGTATCCGCCCATGCCGAGAGAGCTGACATTCATGCACGCTGAGGACATTCTCGAGCGGTACCCGGATCTTCCGCGAAAGCAGCGCGAAACCGTCATCCTCCAGGAGTGCCCGGCGATCTTCATCTACGGGATCGGGTGGACGTTGAAGGACGGCTACCCGCACGAGATGCGTGCGGCCGACTACGACGATTGGATCACTCCGACAGTGTCGAGCGATGGCAGGCCGATGCACGGATTGAACGGCGACATCCTCGTCTGGAACCCTGTCACCAGAAGGAGACACGAGCTGACCTCGATGGGTATCCGGGTGACCAAGGAGACGCTCGTACAGCAGCTCGAGGCGACCGGCCAGATGGACTTCCTCGAACTGCCGTACCATCAGGCAATCCTCAACGACCAGATTCCCCTGTCGATTGGCGGTGGAATCGGTCAGTCACGGACCTACATGTACCTACTGCGCAAGGCGCATCTCGGTGAGGTGAGCGTCACGGTATGGCCGCAGGTGCTCAAGGACATGTGCGCCAAACGCAACATCGTCGTGCTGGAGTAGATCGCTCAGACGGATGCCACCCGCCTGATGGCAGCGGCGATCTCGCCGGGAACCTCTTCCTGAAGGAAGTGGCCGGCATCCGTCCTCGTGACGTGCGCATGGGGCAGCATCCGAGCGATGTGGTTGCGGACACGTCCCAGTACGGGATCGCGATCGCCCCACACGATTTCGGCCGGCCCCCGGTACCCACGCACGAACCAACCGATACGTCGTAGCGGCTCGACCGATGGGTGATCCATGGAATCCGGAACCATCCTGGTCAGCGCGAGCGGTGCCTGGTTGGTACGTCTGGATCGAAGCGGATACCGGTACGCCCTAGATACGTCACCCCTGATGGACGCCCTGTCGGACTGCGCCATCGACAGCCGCACCTGCGGAAACCCGAGAACACGGAAGGCGATGTCGCTCACCACGGGCAACCGTCCAAACCGGTGAAACGGCGTCGGTCGAAACCCCTCCCTCGGTTCACTCAGAATCGTGTTGAGCACCACCAACCCGGACAGCCGATCTGATCGGTCCATGAATGCTCCAGTCCCGATCGGTCCTCCCCAATCCTGGACCACGAGGGTGACGCCTGCGATATCCAGCGCGTCGATGAGACGGCCAATCCACGTTATGTGGTGTTCGAGCGTATGCGCCGTCGGATCGGTGGGACGATCCGAGAATCCAAGGCCGACGAGGTCGGGCATGATCACGCGGACAGGTTCATCCGTCAGGGCCACGGCTACCTTGCGGTAGAGGAACCCCCACGTCGGGTTCCCGTGCAGGCATAGCACCGGCGCACCCCTCCCCGACTCCATCACATGTATCCGATGCCCATCCACATCGACGAGAGTCCGCTCGAACGGCAGCATGGCGTCGAGCCAGTCGGGGAGCTGCGGGGCCGGCAACCGCTTCAAGGGGAGCTGAGGATCTTTTCGAGTATGCGGGCAAGCTCGAGCAACTCCTCATTCTCGAGAACTTGAAGCAGACCCGACCGCTCGTACATCCCCGCTTCGACATCTCTACGCATTTCACGTCCCTGCTCGGTGAGGACCACCTGCTTGACGCGCCGGTCGTGGGGATCGGGCTTCCGCTCGGCGAGCTGCCGCTCCTCGAGACGATCGATGAGGCCGGTCACATAGGAAGCGTCACAGGACAGGCGGTCCGCGAGTCCTCCCATCGAAAGAGGCCCGCCGAGCTGGTGGATTGCGATGGCTTCTGGAAAGCTCAACTCGAGACCCTCGAGTCGCTCGACTCCACGGCGCCGCACCCGATGAGAGAGTTCGTGGAAGAGGTCCATCACCTGTGCGGCAATGGCATCACGATCTGTCATATCGATCATCTTAGTTTCGGAATCAGTTATTCTGCTCAACCATTGACCAACTCAAGGATCTTCTGGAGACTCCTATGAACGACTCCATTGTCAGAGCCGAACATGTCACGAAAACATTCGGCGAGACCACAGCGCTCGATGACGTCAGCCTGTCGTTCGAGCCCGGCATCATCTACGGACTCCTCGGCCCCAACGGGGCCGGCAAGACGACCCTCATCCGCATTCTGACCACCTTGATCCGGCCTGACGCCGGTTCGGCGTGGGTGGACGGTGTCGACGTTCTCGACGACCCGAGAACCGCCCGCACGCGCATGGGCCTCGCCGGTCAGTTCGCCGCTGTCGACGACTACCTCACTGGACGCGAGAACGTGGAGATGGTCGGTCGCCTGTACAACCTGTCTGCGACCGAAGCGCGAAGGAGGGCGGCAGAAGTACTCGACCGCATCGACCTCAACGGTGCCGCCGACAGGACCGTCCGAACCTACTCGGGAGGGATGCGACGCCGTCTCGACCTCGCCGCCTCCATGGTGGGCCGACCTCGGGTGCTGTTCCTCGATGAGCCCACCACCGGTATCGATCCACGCAGCCGCATCGACATCTGGGACCTGATCAGGGACCTGGTCGATGACGGTACGACCATCCTGATGACGACTCAGTACCTCGACGAGGCCGACCAACTCGCCGCCAGCATCGGAGTCATCGACCACGGGCACCTGATTGCCGAGGGAACACCCGAGGAGCTCAAGGACCGCCTCGGCGGCTCTGTCGTCGAGGTGATCGTTCCGGACTCCGACCGTGAGACCACCGTAGCGGTCCTCTCGAAAATCAACGAGCACGCGGCAACCTTCGATTCTGCTTCCAAGAAGATCACCCTCCCGGCGCCACGCGGTGCCGAAACCTTGATGGCAACCGCTCGAAGCCTCGATGGAGCGGGAATCATCCCGAACGACATCACGTTGCGGCGCCCAACGCTCGACGACGTCTTCCTCGCCTACACCGGCAAACCGGCCGGCGAGGACGATGCCCCGACTCGGCAACCCAGGCGCCGTGGAAGGAGAGGCAAATGACCACGGTGACCACGGCAACCACGCCAGCTCACATGAGCTTCTCACACACCGTCAAGGACACATTCGTCATCACCCGCCGGAATCTCCTGAGGAACATCAGGCTTCCCCAGCTCTTGATCTTCGCGACCGTGCAGCCGATCATGTTCTTGCTGCTGTTCAACTACGTATTCGGTGGGGCGATCGGCCTGGCGATTCCTCCTGCCGCCGGCGGCAACTACCTGAACTGGCTCGTTCCCGGCTTGCTCATCCAGGTTGCGGCATTCGGAGCAGGGCAGACGGCGCTCGGCTTGACCGAGGATCTCTCGAAGGGCGTGATCGACCGTTTCCGCTCGCTCCCGATGGCCCGCTCCGCGGTTCTGGCCGGCAGAACGCTGTCCGACCTCGTCCGCAACGCGTTCGTCATCGGCCTGATGGTGGCGGTCGGGTTCCTCCTCGGATTCCGCTACCAGACGAGCTTCTTGGGCCTCATCGCCGGCCTCGCCGTCGCGGGCATCTTCGCCTACGGCCTGTCATGGGTGATGGCCCTGATAGGGCTCGCAGTGAAGAACCCGGAGGCGGCACAATCGGCAGTGTTCCTGCCCGTGTTTCCGCTCGTGTTCGCTTCGTCGGTGTTCGTCCCCACACAGACAATGCCGTCATGGCTCCAGGCGTTCGCCGACAACCAGCCGATCACGATCACGACCAACGCCATCCGGGGTCTCGTCCTCGGTCAGGGAGCGCTGCCGGCGGGCGCCACTGTCGCCGGACAGGTGACCCTTGCGCTCGCGTGGGCGCTCGGCATTCTGATCGTCTTCGCCCCGCTGGCGGTTCGGGCCTACCGGAGAGCAACGGGGTAGGCCCGCTTCGCGGGCCCGTTTCCTCCTCCAGCGAGCGAAGCGAGTGTTGGGGGAGGTGGCGTCAAGCCGATGCTTGACGCCGGAGGGGGCCGATCCCGCCAACGCAGATCGAACAGCCCCACGGCCCGTTGGTACCAGCCGACGCCCTAGATAACTCCCAGTTCTGCACCAACCTTGGCGAATGCCGCGGTCCCGTACCGCAGGTCCTCATGGCTGTGCGCGGCCGAGATCATGACTCTGATCCGCGCCTTGCCGAGCGGCACTGTCGGATAGGCGATCGCCTGAGCGAACACCGCGTGGTCCGTGAAGAGTCGTCGGGAGAACTCCTGGGCGATCTTCTCATCGCCGAGCATCACCGGCGTGATGGGTGTCTCTGAGCGCCCGATGTCGAACCCGGCCGCAGACATCGAGTCCTTGAACCTGGCAGCGTTGTCCCACAGCCGGTCGACGAGCTCCGTCGACTCACCGAGGATCTCTACCGACGCGATGCACGCGGCGACATCGGCAGGCGTCACAGCCGAGGAGAACAGAAACGGGCGGGCGCGTTGGCGAAGCCACTCGACGACGGGCGCCGGACCGGCCACGTAGCCTCCGACGACTCCGAACGCCTTCGACATCGTCCCCACCTCCACCTCGACTCGACCGTGGAGTCCGAAGTGATCGACGATCCCTCGCCCACCTCTTCCGAGGACACCTTCGCCATGGGCGTCGTCGACCATCACCATCGCCTCGAATTCGTCGGCGGCGTCGACGATCTGATCCAGTGGCGCGACATCGCCATCCATGGAGAACACGCCGTCGGTGATGATCAAGACCCTCCGAGCGCCTTCCTTCCTTGCTTCGGCGAGCTTGGCCCGGAGGTCGTCCATATCGCAGTGCCCGTAGATCTTGCGGGATGCTCTCGCCAGCCGGACCCCGTCGATGATCGAGGCATGGTTCAGCTCATCGGTAATGATCACGTCGTCCTTCTCCACGAGTGCCGGAATCGCTCCCGCGTTGGCCACGAACCCTGCCTGAAGGGAGATGGCCGCCTCCACACCCTTGAAGGAGGCGAGCTTGCTTTCCAGCTCGTCGTGAATGGTCATTGTCCCCGCGATCGTGCGCACTGCCCCTGGCCCGACGCCGTACCGATCAAGGGCACGCTTGGCCGCGGTGACGAGACGCGGGTGATCAGCGAGTCCGAGGTAGTTGTTCGAGCAGAAGTTGAGCACCTCTTTCCCGTCGACGGTCAGCCATGAACCCTGGGAGCTGCCGATGTGACGAATCGTGTTGTACAGGCCTTCGCTCTTGAGCTCCTGTACCTGATCGCGAAGGAATCCGATCTTGTCCATTGCTCACCTCAACTCAGTGGTCCGTCGGCGTCGTCGACATCGGGGAACATGACGACCTTGCCGCACTCGCCAGACGCCATCAGATCGAATGCCTTCTCGAAGTCATCGAGTGCGAAGCGATGAGTGACAAGGGGTCCCAGATCCACGGCACCGGCACGCAAGAGCCCCCGCATCTCGTACCAGGTGTCCCAGAGCTTCCGTCCGATGACGCCATGCACCGTCGCTCCTTTGAAGACAATGTTGTCATCGAGATCGAACGGGATCGGCCCCGAGGACAGTCCGAGCAGCGCAGCTTCCCCTCCCGGTTTCAGGAGGGAGAATCCCTCCTGTATCGCCGACGGAGCTCCCGACATCTCGAGGAGCACGTCGACGCCTTCTCCGTCCGTCGCTTCCATGCCAAGCTCAACGACCTGGTCCCTGCGAGGGTTCCATGTGTGCTCGGCGCCGAGCGCGCGTGCCATCTCGAGGCGGTAGTCGGATACGTCGGTTGCGTAGACGGCTCTCGCTCCAAGTGCTCTCGCCGCAGCGATCGCCATCACTCCCACGGGGCCACATCCCGTGACGAGCACTTTGCGACCGGAGATGTTCGCGACCGACACCGTGTGGACGGCGTTGCCGAAATTCTCCTGGAGTGACGCGATCGAGTACGGCATGTCGGGAGGGTCGGGCCAGGCGTTGATCGCCGGAACCGCCACATACTCGGCATACACCCCGTCTCGATGGACCCCGAGGATCTGTGTGTTCTCACAAAGATGGCCCTTGCCGGTGCGACAGAAGCGGCACTGCCCGCAGACAACATGCGACTCGACCGACACGAGGTCTCCGATCTCCGGTCCGTCCGCCGTCGGACCCCTGTCGACCACGATCCCGCACAGTTCGTGTCCGACGGTGAGTGGTGCCCTCACGTGCGTTTGCGCCCATGGATCCCAATCGCGGATGTGCATGTCGGTTCCACAGATCGAGGTCGCTTTCACCTGAATCAGTACGTCAGACGGTCCGGGTGTCGGAATGGGGACGTCGGCCATTTCGAGCCCTGGACCCGGCGACGTTTTGACGATCGCGCGCATCGCGCTCAGGCTACCCCGGCTCGCTGCGCTCGCAGTCATTCAGCTCCGAGTCGTCAGTCGTCGGCA
>CAYLHS010000049.1:8620-16507 GCA_964383535.1 uncultured Acidimicrobiia bacterium
AGCGAGCGAAGCGAGTGTTGGGGGAGGTGTCCGAGGCGGAGCCGAGGACGGAGGGGGTCGTACCCACCAACGAAGCTCGTCTCAGTCTTCAGCCAGAACGCAGCCACAGTCACCCAGGGGGCCACTGGGCGCGCCGGTTCCTCCTCCAGGAGGGCAAGGCCTGTCCTCTACTCCTCGTCGTCCCGTAACCGGGCCACCGCTGTCCATGCGGTGTCGCCGAGCAGCACCAGCAGCGCCGCAGCCCACGGCGACGCCACGAAGACACCCGCGTAGGCAAGCCGCGTCAGACCCGGCAGCGAGATCAGCCCCAGCAGCAGTGCCGGCACCGACCGTGCGATGATGCGCTCAGTCCTCTCAGCAGGAATCACCACGGCCCATCCCGCCGCGAGGCCAACGACGACCCCCAGCTCCGCGCCGAGCAGCACGTAGCCCGCACCCAGCGCGAGCCCGACGCCCGCGCCGACAAGCAGGCGCCGTCGCGATCCCCAGCTCGTCGATGCGTAGGCCGCTACCCAGACGAGGATCACTCCCGCCGTAGCAGCAATCACCCACCACGCAACGGCCACGGCCCGCATGACTTCCCCACTCTGCTTGGAGAACGAGGCGATCCCCAACGCGATGAGCGCGACAACGCCGAGTGCCAACACGCCGAGGACCACAAGGGCGAGACTCCACAGACACGCAACCAGCAGCGACCGACCGACCGAACGCGTCGGTGGAGCATGGAACAGGCCGTTCACGGCACCACTGTGGCACGAACAGGCCCGACACGCATCATCGCCGATGCCGTAGCCTCAAGAGGACGAAAGGACCCCATGTTCGAATCGATTGCACCTTTGTTGTCCGCGCGACTGCTGCTCCATCCGGTGACCGCAGACGACTACTTGTACTTCGTCAGCGATCTGTCCGGCCGGATGAGCTTGTACCGCACGGCGCTCGAGGGGGGTGACCCAGAGCCGTTGATTCCCGGCGACATCGCGCTGGGCAATCCGAAGCTGGTCAACGGTGAGCTGTTCACCGTCTTCGCGGATCTCGACATGATCCTGCTCATGGTCGATTCGGACGGCGACGAGAACTACCAGCCGTGCTCCGTGCCGCTGTCCGGCGGCATCCCAAAACCCATCTTCCGCAATCGCTTCGAGGGCCAGCAGGTCAACCTGATCTCAAGCGAAAGCCAGCGTCACCTCGCCGTATTCAACGTCGATCCACGTGTCAGCCCCGACTACGGCTCCTACATCTGGAACGCCGAGACCGACGAACTCCTGGATCTCGGCACGAGCGTGTACGGCAACTACACCGTCGGAATCGACGACCCGCTCGATCGCGTCGTGGTTGCAGACGGCTACTCGGCCGCCGACACCGTCCTCTACATATGGGACCGCTCGACCAGCTCGCGCACGGTGCTGGCAGGCACGCCGCTCGAGGAGCGCGCACCCGACGGCTCGGTACCTCTCACGGGTTTCGGGGCCTGCTATTTCAGAAAGGGGGGAATTCTCACAGTAACCACCCTGTTCAACGACGCCGGAGGATGCGGTTGGATCCCCCTCGACGGTCTGCGCCATGTCGAACCGGTCTCGATCACGGGGCTCCACCACAGCGGTATCGGCGAACTAGACGAGCTCATCCACCTCGATGGCGACCGGTTCATGCTCGGATACAACATCGATGGTTGCTCGTGGGCCTACGAGGCCATCTTCGACGAACCGGAGCTTCGCCTGACCGTCACCCGTGTGCTGTGGGGCGAAGGCGGCCTCCACGATGGTGTCGCAGCCGAGTTCTCCTACGATCGCGAGCGAGACACGTTCGCGCTGGCGTTCTCGACGGCGACCTCACCCGTACAGCTCTTCACCGTCGACGGTGACAACGTCACCCAACACACGAGCGAGCGTCTCTCGGGGGTTCCTGCCGAACTGCTCTCGCCTGGAGAGGACGCCTCATTCACGAGTTTCGATGGGCTGCGCGTCTCGGCCCGCCTCTACATGCCCAAAGGCGACTTCGAGGGCCCACGACCGGTCGCCTACTACGTCCACGGGGGCCCGCAGAGCCAGGAACGACCTGACTTCACATGGTTCTCGATGCCGCTTATCCAGTACCTGACGTTGCGAGGCTTCGCCGTGTTCGTCCCAAACGTTCGAGGGTCTCGTGGCTACGGGCTGTCCTACATGAAACAGGTCGATCACGACTGGGGTGGCAAGGACAGACTCGATCATGTCGAAGCGGTCAAATACCTCGAGAAGGACGCCCGCCTCGACACGTCACGGATGGGTGTGCTGGGCCGATCCTACGGTGGATACATGACCCTCGAACTCGCCGGACGTCACCCTGACCTGTGGGCTGCGGCGATCGACATGTTCGGCCCCTACAACCTCTTCACCTTCATCGACGGGCTGCCCGAGACGTGGAAGACCTACTTCTACATGACGATCGGTCATCCGGAAACGGATCACGACTTCCTGGTCGAGCGTTCCCCGAAAACATTCCTCGGCGATCTCGCCTGTCCGATGCTGGTCATCCAAGGGCGCAACGACCCCCGGGTCGTGGTCGCCGAGTCGGACCGTCTCGTCGAGGAGCTTCGCTCACAAGGCAAGGACATCGAGTACCTGGTGTTCAACGACGAAGGCCACGATATGGTCAAGCGGGAGAACAAGGAGCGGGCGTACGAGGCGATCGCCGGTTTCCTCGTCGAGCACCTGAAGCCGTAGAACAGCAGACAACGGATGGCGGACAGCGTTTCCTCCGCCAGGAGCCAGGGCTGGGGGAGGTGTCCGAGGCAGAGCCGAGGACGGAGGGGGCGGTACCCGCCAACGTGGCTCGAACTGGAGACTGAAGAAGGCCGACTGGAGACTGAGGGCCGGCTTGCCGTGCGAGCCGGTAGCTTGGACCCATGACCTCCGTTCTCATCATCGGCGGCACTCGGTTCATCGGGCTGTGGGCCACTCGACGGCTGGTCGAGATGGGATGCGACGTCACGGTGTTCCACCGTGGGAACACCGAACCCGAAGCAGAGCCCGACGTTCGGCACCTCCATGGCGACCGCAATGAGTTGCTCGATCAGCGAGAACGACTGAAGCGACTGGCACCCGATGTCGTGGTGGACATGATTCCCCTCACCCGGGCCCAAGCGGTGGACACGTTGGTCGCGTGCACCGGAATCGCCGGGCGGATCGTCGGCATCTCCAGCCAGGACGTGTATCTCGCCTACGACATCCTCAGAAGGAAGGAGGCGCTACCCCCCGTACCGACGCCGATGAACGAGGATGCTCCATTGCGCTCCAAGCGGTACCCGTACCGGGACATGGTCGAAGAGGACAACCATCTGTACGACTACGACAAGATCCCCGTCGAGGAGTCCTACCTGGGCGACCCTGACCTCCCCGGCACCATCCTCAGGCTTCCAGCCGTGTACGGGCCCTTCGACTACCAGCACCGCCCCTACCCGTACCTCAAGCGAATGCTGGACGATCGTCCGGCGATTCTCATCGATGCAGCGGCAGTCTCCTGGGTCTGGTCACGGGCGTTCGTCGGCGACGTCGCCGACGCCATCGCTCGTGCCGTCATCGACGACCGGGCGCGCAGCAGAACCTACAACGTGGCCGAGCCGCCCGGACGCACCGAGCTCGACTGGATCAAAGCGATCGCCCGTCAGCTCGACTGGGACGGCGAGATCATTCCCCTCCCCACTGACCGCCTGCCGGAACATCTCCGCGACGACCTGAACTTCGGTCAGTCACTCGTTGTCGATACCGGCAGGATCCGCAGGGAGTTGCACTATGCGGAGCAGACCACTGCCGACGAGGCAATGCGAGCAACCATCGAGTGGGAGCTGACCGCCATGCCCGATGGACTCCCCCCACACCAGCTCGACTACGACGCCGAGGACGCAGCGATACCCGATCTCACACTCGGTCTATAGCTACCCGACGACCGGCAATCGTGCCAGTGATGCGGTGATCGCCTCCTGCGGGCCCTCACAGTCGACGAGGTCCCCTGCGAAGTAGCGGTCGTACGCCGCCATGTCGAAGTGCCCGTGCCCTGTCAGGTTGAACAGGATCGTCTCCGCTCTGCCTCGGCGCCGGAGGATTCGGCACATCGGCGACGACGTTGTACCAGTAGGTCGGAATCTCAGCTTCAGGCAGCATGATCCTCGTCTCCATGGCATCTCCTTTCGTGCCGAAGCCTGCACTAGACACGATGTCGGCGGCTACGGCGACCGGTTCGCGGTCGCGAAAATACGCTTCGGGCCGAGTTTTCGCGACCGAACCGCCGTCCCGTAGAGTGCCTCCGCACCGTCGCGGGCAGCGCGAAAAATAGGTCCAGGATGTCATTGACGTAATTACATGCTTGCGATTACAGTGTTGAGGCTTCAACACCATATGTCGCGGTCACTCCCCCTCTGACCACAACATGTAGTGGTCTGGACATGAGGGAAGACTCCGGAGGGATGGAATATGACCGCCACCAACGGCCTCCGCATCACCCGTCGGTTCACGACGGAGGGGCGAGATCCGTACGCAGACATCGAATGGACGTTCAGGGATTCACGAATCACGAACCCGGACGGTTCGATCGTCTTCGAGATGAAGGAAGCCGAGATCCCTGCTGCATGGTCACAGGTGGCCTCCGACATCATGGTGTCGAAGTACTTCCGCAAAGCGGGAGTCCCGCAAGTCGACAAGGACGGTCAACCGATCGTCGATGAAGACGGGAATCCAGTACTCGGTCCCGAACACTCCGCGAAGCAAGTGTTCAATCGCCTTGCGGTCACGTGGCGTTGGTGGGGCGAGCGGAATGGCTACTTCGCGTCCGAGCACGACGCGCAGGCATTCGAGGACGAGCTCAAGTACATGCTGGCGATGCAGATGGCCGCGCCGAACTCCCCACAGTGGTTCAACACCGGGCTCAACCGGGCGTACGGGTTGACGGGACCGGAGCAGGGGTTCTGGTACGTCGATCCGCGGACCGGCGAGGCAGTCCCCTCCCCCGACTCCTATAGCCGGCCTTCGCCGCATGCCTGCTTCATCCAGAGCGTCAAAGACGATCTGGTCAACGAAGGCGGGATCATGGATCTGTGGACCCGTGAAGCCCGCTTGTTCAAGTTCGGATCCGGCACCGGCTCAAACTTCTCGGCGATTCGAGCCGAAGGCGAGCCGCTGTCGGGGGGTGGCAAGTCCTCCGGGGTGATGTCGTTCCTGAAGATCGGTGATAGGGCGGCTGGGGCGATCAAGTCAGGCGGCACCACCCGGAGGGCAGCCAAGATGGTCATCCTCGATATGGACCATCCGGACATCGAGGAGTTCATCAACTGGAAGAAGCTCGAGGAGGAGAAGGCCAAGTTGCTGATCAAGCATGGTGGCCTTCCAACAGATTTCAACGGCGAGGCGTACCAGACGGTGTCGGGTCAGAACTCCAACAACTCGGTACGCGTGACGGCCGAGTTCCTCCAGAAGGTCAAGACGGACGGTGACTGGGACTTGGTCGAGCGCAGCACCGGCAAGGTGCGCAGGACCGTCAAAGCCCGCGACTTGTGGCGTCAAATCGCCGACGCCGCGTGGGCGTGCGCCGATCCAGGCATGCAGTTTCACACGACGACCAACGAGTGGCACACGTGCCCGGCAGGGGGTCAGATAAGGGCTTCTAATCCCTGTTCCGAATATGTCTTTCTGGATGATACGGCCTGCAACCTGGCAAGCCTGAATCTGGTCACGTTCTACGACGACGAGACCGGCCGTTTCGACATCGAGACCTACGAGCACGCGATCCGGCTGTGGACGATCGTCCTAGAGATCTCGGTGACGATGGCGCACTTCCCATCGAAGGCGATCGCGCAAGGGTCCTACGACTACCGGACACTCGGTCTCGGCTACGCCAACCTTGGCTCGCTGCTGATGCGATCCGGGCATCCGTACGACTCGGACGAAGGCAGGGCGATTGCAGGAGCGCTCACCGCGATCCTCACCGGCGTCTCATACCGGACATCCGCGGAGATGGCGAGCGTGCTGGGTCCCTTCCCCAAGTGGAGCGAGAACGCCGAGTCGATGCAGCGGGTGATCCGCAACCATCGTCGGGCCGCGTACAACGAGACGGGGTACGAGGGCGTGAGCCATTACGTCATGGGCATCGACGAGGATCTGGCACCCGCTCCCCTGCTGAACGCCGCACGTCTCGCATGGGACGAGGCACTCTCCGCAGGTGAGCAGCACGGCTATCGCAACGCGCAGGTGTCGACGCTCGCACCGACAGGAACGATCGGTCTCCTGATGGACTGTGACACGACAGGTGTGGAGCCGGACTTCGCACTGGTCAAGTTCAAGAAGCTGGCAGGCGGCGGGTACTTCAAGATCGCCAACCAGTCGATCGCTCCTGCACTTCGCAGACTTGGCTACGACGAGGCCACGATCAAGACGATCGTCATGTACGTCGCCGGCACCATGACGCTCGAACGAGCGCCGCACATCAACAGGGAGTCTCTGCGCGACAAAGGCCTTCCGGAAGGTGCCATAGACCGCATCGACAACACGCTGCCAAGTGTGTTCGAGCTGCGTCACGCCTTCAATGTGTATGTCACCGGTGAGGATGCACTGCTCGAGCTGGGTCTGAAGCCGGAGGAGTACACGGCCCCGACCTTCGATCTGCTGACGGCACTCGGCTTCACCGACAGGCAGATCTCCGAGGCGAACGACGTGATCTGCGGCATGCAGACGATCGAGGGCGCCCCCGGGCTCCGCGATGAGCATCTGGCGGTGTTCGACACGGCGAACCGCAACGGTCGGCACGGCACACGGTTCATCCACCACGTGGGGCATATCAAGATGATGGCGGCGACCCAGCCATTCATCACCGGGGCGATCTCCAAGACGATCAACATGCCGAGCGAGGTGACGCCTGCCGACATCGAGGAGGCCTACATGATGTCGGCCGATCTCGGACTGAAGGCGATGGCGCTGTACCGAGACGGGTCAAAGGCATCGCAGCCACTGTCATCGTCGTCAGACGATGCGGCCTCCGAAGAAGACGAAGAGAACGTCATCCTGGCACTCGAGCATGAGAAGGCGGTCGCCTGGGGCGAGATCATGAGCGCTGCGAGTCCAACCCAGGCGTACAGCAACGGGAACAAGCGTCCCCGCTTCTTGCTGCCGGCAAAGCGGCATGGCTGGACCCAGGAAGCGCGCATCGGAGGACACAAGGTGTTCCTGCGCACTGGCGAGTACGACGACGGCACGCTCGGCGAGCTGTTCATCGACCTGGCCAAGGAGGGCGCGACGTTGCGTGGGGTCCTGTCCTGCTTCGCGATCGCTGTCTCGAAGGGCCTCCAGTACGGCGTGCCGCTGGAGGAGTTCGTCGACACGTTCACGTTCCACACGTTCGAGCCGAGAGGCATGGTCGAGGGACATCCGAACATCAAGATGGCCAACTCGATCATCGACTACGTGTTCCGCGCCGTCGGCCTCGAGTATCTCAACCGCACCGATCTGGTGCAGGTGAAGCCGCAGACCTCGTCGTTGCCGGAGCCCCCGAAGGGCGTCGCCACGGAGACCGGCATCCAGCTGGACTTGACTGAAGCCCAGATGGAGGAAGACATCGAGGCGCAGGCGAAGGCCGCCAGGTTCGCCGACGCCGAACCGAGGCCGGCCCCGGCCAGACAACCAGTGTCCGTGTCGGCGAGTGCCGGTGACGTGGCGACGGCGTCGGTGCAGCAGGCGCTGGGGGACATGATGGGTGACGCCCCGTTGTGCCCGACCTGCGGTCACATCACGATCCGCAACGGGACCTGCTACAAGTGCCTGAACTGCGGAGACACAACGGGCTGTTCGTAGCACCCTGTCAGGTCGAAGAGTGTGCCGTCCCGGTTGGGGCGGCACACTCGCGTCCCGGTTCCGGTGCACACGA
>CAYLHS010000050.1:0-15628 GCA_964383535.1 uncultured Acidimicrobiia bacterium
CGCATCAGTCGGACCCGACTTGCCGCACCCGCTTTCGCAACCCTCGCAGCGCCGTGGACACGAGCTGCTTCTCCGCTTGGCGCCGCAGGAAACCAGGAAGCGGAAACGCATAGTCGACTCGGAGTGCGTACACCACATCGGTGCCGCCCCCCTCGAGTTCGCTCAACTCGTACGAGCCAATCATCTCCCGGATGTCCTCTCCCGGTTCCGCCACCCACGACATGAGCTTGGGTCGTTTGAACTCGTAGGTGAGGACGTAGGAGATCACCTTGACCATGGCATCCACCTCGAAGCTCACCCGAGCAGGCATACCGTCGGCGTCGCGTTCGATGACATCCACCGAACGCATGGCCGTGATCCATTCGGGGTAGCGCTCCAGGTCTGCGAGCACGTCGAAGATGGCTTCGGCGAATGCAGGAATCTCGATGCTCTGAACGGTACCTTCGCTCACTCTCGCTCCCTGTTGGCCCTAGCGTAGCTCGCGCGATCGACGTGCCGAACCGCCCGGCGGGTTGCCCGGAAGTACCCGACATTCACACATACGGTCGCGCCGACCCTCCATCTGGAGGCCTGCGGCTGGTGAATATCGCCGAAATAGTGATAACGGGGCTGGTGCCGTTTGAGGTACTCCAGCAATACCTGAGACCCGCTCTCGAGCCGACCCGTGATGACGTCACGCCGAAGCGCGGGCACGGCAGGCGGGAGATGCGTGCATAGGACCTCCACGGGCCCGAGGTTCCGCAGCTTCTCCGCGAATTCCACCTCCGAGACCTCTCCTGGTACACCGAGAGGAGTCGGTGCTCCTCCACCCACCAGGCCGACGACGATCCCTTCGAGCTCGAAGGTTTCGCCGTCCACATACTTGACGCCGCCTGGCAGGGACCGTTCCAGCAACGACGGCCAGTCGACGTTCCCGAATGTTGCGTAGCCGCGCGCGCCGCGCAGGGCCGACGACAGTTGCGCATACTGCTGTTCGACACCCACTCTGATCTCCTCGCGAATCCGAGTGTTGCCCGCTCCGAAGCGATCCCTCCATAGACGTCGCGATCCCGCGTAATCGCCCTTCGCCCTGAGCTTCGCTGCCTCCCCGACGAACCCGTGGCCGAGAACGTCTGCGAGGATCCCGTCGTTGGTGCGGTAGTCGACAAAGTTCACGAAGTCGCCAAGCATCACGAGGGACTCTCCCTGCCGTGCGATACGAGCCAGGTCGGCAAATGCCCCATGTACGTCGGCCACCAGCAGCATCAGGCTCTGCCCACGTACCAGGCAACCGCGATTGCTGCCAGCACCCCG
Source organism: uncultured Acidimicrobiia bacterium (assembly GCA_964383535.1). Taxonomy (GTDB): domain Bacteria; phylum Actinomycetota; class Acidimicrobiia; order Spongiisociales; family UBA4744; genus CAYLHS01. The sequence continues at coordinate 1,294 of CAYLHS010000050.1, forward strand.
GCGCCAAGCGTGCCAAGCAGGGGCCAGGCAGCGTACGACGCCGACAGCCCGCCCATCCCAAACGCGATCAACCCACCGACGATCCTCCTCGCGACCATTTGTTCGCCGAGGCCCTTCGGACGGAAGGTCCCGATCACCCACACGACCAGCGCAGCGAAGCCGACAACCAACGCTATGGCGTACACGAAGCTCACTGGCCGCGCCTCGAGGCAATGGCGACGGCGATGAGAATGACGAACATCGCGGCCATGATCACCGTCAACACTCGAGGGCGCAGCACGACCCCATCGGGTTCGTTCAAGGCCCATCGGTAGGCATCGAGCGCGCCCGCGAGCCACACTCCAACCCCAATCAGCACCAGCGCGAGGCCGGCGAGCGTCACGCCGTGCGCCATCAGTACGGCTCCCAGAGAGATCCCGACGAGACTGAGGGCTGCGACCGACACACCGAGCAACGCCTGACGCGCGAACACATGGCCCAGGCCGGGCACGACCAACCCGCGAACCAGCGCCTGGCCGGGGTTCCTGGGTTCAGGTGGGGCCTCTCTGAACACATCGAAGATCGTCGCCCCGCACGTCGAACAGGTGGACTCGGCGAGAGGATTCACACGTCCGCACACGCTGCATGTCCACGCTCCCTTGCCCATCCGAGGCTCGTCTGGAAGCGCAAGCTGCAGCTGCATCTGCGTGTCGTCCTCGGCTTCGTTCTCGACCGGCTCACCGGGTGGTTTGCCCGATTCCTCGAAAGGGCGATAGCACTGACCGCACCAGAGCGCACCCGGCGCGTTTCGCGCTCCGCAGTCGGGACAGATGACGTGGGTCGACATCTCGGTCAGAGTACCTGGTCCCCGCCGTCCAGTGCGGCAAGGGCCAGCTGCAGCTCAGACCTCACAGCTTTGTCGAGCTCTCTGGACTCAGCTGTCTCGAGTGACGCCCGACCCCTCCCGACACGACCGAGCGCCCATGCGGCATGCCTGCGAAGAAGCGGGTCAGGGTGCCCCAGGTAGCCCGAGAGGATCCCGACGGTGCCAGGATCACGTTTGTTACCCAGCGCCACGAGCGCGTTCCGCCGCAAATAGCGCGGATCGCGCCTGGGGATGTAGAAATGCTCGTAGCGAACCAGAAGCGTGCGGTCTGCCGACATCAGGATCTCGATCAGGTCGACGACTCCCCAACGTGAAGCGCCTGCACGACGAAGGGCCCGACTGCCTGGAGGGCATGCCTCCAGACAATCATCGCACCCGTAGATCCTGTCGCCCATGGCAGCGCGGAACTCTCGAGGAATGGCCCCCGGCGACTGAGCGATCGCTGCGAGGCATCGACGGGCATCGAGGACACCGGGTGCGATCAGCGCCTCGGTGGGACATGCCGGAAGGCACGCCGCACAGGAACCACAGGAGCGAACCATCGGTCGGGTCGGCTCCGGCAGGGCATCGGTCACCACCGAACCGAGGAGCACCCATGGCCCGACTCCCGGTACGAGCACCATCGTGTTCTTGCCCCACCAGCCAACACCGGCACGCACCGCTGCGGCTCGATCCACGAGCCGGTTGTCATCGACGAGGACTTCCGCCCGCCATCCCTGGTCGCGAAGAAGACCCGAGAGCTCCTCGAGGGTTTGGCGAAGCAACCGGTATGCATCGGCTGCGGCGAATCTCGCGATCCTGCCTTCGTGGTCCCCCTGCACGAGCGGGGTTCTGATGTCGTATGAGACGGCACCCACGATGAAGCGTTCTGCCCACGGGAAACTGAGGCGAATGTCGGTCGCCCGCTCGGGGTTGGCGAAAGTGAAATGCAGGCCGGCCGAGAGTCCAACGTGGCTTCGCTGACGAATCGTCTCCCTGACATCTTCGAACGGGTCGGCGGCGCACACCCCGAACCCGACCGCTCCTCGGTCGAGCATGAACGCCCGAAGGTCACTCGTCAGGTCGTACATCCAACCAGCGTAGACCGGGCGGTCGCGTCACCCGGTCGCCTCCCGGCGCACCAGGCGTAGTGGAGGGAGCAGACCCACGGACGCCATCCTTCCCAGCGCTTCCGCCTCGTCGGCGTCGATGTCCACCGGACCTGCCGTTTGGCGTAGCAGATACGTGACCACGCAGTCCTTGCAGGCGGTCGAGTGCTGCATGGCGCATTCATCGCAACTGATTCGCATTTGTCCTCCTTCTCTGCCGCCACCATACGAACGGGGTGGGACAGAAAAGAAAGGTCGGGGCGACGGCCCGATCTCGTATCCAGTACCTCGTACGCCGCCGAAGTCGTCGGAAACCATAGGGCGGCCGTACGGATGCGAGGTAGTGCGGATGCGGGCCCGCACCTACCTCCTGAACCACTCTCGGACGGCCTGACTCCAGAGGCAGAGCGCGCCAGGAGACCCTTCCCGCACCTCTCGGTCCGAACTCACGACGACGACGTTGCCCGTCGTCGCTGCCGCCCGATCCATGATTTCCTGATCTGCGATTGTCCCCTCATCGGTGAATTGGACGTCGATGCCGCCGGGACCGGGGCCACTCTGCCCTCCGCCAGTCAGACCCGAGTCGTAAACCACAATGAGCCGGGCCGGCGCGTTGGCGAGTCGCCTGAGCCTGGCCAACCGGTGATTGAGGTCCTCTCGGGCAAGCTGGGGAGTCCACTGGTGCGCCATGTTGTATCCATCCACGATCATCACGAATGGCTCGGACTGGCCCAAGAGCCACTCGACCGCCGCCGCATCATCAGGACGAACCCCAAGCGGAAGTGAGAGGCCCGAGGGTGCCTCGGTGGCCTCGTGGAGATCCGGGACCACCTGTAGGGTTGCTGCCGCCGTCAACTGGTCGAGTATCGAAGCCAACGCCGCAGGATTACGTCTCGTCCACACATCGGGGAGGGCAGCCGACGCTGGACCTGCTGCAGCCCGTCGCGCCTTCAGCAGCTCATCCTTGAGAAAAGCAACCTTGTCGTCGGCCTCTGCGAGGTCGGCCAGCGCATCGGAGACCGCTCGCTGTAGCTCTTTCAGTCTCGACTCGGCCGCAAGACGACTCACACGCTCCGCCTCGGTGGCTTCCTGCACTCTCGCTGCAATCTCGGAGCTCTCGCGACGGGCCCTGCGCTCCGTGTCGGTCTTCTCTGCACGTGCCTTCTCGACACGCTCCTTCTCGACACCGAGCTGGTACTGGAGATCTCGAACCTGTCCGGCGAGATGATCAATCCGGGAGATCAGATCCTTCTCGGACATGGAATTCGTTGCCGCGTCCAGCGTGCGCTGCCATCCATCTGGACGAAGCAGAAACACTGCAGAGGGGATGTCCTCCTCGCGCGCCTCTCCGATCTCCGGCCACTGTTCCACCGCTCGCTGCCGAAGCCACTCGTAGCGGTCTAGGTCGCGAACGAGGGCATTCGCGAGCGGTGGTGGCAGTGTACGCGCCGCGGACGCCGCGACCGGACGCAGCGAGGCCGGCAGCTGGTCCTCGTCGAGGTCCCGCAAGACTTTGCGCGCAGCGACGATCGCAGCTCCGAGCAGGCGGGCCTCGTACGCGACCATTGGTCAGGTCGGCAGCGCCGGCAGCGTGCGACTCGGAGGTTCCTCGAACTCGGGAATCGACGGATGCTGCTGATCGACGATCGCCAACACCTCCGCGATGGCCCGATCCATTTGCGGATCCCTGCCCGCCGCGTAGTCCTGGGGGGTGATCTCGACGTCGATGTCCGGGTCGGTCCCGTAGTTCTCCACTCCCCACCCCACGTCGCGGAACCAGAACGAGAACTCGGGTTGGGTCGTGATCGTTCCATCGACAAGGGCATGGCGGGGGAAGATCCCGACAACCCCACCCCAGGTTCTCTTGCCGATCAGCGGTCCGAGCCCGAACAACTTGAAGGAGTGGCTGAAGATGTCGCCGTCCGAGCCGGAGTACTCGTCGGTCAGGGCGACCATCGGCCCCATTGGGGCATCCTGCGGGTATGACTCCGGCCGACCGTAGCGCGCAACGTCATACCCGATCCGCTTCCTCACCAGCTTCTCGAGGAGCAGCTGGGACACATGACCTCCACGGTTGTTGCGAACGTCGATGATGAGACCTTCGTGGTCCACTTCGGCACCGAAGTACCGATGGAACTCGGCGTACCCTCGTGCGCCCATATCCGGGACATGCACGTACCCGACGCGGCCACCTGTCTCCTCATGGACCCGTTTGCGATTCGCTTCCACCCAGTCTCTGTACCGGAGATCGAACTCGTTGCGGAGTGCCTCCACCACAACGGTGTGCGCCTTGCGGCGGCCTCGACGAACGAGGAGACGCACCGGTCGTCCCGCCCTGTCGACCAGCGCGGCGTACGGTGACGTCTCTGCACCTAGCTCCCGGCCTTCCACGGCCAGGATCCGATCCCCCTCTCTCACATCGACCCCCGGGCCTGCCAGCGGTGATGACGCGGCCGCCAGCCACGAGTCGCCTCTAGGGATACGCTCGACTCTCCATGCCCGCCCGTCGAATGCAAGGTCCGCTCCGAGAAACCCTTGAAGCCATGATGGCTCCGGCCGGTAGTCGCCGCCGAGCTCGTAGGCATGCGAGGTGCCCAGTTCTCCCTGCGTCTCCCACATGAGATCGGAGAACTCGGCGCGCGATCCGACCCGGTCGACGAGAGGGAGGTAGCGATCGGCGATCTCCTCCCAATCCACCCCGGCCATGTCGGGACGCCAATACTGGGACCGTTGCAGTCTCCAGGCCTCGGTGAACATCTGCCGCCACTCGTCACCGGGCACGACTTCGAGGCGAACCCTGTCGAGATTCACCCATCCCGATTCCCGGCCAGGCTCCCCCGGCTTCGGTTCCGTCTCCTTGAACGCCACCGGGACGACGCGAAGCTTCTTGGCCGCGCGGATCGCCACGACCTTCCCATCGAGAGACACCGAGAAGTCGGAGATCCCATCCATGACCGGCTCCACCTTGTCCTGGGAGAAGTCGTAGCTCTCCAGCTTGCCTTTGGGTGCCGGCTCGGCGTCGGCCCAGTTCGAGTTGAGTGATCCTTCGACGGGACGAGAGGAGAACAAGACCCTCTTCTGTGCGCCGAGGACGCGTTCATATCGACCTTCCGGTACGGGGAAGGCGACCACGCGGTCTTCGATGCCATCGAGGTCGATCTCGACCGGTGCCACTTCTTGTTCGTCCTTCGCGTCACCTTTGCCGTTTGGCTCGCCAGGCGGGCGCGCCGCCCGCGACACCGAGGAGAACGGTGACGGTGTGGACGCCGAGAGTGTGAGCAGGTGCGGCCGCATGCCCTTCGGGAACCCGAGGTCGAAGTACAGACTGTCGTAGACCGGGTCGTAGACACGTCGAGAGAGGAAGTACAGGTAGCTGCCGTCCCGATCGAAGGATGGGTCGGTGTCCATGAAGTCCGGACGGGTCACCGGGTGCAGCGTTGCCTTGTCGGTGTCGTACAGGAAGAGTGAACACGTTCGTCTGGTCGTGAACGCTGCGAACGCTACCCAGCGTCCGTCGGGCGACCATGCCGCGCCCTGGATCCGATCGACCGGACTGTGGTGCACCTCGGTCACGGAACCCGATGTGAGGTCGACGATCAACACCTGTTGGCGCTGATTGGTGAGCACCACACGATCGTCACCCCCCGGCGCGGCCGCCATCGTCACTGGCCGGCCGACATCGACCTGAAGAATCTTCTCGCCGTCCTCGCCAAACACGAGAAGATCCTCTTCTCCGTTCTGATCGGTGGTGGCGACCAGACGCGTGCCGTCCGGTAGCCACGAGGCGAGCCGATATCGAACCCGAGACCCTTCTCCGTGGGTGGCAGGCACCCCCTCCCAGAGCGGCATCGACGCAATCGATCCTCGAGCAGTGACGGCGATGCTGTGACCCTTCGGGTGGAGTGCAATGGTCTCGAGGTACCCGGCAGGCGAGATGAACTTGCGATTGCGCTGGCTACGGGAACTCGGGATGCGGACGTCGAGCCGCCGCGGTGCGCCTGAACGGACATCGTATGCCCACAGGTCGGCGCCGGCGTGGTACACGATGGAGCGACCGTCGGTGGAAGCCCACCGAGCGTAGAAGCCATCGTGGTCCGTGTGCCGCTCGATGTTCCTTCCGGTCGGCGTGACGGAGTAGAGGTTGGCCACACCCTCGTGGTCGGAGAGAAAGTAGATTCGCCTCCCGATCCACATCGGTGATGCCAGATTGCCTTCGAGATCGACGAGTTTGACGAACTCGCCATCGCCCCCGCGATCGACCCAGAGAGTCCCTGCGGAGCCACCACGGTACCGCTTCCAGCGGGCAGGGTCGTAGGTGTTCCTACCGAGCACGACGCCTGGGCCACGTGGCTCGAACGCGATGGCCCTGGCAACCCCGAGGTTCATCGGTTCCGTGCGGTGCCCGTCGGTTGTGTGCAGGTGCATTTGACCCGTGAACGGTCGCTGGAAGTCCGACGCGACAATCACCCTGTCACCGTCGCCCGTCCATCCGACGACCTGGGTGAGTGAGCCCATCCAGGTCAGACGTTCGAGGGATCCCCCGACGGAATCCACCACGTATGCCTCGGGGTGCCCCTCGTCCTTGGAGGTGAACGCGACCTTCGTGCCGTCGGGCGAGAACCGAGGAAACGTGATCGTGCCAGGACTCGCGGTCAAGCGGTGGGCGTCGCCCCCTTCGAGCCCCACCGACCAGAGGTCGTCCTCGCTGACGAAGACGATCGTGTCGCCGTGGACCGTCGGGTGGCGGTAGTAGCCGGACGCGCTGGACATGCAGTCTCCTCGATCGAGTGACCCGATGCTACGCGAAACCGGCGGCTTGCCGGACTGCGCTCCCCATCCGTTCTTGCGTGAGTTCGGCGGCCATCGGGCGCCCTGCTCACGCAAGAACGGTCTGGGAGGGAACGTGAGATCAGCTGCTGGTGAATCCGTTGGCGGCGAGCCAGTCCTGCGCCACCTTCGAGGCGTCTTCCTTGTCGATGTTCACGAGCTTGTTCATCTGCGAGAGCTCACTGGTCGTGATCTTCGCCGAGACGGCGTTGATCACATCGTCGAGCTTCTTGCTGTCCACCGCTGTTCTGACGACCGGCACGATGTTGTCGGCAGGCTGGAGATGCTTGTCGTCGTCGAGCACCACGAAGTTCTTCGCAGCAATCGCCCCGTCGCTCGAGAAGAGCAAGCCCACATCGATATCACCGCTCTCCAGATTGGCGACGGTGATAGGTCCTCCTGTGTCGAGCGGTTTGAACTCCTTGAAGTGCAGCCCGTAGGTGTCCTCGAACCCGATCAAGCAGAACGGTCTCTGTGGACACTCCGGAGGGCCTCCGAGCACGAGCTGGTCCGCAATCGGCTCGAGGTCGCTGATCTTCGTCAGGCCGTACTTTGACGCCGTGTCCTGGGTCACCACGAGTGCGTTGGTGTCGACGGCGGGTGCGTAGTCGAGCACCGTCACTCCCCGGTCCTTGAACCGATCCCGAAGCTTCTGCACCGTGGCCTCGACGTCGCCGCTCGCTTCGCCGGCTCCGTTGTTCAGGTACTCGAGGACCGTTCCGGCATACTCAGCGTACAGGTCGATCTCGCCTGCTTCGAGGGCAGGTTCGACGATGTCGCGTGCGCCTAGATTGAATTTCCGTTCAATGTTGAAACCGTTCGCCTCCAGCGCCTGGGCGTAGATCTCGCCGAGGATCTCCTGTTCCGTGAAGTTGGTCGAGCCAACCTTGATCGTGGTGGCGCCTCCACCCGATCCACATGACGCCGCCATGACGGCGAACGCCACGAGAATCGCCCCGAAGGCGCCGGTGCGGTTGATCCGCATGGGTTTCTCCTCCCTAGAGTGCAGTTGCGGGACCCTCAGGTCCCAGATCTCACAATACGAGAGTCTGGCGATTAGCGCACACCGGCGCCCCGCTAGAGGCTCGGGGTGAGCCCAGAAGCATCCCCGGCGCGGACCGAGCGGCTGATACCCGGCGATACCGACACACGCTCGACCAGCGAGAAGAAGACCTCGGTGACGACCGACAGAGCGGCGACGAGCACCGCACCCGAGAACACCTGGACGATGTTCCGAACCGAAAGCCCGTCGATGATGTACCGCCCAAGCCCGCCACCCCCGATGAGAGCTGCCAAGGTCGCGGTGGCAACCACTTGCACCGCCGACACACGAATGCCTGTGATGATCACCGGCATTGCCATCGGTATCTCGATCCGGCGCAGTATCTGTCGCTCGGTCAGTCCCATTCCTCGCGAGGATTCGACCGTTCCCGGGTCGACTTCCCGAACTCCCGTGTATGCGTTGGTGAGGATCGGTGGAATAGCGAGGAGGAACAGCGCAGCGAACGCGGGCCAGTAGTCCGTACCCAACCCGAATCGGAAGGCGATGGGAATACCGACCACGAGCACGGCAAACGACGGGATGGCACGTCCGATGTTCGCAACCGAGATAGCGAAGAAGGCCCCTCGCCTGTAGTGCCCGAGCAGGACACCAGTCGGCAGAGCGATGGCGGCCGCCAGAAGCACCGGCCACACGGACAGGGAGAGGTGCTCGAGCGTGCGAGCGGGGACACCGTTCGAGCCTTGCCAGTTCGCAGGATCACCAAACCAACGAACGACATCTGCGAGGAAGCTCATGGGATGGTCGCCTTCGACCGAGCCCACGGTGTGAGGGCTCGTTCTGCGAGCACCAGTCCGTAGTCGAACACCAGCGCGAGCACGGCCGACAGCACCGCACCAACGATCAGCGGCGTTGTGAAGAGCCGATTGAGACCATCGAGGATCAGCTGACCGAGGCCCCCATAGCCAATGAGCGCCGTGATCGTGACCAGCCCGACCGTCGTGACGGCGGCGATCCTGATGCCGGCGATGATGACCGGCAGGGCGATGGGGATCTCGATCTCCCACAGCATGCGCCGGGGTGTGTAGCCCATCCCGAGTGCCGCCTCCCGCACCTCGCGAGGAACCCCGTCGATGCCGGCCACGATGTTTCGGATGAAGATCAGCAGCGTGTAGGAGACCAGGCCGATCTCGGCGGTCACAACCGTCAGCCCAGTCAGCGGGATGAACATGACGAACAGCGCGAGTGACGGAATCGAGTAGAGCACGCCGGTGAACCAGGTAATCGGCGCGTACGTCTTTCGGTATCGCAGCGCGACGATCGACAACCCGATCGAGATGATGAATCCGATGCCGAGCGCAATCCCCGTCAAGACGAGGTGCTCGACGGTTCGACTCCAGAACAGCCCGAGGTGCGACCACACCCAACTCCAGCGAATGAAGGGCTCGGTCGTTTGGGCGAGTATCACGTCAGCAACGCCTCGTTCAGACGGTCCGCAGTGAGCATTCCGAGGTATCGCCCTCCGTCGACCACGACCGCCACTTGTGTCTTCGAGGTCACGATCACGTCGAGCGCTTCCCGGAGGGTGCTCGTGCTGTCGAGCCTGGCCGAGAACGGTTTCGGGCGCGCCTCCACGATGCTGCGGGACCCGACGAGATCAGCACCCCACACCCAACCGAGCAGCTTGTCCCGTTCGAGGACCCCAACCCAGTCCGTGCCGTACTCGCTCATCACAGAGCGTGCGTGATCGGGCGTGCTGTCGTGCTCCACGAATGGACCGCGTTCCAGTGGCACGGTGTCGACAGCGATCAGGGAGAGCCTCCTGAGCCCCCGTTCGCTTCCGAGGAACTCAACAACGAAGTCGTTGGCGGGAGCTCTCAGCAGCTCTTCCGGTGGTGCGTACTGCTCCAGGACACCTCCGACGTTGAGGAGTGCCACACGATCGCCGAGGCTGATGGCTTCGTCGATGTCGTGGGTGACAAACACAATCGTCTTCTGGAGTCGAGCTTGGAGCACCTTCAGCTCCTCTTGGAGATGCGCTCGCACGATGGGATCGACAGCGCCGAACGGCTCGTCCATCAGCAGAACGGGCGGATCCGCGGCAAGTGCCCTTGCGACGCCTACTCGCTGCTGCTGGCCTCCCGATAGCTCGGCCGGATATCGGTCTACCACCTCCCTATCAAGGCCCACCAACTCGATCAGTTCGACGACGCGGGCCTCGATCCTGCCGCGCTCCCAGCCGAGGAGTTGCGGGACCGTTGCGATGTTCTGAGCGATCGTACGATGCGGGAACAACCCGATCTGCTGGATGACGTAGCCGATCTTGCGCCGCAACACGTGTGGTTCCTGCTGGGTCGACCTCGCACCGTCGATCCAGATCTCCCCGGACGTCGGCTCGATCAGCCGGTTGATCATCTTGAGCGTGGTGGTCTTGCCACACCCCGACGGCCCCACCAGCACCACGATCTCCCCCGCGGGAACCTCGAACGACAGATCTCCAACGGCCGCCTTGTCCGAGCCGGGAAACACCTTCGAGACGTGGTCGAGTCGAATCATGGAACCCGAGCCTAGGTGAGGAGACCAACATTCCGCGGTCTGCGTCAACCCCCTGCTTCGAACCCGGCGAGCGCCTCCAGCGCCCCTTCCCAGTTCTTGCGTGAGAAAGCCGCCAAATGGCCAGCGGGCTCACGCCGGAACGGGACAGAGAGTCCGGTGCTACTGCTCCCCGCCGGCCTTGAGCGCGTCCCGCAACTTCACCTTGGCACCGATCCGCAGGATCGATCCTTGATAGATGCGGGCTCCCAACCGCAATACCCAGTAGGTGGCGAGCACGATCAGCACGACCGACAGGGCCACCTCCCACGTCGGGACGTTCGTCACGACCATGCGCGTCGGCATGACGAACGGCGAGAAAGGCGGGATGATCGAACCGAGATGCGGCAGCAGCGCATTCGGCTCTTCGAGCGCATAGATCGACAAGAAGAACCCAGGAAGGATCACCATGATCGGGATGAATGCCACCCCCTGCGCGTCCTCCTGGCGGGAGATCGTTGCGCCAAGTGCCGCGTACACAACGGCAAAGAGCGCGTACCCGAGTAGGTACCAGGCAAGCACCGTGAACGCGACGCGTGCGCCGATACCCGCAAGATCGACGTTGACTGCGTTCGCTCTGCTGAGCGTGAACAGCGCGGCACCGCCGATGATCACGAGCTGGATAACGCCGAGGAGCCCGATCCCCAGCACCTTGCCGGCGAGAAGGTAGCGAGGTCTCGTTCGGGAAAGCACCACCTCGACGACTCTCGACTGCTTCTCCTCCATCACCCCGATCATCACGAACTGCCCGAACATGAGAATCGAGATGTAGAGGAGGATCGAGCCGACATAGCTGGCGATCTGCTTCGGTGCCTCCGAGGGATCAGGAGCCGTCAGCGACCGACTCGCGAGCGGCTCCGGGCTGAGCAGTTGTGCCGCCTGTTCCTGCGACAGGCCGAGCTGGGCGATGGTCGCAGACCGGTCGAGACCCTGCACTGCCGACGTCACGATCGCCGAAAGCTGATAGCTCGGATCCTGCTTCCAAACGAGCTGGGAGCTGTCTACGAGGAGGACCTTGATGTCATCCTTCTCCAGTGCCGCCTCTCCGTCGGCCGTGGAGGCGTAGGATGTGATCTCCACGGTCCGGTCGAAACCCTTGGCCGTTGCTTCGACGGCCTGCTGGAACCCGTCGGGTACCGTTCCTGTGACCCCGATCTCGTACGGCTTCGAGACGGTGCCCTGCGCGGCGAGAATCGGCCCGCCTACAGCTACGATTCCGACAACGATCAGCATGGAGATCAGGAACGCCCTGCTCCGGATGCGCTGAATGAAGTCCCGCTGCGCGATCAACAACACCTGCTTGAGCGGACTCATCGTCGCACCGCCTGCCTGAAGAGATCCGAGAGGTTCGGGGGTTCGAAGCTGAAACTCGTCACGGTCCCGTCCTGCTTGGCACGACGAAGGACCTCCTCGACATCCCCGCCTGCCCGAATCAGATACCTCTGGCCGTTGTCACCGACTGCTTCGATCCCGGGCAGATCCGGCGTCCACGGATTCCCATCCACGGTGATCTCGAGATGGCGGTAGTCGGATCGGTCGCGGAGCTCGGCCAGGCCACCGGCCAACACCACACGGCCGTGGTCGATGATCACCACGTCCTGGCACACATCCTGGACGAGATCCAGCTGGTGGCTCGAGAACACGATGCCCACACCGCTGTCGGCCAATTCTCTCAGAGTCGCCGCCATGTCCTCCACACCGATGGGGTCGAGACCGGCGAACGGTTCGTCGAGCACGGCCAGCTCGGGGTCATGAACGAGTGAGACGGCCAGCTGGACACGCTGCTGGTTACCGTGTGACAGATCCTCGAGCTTCGAGAGCGCCCTGTCGGCCAAACCCAAGCGGCCGAGCCAGCGGTCGGCGGCGGACGACGCAATGGATGGCTCCATTCCGGAGAGCCGCCCGAAGTACACGAGCTGCTCTCTGATCTTCATCTTCGGGTAGAGGCCGCGCTCCTCCGGCATGTACCCGAACCGCAAGTGGTCTCGAGGTCCGACTTTCGAGCCGTTCCATCTCACCTCACCACTGTCAGGGCGAACCAGTCCGAACACACAGCGCATCGCCGTGGTCTTCCCAGCCCCATTCGGACCGAGAAACCCGACGACGCGGCCCGGCCGAACGTCGAAGCTCACGCCGTCGAGCGCCACGATCTTGCCGTACCGTCTATGCAGATCTGAGAGTTCGAGCATTCCTACCTCACGTCCTCATCTACTCTGCCAGATTCTCGACTTCAACGTGAACATCAGCGGACCGAATGGGCGGAGTCCATTCGGTCGAGCCCGAGATTCCATAGATCGTCGGCAATTGCCAGCGCCTCGACGGCCCTCGGCGCAAGGGAAGGACCTACCGGGGTTCTTGACGGATCCGGCCGGAAGCGAACGAACCCTCCCATCGCTCCCGGCCCGAACTCGAGCTTCGCGTCGCTGGGATCCGCTTCGCCCACCACCCGGTAGGTCTCCCCCGTTGCCGCAAGGTATCGGACTTCGGTCGACGACTGCACCCGGCCGACAGGAGCCACCGCGGCCCCTCCGCGAAGTTCGTCCGCCGCCGTCACGATGAGTTGCTCGAGGGCTGATGGTCTGAAGTCGAGATCCAAGCCTTCGGTCACCGCATGCTGGATCATGCCAAATGGCAGCTCTCTGAGTCCAGAAAGGAGAACCCCGATCGACGCGCCGGCTCTCGTGTTCAGTTCGGTAGGAAGGAACCCGGAGGCGGTCATGATGCCATCGACGGTGAACGCACCCAAGTAGCCGACCGCTTCGTGCAGAACGGCACCCACAGCACGGACCGCGCCCCTCATCGACTCCCGATCCTCAGCTCGCGGATCCCAGAACGTCGCAGTCCCCCCATAGTGGAGTTTGGTACCGGTCGACGGCCTGAACACGAGCATCTCGCACGGTCGGAACGCGATCACCTGATCAGGAAACACCATGCCTTGCATCGAACACGGAATGCCCTCGAGGAATGGCATCACGCGTGCCGTGTCGCAGTGTCTCGCGAAGAACTCCTCGGCTTCCTCGACATCTGCGTTCGTCCTCACCCAACGCAGGTAGACGGCACCTCCGTTGAACCCTTCTCGAGCATCGCCGGCAATCACGGTCCCCATCCCCCGATCCAACTGGTGATGAGCCACGAGAAGCTCCTCCAGCAACGTAGGAACAACGACCGACGCTTCGTGCGGTATGCCCGCGGCTTCCCACACGCTGTTGGACCGGACCTTGTCCTCGAGCGCCTCCCACTCCGGCCGGCGGCTGCCCCACACCGGGCGGCCCGCTACATGCGTTCCCGTGTAGAAGGCGTGCCCCAGCATCACGGCCTCGTGCTTCGGATCCCACCGGTCGATTGCTTCGAGCACGGCTGGCGGTGGATCCCCGAGCAGAGCGCCGGCCCGTCTGATCTCCTCGATCACATTGCTCGCCGTGACATCGGTCACCGCCCACTCCGCGTCCGCCGGGTCCGGTCCGGGCCCGGTGCCGAGTCCGGACGCAATGATGAAAGGGCGTTCGGCGCCCAGTGATCTGAGCTGTGCGACACCTGACGGAAACGCCGCCAAGACGGCGCCACCGAGAATGAACTTGCGACCTTCGACAAGGGGCCGGACGAGGTCCCTGTAGTACCCGACGTCCATCAGACAACGGTACCCCCACTTGGCGTGCCGGCCGGGGGATTTCCTTTCAGGATGTCGCACTCACGTCAACTTGGGAATCGGATGTCGTTCCCGTAGATTGCAGGCAGAAAGCAAGGCGGATGGGAAATGAAGCTAGGTGTACCCAACCAGGCCGCTCCACGTGAGCGGCGAGTCGCCATCACCCCTGACATCACAGTCCGGCTGGTGAAACAGTCGCTCGAGGTGGTGGTCGAAGAGGGAGCCGGTACAGCGGCCGGATTCCTCGACAAGGAATACACGAACGCAGGCGCTTCCATCGTTTCGGAAGCGTCTTCCGCGTGGGGCTGCGACGTGGT
>CAYLHS010000051.1:0-15589 GCA_964383535.1 uncultured Acidimicrobiia bacterium
GTCAGGTAGTCCCCCTACACACGCGCCGGCACCCAAACCGGTTCCCTCAGGATCCTGGCCTTCCTGGCTGACAAGGCAGGAACTGCCGACCGACGGGACAAGCTGCCGTTCCCCAACTGGTACATGGGAGCGGTGTCGACAGTGCTCGAATACGTCTATCCCGAGCTGGCCGGGCGGAGATCCTTCTACGACCTCGTCGTCCAGGATCTCAAACGGGCCGGGCTCATCACAGTCGACTCACTTCACGTGACAGGGACAGTCGACGGCTACATGCTCGCAAAGCACTCAAGCGGCATGGGAGACCGATTCCTCGACTTCATCACCCGACCCGAGCCAGAGTGACAGGAAAGCCCGACCGCGCCCCCCGGCCGCTGTCACCAAACCACACACGGGATTCCCTCGGCTCCGGGGGTGAGACTCGAACTCACAACCTGCGGATTAACAGTCCGATCCGGCACGATCCCCTGACCAGGCGAAACGCGAAGAACTGTGCCCTGAGCAGGCGCTTTGACTGCTCGTCAGATTGCATTGTCTTGCACTGGTTTTCACCACCGCGCGTCGTGAGCGCGTCCTGGCCGATCGGACGGGACGACTCGCTGCAGCAGACCGGGGGTTCTCCTCGGACTGCACACCGGCTCGTCTGCCGACCATTAGCGGACGTCGGAACGCAGGCCAACTCGATGGATCTAGAGGTTCGACCGTGTCCCGGATCCGATAGGTCCCAGATTTCACGTCGGGGATGATGATGGTGGCCAACGGACTCGCCCTACTTGGTTCCCAGTCTCGCCACTGCGAGAGCCACGAGCTCGTCAACGGGCAGTCGGATGTCGGCGACAAGTACATCTTCATCGGGGTCTGGTCGCTCAAGCGCGTCAAGCTGAGACGCGAGAAGGCTCGCAGGCATGAACTCGTGCACCCGCTCAGCGAGTCGATCAGCAAGCAGCTCTTCGCTTCCATCGAGGAAGAGGAATCGGGCATTCGGAGCGTGAGCGCGCAGACAGTCCCGATATCGACGTCGCAGTGCCGAGCAAGCGATGACAACCGATCGCGCAGCCAATGCGTCCGCGATCTCGAGAAGCCACGGTTGGCGGTCCTCTTCAGAGAGAGGAATGCCAGCCGACATCTTGGTTCGATTCGCCTCCGGATGCAGTTCATCTCCGTCCACGAACGGGATGTCCAACTGCTCGGCAAGCGCCTTGCCGACGGTAGTCTTGCCAGACCCGGACGCCCCCATGACGACAATGGGGGGCACACGACTTCCTGTGGATGTGTCCTGAATGTTCGCACGCATGATATGCCTCGTCGGTCAGCCGGAGGCATCGCGTCGGGCTACCGGTCTTCGACGGTGCCGTCGGTAGGCCTGTTGAAGTGGAGATACGCCTGCTGATAGGAGCATTCGCCTGCTTCGTCGACATCGAGCTTACTCCAGTCCAGACCGTCACCGGGATGGATCAGTCCGTCTTGCCAGGTGAAGGACTGCCGAAGTGAGGCGTCGGTCCTGGACCCATACTGTATGCGCACCACCTCCGGCAGAGGCGTCAGATAGTCATAGCGGAGAATCCCCCGTCGACGGGAATCAGGGCGCCGGTCACGAATCCCGATGCCTGTCCGGAGGCCAGCCAGAGCAATACCCCGTCGAACTCGTGCGGCTCTCCCAGACGGGCAGCGGGCGTATGTGCGACAATGCTCGCCACACGCTCGTCGGTGAGCAGTGAGCGGTTCTGTTCTGCCGGAAAGAAGCCGGGAAGGATGGCGTTCACCCGGATCCCCATCGACGCCAGTTCGCGCGCGAGATACTGTGTGAGATTGTTGATCCCCGCCTTGGCCACACCGTAGCTCAACACGCGGCTGAGTGGTGGTCCCGAGGAGGCTGAGGAGATATTGATGATGGACGCGCCTCCTGGCCGATTCTGCATCAACGGCGTCATCGCCTGGCACACTCGAAAGACTGACGTCAGATTGACATCGATCATGTGCTGCCATTCCTCCTCGCTGATCTCGAGGAAGGGTGTCGCGGAATTGGCACCCGCAGCGTTGACGAGGATGTCGAGGCCGCCGTCCTTGCCGAGTGACCGTGCGGCGTGCTCGAGCGACTCCCGGTCCGTCACGTCGAGGGCGAGGAAGGAGGCCGTCGCTCCGGTGGCGGTGATGGCCGACACAACGGATCTGCCACGCTCGATCGATCGCCCAAGGACCACCACATCGGCTCCTGCCGCAGCCAGTGTCTCGGCAAAGCGACTCCCCAAAGTCCCGGTGCCGCCGACGACGGCCGCTCGGCGCCCGTTCAGACCGAATAGCTCGCTAAGCGTGTTCCGCGTACTCATCGTTGTCCACCCGCTGCGGTAGAGGCCTTCGAGAACGGCGTCAGATGACGGCCGATGTGCGATGCCAGAGCGCCCTCATAGGCCTCCGACCGAGCCGTTATTACGTCACGGATTGCGTACCACAACTGAGATGGCTCGCGTTCGTCCTGCGATCGCAATACGGCACCATACTCAACATGCAGGATCTGGCGGGAATTGGGTTCCGAGACCAGATCAACGAGACGTTGGCCAGGCACGGCTTCGCATTCCGGCGTCTTCTCGAGGCGGGCGGAAACCAGATAGCTCGCTCGAGCGTCCCGGTATGCGTTTCGACTGGCTGTGTAGATGAGCCTGAAGAGTGCCGGTTCGAAACGTGCCACGATGTCCAGTGCAACTAGGTAGCTCGTTCCGGAGGTCTTGAGGTGGACGAGCCCGCCTGTCGCCTCCGCGATGAGATCATAGATACTGACCTTGTCGGATCCCGAGTGGAGGCTGATCTTGTAGGGCCCAAACGCTCTGGCGATCTTGGCGTGGGACACCACACTCTCGTACAGAACCCGGGGATCTCCCTTGTAGTCAACCCCCTTCTCGAAGTCCCCGATGTAGCGAGGCGCGAAGGCCACCCAGCGCATTCCGAGACGATTCATCTGTGTTGCCATGTAGGCATGCTCGAGAAGCGTCGTGACTGAATTGGTCTCATCGACCGATACCTCAACCTCGATACTCCAACGGCTCTTCGCCAGCAGGTGCCGATACATAGAGAAGGCATGAGCCACGGCGGCTCCGTATTTCGCTGCGGCATGTCGCACATCTGCCTCGGTATACCTCAGGTTGAAGTCGCCGAGATCCAGCGAAAGCCCAGAGTATCTGCGAGTCATCGAAGCAGGGCCATCTTCGAGTTCAGCCCAAGGCAGCTCTGCGAGTTGCGTAGGTTGAAGGTCGATCAGTCTTCTGGCTGGCCCGGGAACAACAGTCATGACAGTTGCTGAGAGCGGGTCGAACGATGTCTCCAATTCGTACACAATCGAATCCCTCAACAGAGCAAGCGAACCAGATGTTGGACAGCTACCAGTCATGGATTGTGCCGTCTTTCAGTCGAGTGAAGGGCAGATACGCACGGACATAGGGGTACTTCCGCGCCTCATCCAGGTTCAGGGTGACTCCCAGTCCCGGCTGCGAACCCGGGTGCAGGAACCCTTCGGACCAAGTGAAGGACTGAGTGAACACTGCGTTGGTCCGTGGTCCGTACTGCATGTACTCCTGAATGCCGAAGTTGTGCAGTGACAGACCAAGGTGGAGCGCAGCAGCCATTCCCACAGGTGAGACATCCGTTGGGCCATGCATGCCGGATTTGATCTGGTATTGGGCGGCGTGTTCAAGAATCCTCTTGAGGTGCGTGATTCCGCCGGCATGAGTCACGGAACTTCGGACGTAGTCGATGAGCTGTTCGCGAATGAGTGTCTGGTAGTCCCATACGGAGTTCATTACTTCGCCGACCGCGAGGGGAGTCGTGGTGTGACGACGAATCAGCCGGAAGGCCTCTTGATTCTCCGCTGGAGTGCAATCCTCCAACCAGAAGAGCCGGTAGGGCTCGAGGGACTTGCCGAGACTCGCCGCCTGAATGGGAGTGAGGCGGTGGTGACAGTCGTGCAATAGGGGTAGGTCTTCCCCGAATTGGTTTCTGACTGCCTCGAAGACTCCAGGCAGGTGCCGCAAGTACGCGTCGGTATCCCAGCTCTCCTCGACTGGGTGCTTCCCACGTTGGGCGGGTTCGTGGTCGTACCGGACCCCCTCGTTGCCCTCGAGGCCCTTGGATGAGGCGATGCCGTAGAGGGACGTCAATCCAGGTATGCCGCTCTGGATCCGGATTGCACGGTAGCCCTGCTCCAAGTGTGCAGTGACGCTTTCGAAGAGCTCTTGGGTGCTCTGTCCGCTTGCATGTCCGTAGGCCAACAGTCCGTGCCGGGAGGCTCCTCCGAGGAGTTGGTAGAGGGGCATTCCCGCCCTGCGAGCCTTGATATCCCAAAGCGCCACATCGACTGCTGCGATAGCCGCCATTGTGACCGGTCCCCGCCTCCAGTACGCGCCACGGTAGAGGAACTGCCAGGTATCCTCGATGCGGTGGGCATCCTTGCCTAGGAGGAGGGGAACGATGTGGTCCCGAAGGTATGCAACGACTGCTAGCTCTCGTCCGTTCAGTGTTCCATCGCCGAGGCCGACATAACCGTCGTCGGTCTCCAATCGTAGTGTTACGAAGTTCCGGTCCGGGCTGGTGACGATGACCTCCGCACGTTCAATACTCACGTCAGCTCTCCCTTCATCGAGGCCTGGCCCGAGCTCCCGGCGACAGTGGCTGACTGTGCAACCTCGTCCGACCGATTCGATGAGTTCATCGCTCGCCTCGAATCGAGGAGGGCTCAATCGTCGTGCTTTGTTGAACTCGAGGAGTCCGCAGGCGACCTTCGCTCCATTGCCCGGAATGTTGTCGCGCATGGCACCACACTGATCGGCGAGCCACCGGTCTGTCGCCTGTTCTCCTGACCGAGAAGCGTGCGTCCTGGGGCCGCCGCGGGACTGTCCGCAAGGCTGGTAGCGATCTCATCGTTTCGGGACAGAGCATCGAGGCGTATGAGCCCGTTCTGTCAAGCGAGCTCATGGGCGGCATCCCGCCTACGCTCCGAGCAGGCGGCGATGCCCCGCTAGCCGACTGCATCGACCCGGGTCGCAAACCGGCCTTGGCCGGCTGAAATGCACCGAGGTCTTGTTGAACCCCAACGGGCGGAGAGGATACAGGTGTTCCGGCGACGGTCGCGAAAGTTGTCCGATTCAGGAGCATCGAAGAGTCGAGAGTGGTCAGCGGGTTCACAGCTTGAATACCTCACGCGGGATGGTGTGCACCAGATCGACTGCCACCCGTTCCGCCATAGGGAGGTCGATTCTCCCTTCACGAACCATCCGGGCGAGGAATGTAGCATCAAGCCTTCGGGACATGTCGTGTCGCGTTCCGATCGATAGGAGAGATCGGGAGTCGTCAATGAACCCGGCCGATCGGTAGAAACCAGCGCTCTCGGTCACGGCGGAACGCCATCGAAGCGTTGCGTCAGGAGCATCGAGGAACCACCAAGGCGCTCCAATGTAAACGCTCGGATAGAAGCTCGCGATGGGGGCCAACTCTCGCGAGTAGAGAGACTCGTCGACTGTAAAGAGCACGAGATGGAAACCAGGATGCATGCCAAATCGCTCGAGAAGAGGGCGAAGGCTGCAGACGAACTCGGTACTGACCGGGAAGTCGTGACCCGTGTCCGGCCCAAATCGCTGGAACGTACGGCTACTGTGATTGCGGAAGACACCGGGGTGGATCATCATGACCAGCCCGTCCTCCGTGGACATGCGAGCCATCTCCATGAGCATGTGGCCCTGGAACGCTCGCGACTCCGCGTCAGAGAGGCTTCCGGTCAATCCTCTTCGGTAGAGGGCTGCAGCATCGGAGTCTCCCAGGTTCACGGTCAAGGGTTCATAGACCCCGTGGTCAGCAGCCACCGCTCCGTGTGCTTTGAAGTGGAGCCGTCGCGCGGCAAGGGCGTCCAGATACGCTCGATAGTCGCTCACTGGAGCCCCGAATGATTCGACGAGACTCGCGACTCGTTTGACCCAGGTCGGATTAGCGGGATCGATATATCGGTCCGGCCGGAAGTTCGGCAAGAGCCTCACTGGGAAGCTCGGATCGGCCTCAAGCGAAGCGTGCTGCGCTAGATCGTCCATGGGATCATCGGTAGTTGCAAGCACCTCCACACCGAACATATCCAACAGCGAGCGCGGCCGGAGGTCGTCCGAGGCTAGAGCCTTGACAATCTGGTCGTAGGTGGCATCAGCGGACTCTTCACTCGGCATGTCGTCGATTCCCAGGACACCAACAAGCTGGCTCGTCAGCCAGTATCCTGAGGCCGTACCGGCGAAGCGGTGCCAGTTTGAACAGAAGATCCGCCAGATTTCTCGGGCTGGCACCACAGATTCCGTCCCGTTCGCGGGTGTCAATCCGAGCTGTTCCAGCCCGAACCCTGCGGAGTGAAGGATCCGAAGGACATAGTGATCCTCTTGTATCAGGAGCCGTACGGGATCCGAGAACGTGTCATTCGCAGTGAAGAGCTCTGGACTCAGATGGCCGTGCGGCGAGAGAATCGGGAGTTCGGCCACGGCCTGGTAGAGATGTCTAGCGATTTCGCGTGTCGCGGCGTCGCTTGGGAAGAGACGATCCGGGTCAAGGTGGAGCTCTGTCATCCTTCGCCCTCTCCTGCGATCGGAGTTACTGTGCCTGGCAATCGATTGCCCTCGCTCGGGTGTTTCATGTGTGTCGGATTCCCGGAAGGGAGTTGCGGCGCCCGGCCAACAGAACCCCGAATCACGAGTTCCGGGGTGATCGGAGGCCATCCTCGTTCTGACGAAGACAGCGTGCCGGACTGAGATTCTGTCTCACGGAGGAGGAGGCGAACTGCTCGATCACTGGCAACTGCGAGCGAAGTCCGAATAGTCGTAAGTGGCAGGGTCGTCCAGTCGGCCCCAGAGATGTCGTCGAACCCTACGATGCTGAGCTCGCCCGGCACATCGATCTCGTTGCGGATTGCAGTTCTCATCAGGCCGATGGCCATCAGATCGCTATACGCGAGAACGGCCGTGGCTACGGCAGCGAGAACCTTGGGAAGAGCCGCTTTGCCTCCTTCGAGGGTCGGTACGCCCGACGGGATCTCCAAAACAGAGATCCCTCTTCCGCGGGCGAGGTGGCGAAGGCGTGCTAGTCGGGCACCGCTCATCCAAGAGTTATCTGGTCCACGGATGAAGGCCACCGACTGATGCCCGAGCCCTCTGAGATGCGCGAGCGCTTGGTCGATGCCGGGGTCGATTTCGGGGACAATGCTCGCTACGCCCTCGACTTGCCGATCAATGACGACGACTGGACGACGTTCTGCAAGTGCTCTGATGATTCGGTTCGAGATCCTCATCGAGATCGCCTTCCTCCCCGAGGATGCTGAGGTGCTCAAGCGTCGGGTACGCATCCAGGCGGGTACGTGGCATAACCCCAGTATCCACCTTTCAGAGGTTTAGCCGGAGCGGCGGCCCGGCTTTGGCTTCCGAAACTGAACCCTCAGCAGTCAGGGAGAGCCCGGACCCGACACAGCCCTCTCCGGTTCCGTCGTGTGGATTGCCGGGTAACAGCGCGACCGTCTCTGCTGCTCCTCTGGCGGGTATCGACATGTCGACATCAGCGAACGGAGACCCATGCCAGTGCACAGGAGCAAAGACGGCGGAATCCCCTACTGCCAGTGGGGCATTCTTCATCCTTCATGCCCTACTCGAACCGTGTCCTGGACACGTCTTGAAGCAACATCGCGGCCGCCTCGCGAAGCGCAGAGAACCGCAGCTGACCAGGGGAAACACAAGCTCCGGGGGTGAGACTCGAACTCACAACCTGCGGATTAACAGTCCGTTGCTCTGCCGATTGAGCTACCCCGGAAGGAACTGCGATGCTACCACCGTAGAATTGGGTGCCAGACAGAAGGAGTAGTCATGAGGTTTCGACTTGGTCTACTGATCGGCCTCGCCGTCGGCTACGTTCTTGGCGCGAAGGCGGGTAAGGAACGCTACGACCAGATCGTCTCGACCGCGAAGCGCTTCACCGAGATCGACAGCGTCCAGAGGGCCTCCGACAAGGTCAAGCAGACGGTCGGGGAAGGCATGACGAGCGCGTCGGAGGCAATCCGCAACACCGTCGAGACCTAGTCATCCTCGAGGAACCCCTCGAGCCGCTTCGACCGGGCCGGGTGGCGGAGCTTGGCCAGGGCCTTCGTCTCGAGCTGACGAATCCGCTCCCGCGTCACGTTGAAATGTCGGCCCACCTCCTCCAGGGTGCGAACCGTTCCGTCCTCGAGCCCGAACCGCATGATGATCACCTGCCGCTCGCGCTCATTCAGCTCTTCGAGCGCATGAGCGACATACTCCTGAAGGAGGTTGAAGGCTGCCGCCCGCACCGGCACCTCCGCCTCGGGATCCTGCACGAAGTCGCCGAGCGTAGAGTCCTCCTCCTCACCGAGCGGCGTCTCCAGCGAGACGGGATCCTGAGCGATCCTGCGCAACTCGGAAACACGGTCGGGTTCCACCTCCAGCTCAGACGCGATCTCCTTGATCGTCGGTTCCCTCCCGAACTCCTGAAGCAGCCTCCTCTGCACACGCGACAGCTTGTTGATCGTCTCGACCATGTGCACGGGCACCCGGATCGTCCGACCCTGGTCGGCCAGCGCCCTCGTCACCGACTGGCGAATCCACCAAGTCGCATACGTCGAGAACTTGAACCCCTTGCGATAGTCGAACTTCTCAACCGCGCGCATCAACCCCAGATTGCCCTCCTGGATGAGGTCCAGCAGCGGCATTCCCCGACCCACATACCGCTTCGCGATCGACACGACGAGACGGAGGTTCGCTTCGACGAGTCGCTGCTCGGCGGAGTTGCCACGACGCACGTCCCGAGTGAGGATTGCACGGTCCTCCGTCGTCAAGGACGCAGCCTCCGGCTCGAGCTGCTCAGACGCACGTTTGCCCGCCTCGATGAGCATCGCGAGCTCCACCTCCTGTTGGGGGTTGAGCAGGGCGATCCGACCGATCTCACGAAGATACATGCGCACCGGGTCGGATACCGATGAGAGGTCATCGTCGGCGAGTTGGATATCGAGGACATCCTCGCTGTCCTCTTCGATGTTGAGATCCCGCGATCGAAGGCCGTCTGCGACCTGATCGAATGATTCCGCCGGCGCCTTCAGGTCCTCCAGCTCCTGCTGAATCTCCCCCACCGTGACGAACCCTCGCTGCCGCGCCCGTTTGGCGAGCACCTCGATCAATGCCTGCAGAGAATCAGTCATTCCACCTCGCGTTTGCGCTTCTCCAACCGTACCTGCTCGCCAAGCAGCATGGAACGGGTATCGGCGTCTGCATCGGCGAGCTTGCGGCGAATCTCGGTGATCTCGGCGTCGATTCCCGCAGTAGCCATCCGCCGAACGAGGAGTACCGGATCCTCGAGCGGTCGCTCATCGACCAGCAAAGTCCGGATGAGCCTTCCCACCTCATCGTCGCGCTCACCGACGGCCGCACCCAGATCCGGCGGTTTCCCGGGCGGCAGCCCGTCCAATGCGCCCGCCAGCAGATCGAACGCCCGACGATGAACCTCGGTCCCGAACATCGATCGGTCAATGTCGAGACCCTCTAACCGTTCGTCGTTCACTCCGAGTACCCGAAGGAGCTGTTGCTCCGCCTTCTCCACCCCGGATGGGCGCTCCGTCGGCTGCTTGT
Source organism: uncultured Acidimicrobiia bacterium (assembly GCA_964383535.1). GTDB lineage: Bacteria > Actinomycetota > Acidimicrobiia > Spongiisociales > UBA4744 > CAYLHS01. The sequence goes on from CAYLHS010000051.1 coordinate 9,639, forward strand.
CGGCGCGGGCTCTTGGCGAACCCGCCGAGCGCTCGACCGCGCCGAGGATCGGCTCGAACTCCGATCCGACCCTCCTCGCCACGTATCGGGCGTACTCCCGTCGGACAAGCGGATCGGGCTGACGGGCGACGATACCCGTCGCCGATCGAATCGCCCTCGCACGCGCCTCCGGTTCAGACAGGTCGACACGGCCGAGTTCCCGATCAAGCCTGAACTGAAGCAACGGCACCGACTGCTCGATGGCTGAACGCAACTCCGACGCGCCCCCACCTTTGACGAGATCGGCCGGGTCCTTGCCCTCTGGCATGATGGCAACCCGCAGGTCCAGCTCCAGCCGTACCGGAGTCTCCAGCGTGTCGCCCCGAATCGCGGCACCGGCGCCCGCCTCATCGGCATCGAACGCAAGCACCACACGGTCGGAGAACCGCCGCAGCAGATCGAAGTGCTCCTCCCCCAGTGCCGTGCCGCAGGTGGCCACCGCCTCTTCCATCCCGTTGAGATGCATCCCGATCACGTCCGTGTAGCCCTCCACGACAACCGAGAACCCGGATCTGGCGATCTGTGCTTTGGCGAGGTTGAGCCCGTACAGAAGCCTTGCCTTCTGGTACAGACGCGTCTCGGGGCTGTTCAAGTACTTGGGTCCCTCCCCGTCGAGGAGACGCGCCCCGAACCCCACGGGGTCGCCCCGCAGGTCGTAGATGGGGAACATGATGCGACCCCGAAACCAGTCCCTCAACCGTCCACGGCTCGTGCGGGCGGCGAGCCCCGTGCCGATCATCACCTTCTCCGGGATCTTCCTGTCACGTAGGTGGGTGATCAACTCGTCCCAGCTTCCGGGCGAGTAGCCCATCTGGAATCGTTCGATCACCGCCCCTTCGTACCCTCGTCCCCGCAGATAGGCTCTCGCCCTCCCCGCGTCAGGCCCGGTTCGCAGACGCTCGTTGTAGAACTCGACCGCGAGGCGGACGGCGTCGACCATCGCCTCCCGCTCTCCCCTCCGCTTTGCAGCAGCCGGGTCACGCTGAAGCGTTATCCCTGCTCTCGACGCCAAGTACTCGACCGATTCGTTGAAGCCGAGACCCTGCGTCATCTGGACGAACTTGAACACGTCCCCGCCGACACCGCAGCCAAAACAGTGGAACAATCCCTGGGCCACATCGATGGACAGCGACGGGGTCTTCTCCTGATGAAACGGGCAGATGGCCTTGTATGAGCGTCCCGTCTTCTTGACGGTCGTCACCCCTTCGAGAAGCTCCACGATGTTCGTGGCAGCCCGGACGCGCTCGATGTCGGTTTGCTGGTAGGCCACCCAGCGAGTGTAGGCGACGGCACCGACCGTGAGGAGGGGCAGGCCATGCTCATCATCTCAGGGCCGGCTTCGCAGAGATGGGCAATCACTCGGGTTCGTATACTCGCCGGTATGCACATCGCGTTCCTCAACCCGCAAGGCAACTTCGATCCACACGACCGCTACTGGACACAGCATCCGGATTTCGGAGGCCAGCTCGTCTACGTCAAGCAAGTCGCCAACGCGCTCGTCGCGCAAGGTCACGAGGTCGACATCCTGACACGGCGCGTCGAGGACGAGCGCTGGTCAGGCTTCGAGGCGCCCTTGGACGGCTATGCGAACGGTGCACGAATCGTCCGTCTCGACGCGGGCTCGGACCCCCGCTTCCTCCGCAAAGAGGACCTATGGCCGCATCTCTGCTCCGAATGGGTTCCCAACATCCTCGCCTTCTACGGAAGCGATCTCCCTGAGGTGGTGACCGCCCACTACGGTGACGGCGGGATCAGCGCTGCGATTCTGCGTGCCCGCACCGGCATCCCCTACACGTTCACGGGCCACTCGCTCGGCGCACAGAAACGGGACGGCCTCCTTGCACAGGGCGCCTCGATCGACGAGGACCGATACCACTTCGCCACCAGGATCGAAGCGGAACGCTCCACCCTGGAGAACGCTGGAGTCGTCATCACGTCCACCCATCAGGAGCGCCTCCTCCAGTACGGACACGACGTCTATGCCGGAGCCATCGACCCGAACGATGACAGCCGGTTCGCCGTGGTCCCACCCGGAGTCGACCAAACGGTCTTCTTCCCCGACGATGACCCCGGCGACCGCGACGTCGCCGAGCGTATCGACGGGACGCTCCGTCGGGACCTGACGCCCGATCGTGTCCGGCTACCGGCCGTCGTGGCCTCGAGCAGACTCGACGCGAAGAAGAACCACCGTGTCCTCGTCGACGCCTTTGGACGCAACGAGGAGCTGAGAGCATCGGCGAACCTCGTCATCATCACCGGAGCACTCGACGACCCGCTTCACAGTGACGAAGGGGCGTCCGCATCGGAACGCGAAGTTCTCGACGATCTCCGGGCAGGAATCGCCTCGTACGGGCTGGACGGTGCGGTAGCAGGACTCGCGATCAGCGGACAGCGCCTGCTTGCCTCGGCGTACCGGACGTTCGCTGCTCGCCGCTCCGTGTTCGCCCTGACGGCCCTGTACGAACCGTTCGGCCTCGCTCCCCTCGAAGCTGCCTCCACGGGCCTGCCGGCGGTCGTCACGGACAGGGGCGGACCGACCGAGAGCTTCCAAGAGGACGGGCATGACTTCGGCGTGCTCGTCGACCCCTACAACCCCGACGATGTCGCCCGCGGCCTTCTTCGGGCACTCGGAGAGGAGTGGGCGACACTGTCTCGCGCCGGTAGAGGACGCGTGCTCAGTCGCTACACGTGGGATCGCACCGCCGAGGGGTACCTGGCAGCAATCGAGAGGGTACTCGCCACCCGATCGCGCCCGACCAAGCCGCTCCCCTCGTGGTGCGCCTGATCACCCTTCTCCCAGCTTGCGAAGCCGCTCCGCGTGCCGTTCCATGATCTCGTCGGCCGAACCCACCGCGACCAAGGGAAGCACCGCAGCACCGAACAGTGCCGCTCCAACCAGATAGCGAAGCAGGACGACGATATAGACCGTGACGAGCACCACCGCGATCGAGCGCGCCACCCACGAGTCGTCCTCATGCTTCGCCAGCGCGACCACGCCGCCCGCGCCGAATCCCAGGGTCAACGCACTCACGACATCGAACGCGGCGAGCGGCACACCGATCATGATGCTGAACATCATCGCGTAGAGCACCGCGGTTGGAGCCCGAGGGTGCCGGGACAAGAAAGCAAGCACGATGAACACGACCGGCACAAGCACCAAGCCGATTGCAAGTGACGCCACCGGGTTCCCGGCGGAGTCGGCCACGCTCCCTGCCACGAACGCGTAGACGATCAACGCGTTGGCAACGACCATGACGAACGTCGCAACGGCTATCGCGATCCACTTGCGGCCGCGGTCTCCGACCTTCAGCTCTTAGCCCTTCACAGAACCGGCCGTGAGGCCACGCACGAAGTATCGCTGCAGCGAGAAGAACACGACCATGGGAAGCACCATGGAGATGAATGCTGCACCGGGTAGGAGGTGCTCGGCCTCGCCTCTGTTGCCCGCAAGGTTGGCGAGCGCGACGGTCAGCACCTGGGTCTTGGGGTCGAGGCCCAGGAACACCAAGGCCACCAAGAAGTCGTTCCACACCCAGAGGAACTGGAAGATCGCGAACGACGCAAGCACCGGCACCGACAGTGGAATGATCAGACGCCAGAAGATCGTGAAATCGTCGGCCCCGTCAATCTTGGCTGACTCGATGATCGACGACGGGAGCGACCCGATGTAGTTCCGCAACAGGTATACCGCAAGGGGTAGTCCGAACCCGGTGTGCGCAAGCCACACCGCCGGGTACGTCCCGACGAGATCGAAGTTGGTGTAGATGCGAAGGATGGGAATCAATGCCATCTGCAACGGCACCACCATCAAACCAACGACCAGGGCGAACAGCACGTACCGCCCTGGGAATTCCATCCAGGCAAAGGCGTAGGCTGCGAACGCTGCGATAGTGATCGGGATCACCACGGCGGGGATTGTCACCGCGAGGCTGTTCAGGAACGCGTTCCCGAACCCGGACTGCCCCAATACCGTCTGGTAGTTGGAAATCGTCCATTGCGCTTTGTCAAACAGGTGGGGAATAGACGTCCACCATCCGCTCCCCCTGATCTCGTCCCTCGTGCGGAACGAGCTGATCAGCAGACCCAACGTTGGGATCGTCCACAGGAGCGCGATGATCGTCACACCCAGCTTCGCCGGCCAGCGCTCAGCCAAGCGACCGAAGAACCCTTTCTCTGCGTGTTGGCTCAGAGTGGTCATCGGATCGCCTCCTCTGCCTGGAATCTGCGGATGTTGACAACGAGCACCGGAGTCACCGCGACGAACAGGATGACGGCGAGGGCGGCACCTGCGCCGAAGTTGAAGTTCTTGAAGAACTCGGTGACCATCTTCTCTGCGATGACGGTTGTTCCATCTCGACCGCCGGTCATCACATACACGATGTCGAACAGCTTCCACACGGTGATCACGACCGTTGTCCACACGACGACCACCGTCGAAGCGACGGATGGGAACACCACCCTCCAGAACACCTGTATCTCAGTAGCCCCGTCGATGCGGGCGGCCTCGAGGATATCCTCCGGAACCGCCTTGATTGCAGATGAGAGGATGACCATCGCGAAGCCGACCTGGGTCCAGATCATGATCACCATCAGAAACGCCGTGTTCCATGGCTGTACGGTCAACCAGTTGACCGGTGTGCCTCCCACTGCGGAGAGCAAAGCGTTGAGGATGCCGATCTGGTTGCCGAATCCGGTCGGACGGAAGTTGTAGACGAATCCCCACACGACGCTGGCGCCGACGAACGACACGGCCATCGGCAGGAAGATCAACGACTTCGAGAACGACTCGGCTCGACGCCCCAGCTTGTCGGCGAGGGTGGCGAAGCCGAGGCCGATGGCAACAACGACCGCAGGAACGATCACCACCCACAGGATGCTGTTACGAATCGAGATCAAGGTGTCGTGGGTCGTGAAGACGTCGATGTAGTTCTGGAGGCCGACGAACTTCGAGCTGTTGCGGTTCATGAACGAGATGATGACGGTGTTGACCGCCGGGTACACCAGGTACACGGTGAGGATCACCGCGGCGGGCCCAGCGAAAACGAACGGACGAATACCTGCACGGAGGCGCTCCGGAAGGGCGCCCACAAACCGATCCATCCCCCAATAGAGGGCCCACACACCCACAACACCGACGATGATCGCAACGATGACCTGAAGCAGGCGGTTGGCGTTCTGATCTCGCAGATAGTTGAACGCCACAACCAGAACGACCACGGTGAAGACCGGGACGAGGAGTGAGGCGATCAGACGAATCAGATAGAGCAGCGGCGCGGGAGCTCTCCCCTCTCCCACGGTGCCAGGTGGTCTACTACTTGGAGGCTCTTCCATCAGCGTCGGTGTGACCATCGTCCCTCCGCTCCTCGCTCGCCTTCGAAGGAGCCTAGCGCGACAAAGGGACGGCTGCATGCCGTCCCTTTGTCTTCTCGCTGATTGACGTTATGAGGATGGCCAGCTGGCCTCGACGGTGTCGAGCACCTGCTGGGTCGGCGTGCCGTTGGCCCAGTCGACCATACCCTTCCACCACGTCCCCTGCCCAACTTCAGGTGGCATCAGGTCCGACGCGTCGAACACGAAGGAGTTCGACGCCAACGCATCGGTGATGACCTTGGCCAGGGTCTTGTTCGTATCGGTCTCGTAGCAGTCCGGAGACACGTTCTTGTTGCCAGGGAGTCGCTCGACTCCCGCAACGCCCGTTCCTCCGTACGGCGAAACGCCGCCACCGCTCGGCGAGGCAAGCGTGCACTCCCAATCCGCGCTGACCCAGTCCTTCAGGATCTGAGCGATCTTCGGATCGTTCTTGAACACCATGATGGTATCGCCGCCGCCCAGGGCGCCGTCGTTGCCGTCAATCGTCGGGAACGGGAAGAACTTCACGATGTCTTCTCCACCCGCAGGGAAGAAGTTCGTCA
>CAYLHS010000052.1:0-15113 GCA_964383535.1 uncultured Acidimicrobiia bacterium
GGGCCGGCCAGCTCGAAGCCCTCGAGATGCTCGAAACCCTTGGGGCAACCGCGGTGGCGGCCAAGCTCAGAAAGGCCTTGCGAGACCAGGGAATATCGGTGCCTCGCGGCAGGAGCAAGGCGACACGGTCCCACGCGGCGGGACTGACCGCCCGGCAGGCCGAGGTGCTCTCGCTACTCGCAGAGGGTCTTTCGAATTCGGAAATGGCCGATCGGCTGTTTCTTTCTCCGCGAACTGTCGAGCATCACGTTGCCGCCGTGATCAGCAAGCTCGACGTGTCGACACGGGACGACGCCGTGACGGTCGCCGCCGAGCAGGGCCTGCTGGCTACCAGGTAGGGCTCGACACAAACGTGGGTGGTGCCGGCCCATAGATGGGCGGCCACTACCGACGACACGGCGCTCCTCAACCCATACCTTGGCCTCGGAACCAAGAAGGAGAGAGGCCCACATGTTCCCGTCACAACCGCAGATCGGCCAGGACATGGCCAGAGAACGACAACAACACGCCGCACGGATCCGAATGTCCCAAGCGGCTCAGGGTCCACGAGCGAGGCCGAAGCGATCCCCGGCCCTACTGGGAAGAATCTTGGCGATCGCCAAGCTGTTCAGACGGCCCCGACGCACCGTTGAACAAGAGATGGGATGAGCCCCAGGTGTCGGTTCCCCCGCTGTCCGACCTGTGCTCTCTCCTCCAAACGAGCCGAACGAACGCCGGGGGAATCGATCACCTTGGGTGAGTGAACTCTGCTGGTGCGAGCGTTCCCTCCGTTTTCTCCCTTCGGTCGAATCCACCTCTCCCAACGTCGGGCTTCGCCCTTTTGGGGCGGAAACGGGGAGCGGACCGCTGTCAGTCCGCCGTGGGCTGCGAGCCCGCGAGCCAGGTTCTCGCCTGGGAGAGGCACGCGTCGACCGTGAGCGCCTCGCCGTCGGCCATCAGGCGGCGGGTCTCGGCATCGCCTAGACGGTCGAGGAGCAGGGATCTCATGGCGTCGTGCCTCGGTTCGCGAGGAAAGATGGTTTCCACCGGGAACTCGGTCGCCACTGCCCGCCCGAGCACGACAGCAGCCTGAGAGTCGAGGCCGGCCGCGCATAGGACCTCTGCCGCCGCATCGAGGGTGCGGGGCCCGGCAACTTCTTTCATCGGGAGAATGGGCATGGAGTCGATCACTGCGGCGACTCGTTTCCGGGCGTCGTCGACTCTGCCCAGTGCAGCCTCGGCCATCGCGAGCCGTCGGGAGCTCCCCGCCCAACACGACACGTCTCCGCAGTCTTCCAGATGCCCTGCCGCAAGCGCTAGATGATGCGCTGCCGCCTCGTGGTCACCCCCCTGATCCACGATGACCCCCAATGTCTGCAAAGCATGCCCGTACCAGTAGGGCGCTTCGATGCTCCCGAGGATTTCAACCGAACGATAGAGATTGGCCATGATCCAGTCGTCTTCGGCTTGTCCCCAGAGACCGGCGCTGTCGCCGAGCGTCGCCGCGAGGAGGGCCTGGTCACCCACCCTCTCGAACCCTTCGAGGGCTACCTGCACATGTTCCAGCATCCGCTCGTCTGAGCTAGGCAGGTACGCGGCGAAGACCAGATTGATGAACGCCCGTTCCCAGTCGGGTTCCCACCAGTACGGTTCGGGGTTCGCCTCGAGGAGACGACGGCCTTCCAAGAGATGCTCGAGGTACCCGGGGTCGGTGGTCGAGTGATTGATCGAGGCTCCCAGCTGGAGTTTTGCCATGCCGATCAGCTTGGGGTCGGCGGCAGCCGTTGCCACTTTCAAACCTCTGCGAGCATGCACGATGGACTCGGGGTTCGTGATCTCTGCTCCTAGGCCCGCCGCGACGAACCAGCCCTTGACGACGACAGTGGGATCGAGATCCGCAAGGCCGTGGTCCAGAGCAGCGAGCAGCGTGGTGACGCCCTCGAGATGCATGCCGAGATGCATCCAGTACAGAAACAGGTCGAATCCCATGGTGAGGTGGCTGCTGAGATCGTCGATCTCGAGGAGGGTCTGGAACGCAACCCGGATGTTGTCGTAGTCGGCATCGAGCCGCCGCTCCCACGGCATCTGATCCGGACCGCGAGTGTGCGGGGACGCTTCTGCGACGAACTCGGCGTACCGACGGGCGTGTGCGGCCAGCGTCGCCTCCGTTTCTCCTGCCGCGTCGAGTCTGTCGGCAGCGTACTGGCGGACAGGTTCGAGCAGCCGATAGCGCGTCCCGAGTTCGGGCAATTGAGAAGGGATGACGAGCGACTTGTCGATGAGCGAATCGAGGTGGTCGAGAACCTCCCACCCGTTCACCTCATCGCCGGCGCATACCGCCTCCGCCGACTCGAGGTCGAAGCCACCCGCGAATTGGGAACAGCGGCGGAACACCACCTGGTCTTGGGGTTTGAGCAACTCGTGGGACCAGTCGATGGTTGCTTGGAGGGTCCGCTGGCGGGGGATCGCCGTCTTCGATGCCGACAGGATCCGGAAACTCCCGTCGAGTCGGGATGCCAACTCCTGTGTGGACATGCTGCGGAGGCGTGCCGCTGCGAGCTCCAGGCCGAGCGGGATACCGTCGATGCGGGTACAGATTTGTGCGATCGCCTCCAGGTCGCCATCGGTCGGCTGGTAGTCGGGTCGGGCCGATCTGGCGCGGTCGATGAACAGGAGCACCGACTCCGCGTCGGCGGTGTGTGTGACGTCGGGTAGACCCAGCGATGGGACGCGCATCAGCGACTCGCCACTGATCCCGAGCGACTCTCGCGAGGTGGCCAGGATGCGGAGGTTCGGGGCGCTGTTGAGGAGTTCACGGATCACCGAGGAGGCATCGTCGATCAGGTGTTCGCAGTTATCGACAATCAGGAGCAGTTCCCGACCCCACAGGTACCGGCCGACGACGTCCTCGATCGACGCGCCCTCGCCTGGGCGCAGGCCCCACACGTCGCCGACGGTCGACATGATGAATGCAGGATTCGTGACGGGTGCCAGTTCGACGACCCACGCCCCGTCGGGGAAACGATCCTTCACCTGCCGGGCGACTTCCACCGCGAGGCGTGTCTTGCCGGTGCCGCCGGCACCCGAGAGGACCACGAGCCGGTTGTCGCGTAGGAGGTCGGCAATCTCGTCGATCTGCTTGGCTCGCCCCACGAACGATGTCATGTAGTCCGGCAGGTTGTGTCGGCGAATGTCCACAGTCGTGATCGGCTTCGTCACCTCCGGAAGATGCGGGTGCCGCACGTCGTAGACGTGTTCTGGCTCGTCGAGGTCCTTGAGGTGATGGACGCCTAGATCCTTCAGAGAAAGCACACCATCCGGCGCGACGGCATCGGCGGTAGCTGACGAGATGAGGATCTGGCCACCGTGACCCGCAGCCATGATGCGTGCCGCCCGGTTGAGGACGGGACCGAAGTAGTCGCCGTCGCGTTCTTCGGCGGTTCCTGTGTGGATGCCCATTCGGACTTTGATCGGCGGTCCTGGCCAGTTCGCGTCTCGGAGACGGAGTTGGATGTCCACGGCCGCGGCCAGAGCCTCGGCTGTGCTCGGGAAGGCGACGGAGAACGCGTCGCCGGCGGTGGAGAACACATGCCCAGATCGTGCCTCGACGATCGAGCGCATGATGTCGTCGTGTGTGGCGAGGCTCGCCGCCATCGCATCGTGGTCCGACTCCCACAGTCGCGTCGAACCTTCGACGTCGGTGAACAGGAACGAGATCTCACCGGAGGGTGCTGCCACGCAGCGAGGCTAGCCCGGTGGTTGCCGCTTTGGGGGCTGCTCTGTTGGTGGGAACGGCCCCGCCTCGGCCTTCGGCTGAGTCCACCCGTTCTTGCGTGAGAACGGGGGACATGTTCCACCTGTCTCACGCAAGAACGGGGAATCTCAGTCCCCGGCGACGAAGTACATCCAGTGGCCGTCGGCGGTGATCCCCACCCGGTAGCCGATGTAGCTGCCGAACGCATCCCAGCCGTCGACGGCGTCCTGTCCGAAGATGTCGACGAGTTCCTGACGTTGCTGCGACGTCACGTTGGACCAGTCCATCGCAAACACGCCGGGCCACACATAAATGGTTCCGTCTGCGGCGTCGATGGTGCCCGGGGTCAGTTGCAGCACAGACTCGAGATCCGCCATCGGCGTCTGCCCGTTCGCCTCGAGATCCCGCCAGAACGAGGCGGGGTCGGTCGTGTCGCCGAACGAGATGTTCGTCCCGTCCTGTGTCGCGATCGCGGCGAGGTCGTCGTAGTTGCAGACCGACGCGAGACCCAGCAGCTCTTCGCGCATCGCGGCCACGGGGGCGGGCAGGTCACCCTGTGGGTCGGGATCTTTGGGCTCGAGTCGTGCCGCCGAGCAGGTTTGGCGGAGCATGTCGTACGGCTCGACGAGGATCGGGCGCAGCAGGTTCCAGTCGTCGATCCCGCACCCGTTGGCACGGTTCACCGTCGCGGAGACCGCAGTGCCATTGATCGTGCCGGTGATGTCGGCGACCTCTCCGCCTCCGTAGATCTCTGTGCAGACCTGATCCTCTGGCGGACCTTCGATCAGGCGGGTGCGAGCCTCTTCGGATGACCTGAGCAAGTCGCACGCATCCGATGCGGTGTCGGCGAGGTATCCGGTCGCCGACGCGGTAGCACCACAGGTGAGGCTCGCGGTGAACTCGGCGGGCTTGTCCTTCGTGCCGATCGTGATGTCCAGCGACGCGGTGAACGCAGGTTCGGTCGTGGTGGTGGTCGAGGAGGTGGTTGGAGGCGGGCTAGTCGTCGAGGTCGATGATGCGCCCGACTGCTGGATGGTTCCACAGGCGGTGGTCACGATCATCAGTCCGGCGACGAGCGCGATGAGCTTCTTCATACCCACTTTGACGTCACCGGGCGGCCAGAGGTTCCCGGCTCATTCGTCGACGCGCACATGCGGGACGAGGCCGGCGTTGTAGAGCGCTCGATCGCCGAGCGGCGACGCCAACGTGATCTCACTGTCGAGGTCGACTCCGACGCCGGCGCACCCAAGGACCGTCAGCCGCTCCTTCGTCCAGACGATCACGTCGACGCTGTCTGCCGACTCGATGACATCGACGTCGACGATCCTGGTGATGACCCTGGTGCGTGTCCCGGTGACACACGCGCCGCCTTCGACCTTGATCGGAATGACGGACGAATTCCGATCCCAGCCTTCGGCCAGTGCCCAGCGCGCCGTCTCTGCTCGGGCCCGCACGAGCGTCGGAATGCAGGAACCCCCGCCGGTCACTTCCCCGTCCTCGAGTTCTGTCATGCTGGTGACGGCGCCGTCCTCGTAGCCGAGTACCAGGGAGGGGGATACGATCGAGAAGCCATCCGCCTCCTGGAACCACTGACCCTCAACGGCTCCGGGTCCGTCAAGGAAGAACGCCTCGAGAATTTGACCTTCGTCGGTCTCGGCGAACTGCTCCGGGGTCAGCTGCGGACCGTCGAGCATGGCGCGAGGAAACTGAGGGGAGCCTCCGTAGCACGCACCACGGGTGGTGGTCCCGGAGCACCCGGCGACGACGAGCGCGATCGCAAGGATGAGCGTCGGCCTTTTCACACCCATTCGATGCTTCAAGCCTACCTGGGATCCTCTGCCAGGTGGGATTCGCTCGGGCGCTGGTCGGGCCGGCCCGGTAGCCTTCGTGCATGCCGACGCACAACTTCGCGGCGCCCAAAGGGACTCGGGTCGAGTTCACGATCGAGTCGCAAGCGCTCACGAACAACATGCTGGGCGACCCAACAAGACGGCGAGTGGCCGTCTACCTCCCTGAAGGGTACGAAACGTCCAGCGAGGAGTACCCGCTGTTCGTCGACCTCGTCGGATTCACCGGATCAGGTCTCGCGCACTTCAACTGGCGACCGTTCGGGGAGAACGTCCCGCAGCGGTTGGACCGGCTCGTCGACGAACATCGGATGGGGCCGGTCGTTGCCGTGTTCCCCGACTGCTTCACGTCGCTCGGCGGCAACCAGTACATCAACTCTGCGTCGATGGGCAACTGGGAGGACTTCCTCGTCGACGAGCTGATACCTGAGGTCGAGCGCCGGTTCCGGGTGATGAAGGGCCGCGACCATCGTGCCGTGTTCGGCAAGTCGAGCGGCGGGTACGGGGCGATCGTCCACGGCCTCCGTCGTGCCGACGCGTGGGGTGCCGTTGCGTGTCACTCCGGAGACATGGGGTTCCGCATGTGCTACATGGGTGACTTTCCGAAACTGCTCGACACCCTCGCCGAACACAACCGCAGCATCGTCAGCCTCCTCGACTACTACGAGTCCAAGCCCAAGCTCACCCACGACGATCTGCACATCATCATGGTGATCGCCATGGCTGCAAGTTACGATCCGGATCCTGACGTACCCAAGGGAATTCGCTTGCCGGTCGACCTGATCACCGGCGAACTCGACGAGACCCTGTGGGCCAACTGGCTGCGCCACGACCCTGTCGAGATGGTCAAGGCCTCCGAGTATCAGCGGAACCTCAAGTCGCTGCGCGGGCTGTACATCGACTGCGGCAGCAAGGACCAGTACGCCCTCGTGTACGGAGCACGGACCTTCGTGAAGACGCTGTTCCAGGCGGGGATCGACCACCGGTACGAGGAGTTCGACGACGACCACACCGGCGTCGACTACCGCCAGGACGTGTCGTTCCCGTACCTGTACCAGGCGGTGAGCTGAGGGCTTCCGGTCTGGGCCAGGATCCCCTCCGTCACTTCGCGACACCTTCCCGATCAGGCTCGGCTTGAAGACCCCTCCGCTGCTCCGCAGCACCGAGCATTCCTCCCGCCCAGGAGCCCGGCGCGATCGTCGAGTAACAATAAGATTTGACTGTTTATCAATATGGACTTATTGTTAAACAGCAAGTTCCAAGGAGGGTCGCAATGCAGGCTTCTCGGCTTCCCCGTTTGCTTCTGAGGCTGACTGATCTGGCGATGGGGCTCCTGCTCGTCGCTGCCGTGCTGTCGGTGGTGGTCGCGGTCGTTGCAGGGGCCAGCGGGACCGACGCGCAGCTGAAGGTGCCCGTGGAGTTCAGCCCCGACCAGAGCACCTACGAACTATCGAGTGCGTCCTGGGGCAACGGCGTCATCGAAAGCGCGCGAGGATTGGCGCTCTTCGAGAACCCCGGTCCCGGTCTGTTCGTCGGTTCGGCGGCTGCAGGCATCGTCATCTTCATGGTGCCGGCGTTCATGGTCTTGCTGTTCCTGCGGAGGATCTTCGGAACGATGGCGGCCGGCAAGCCTTTTGTCGATGAGAACATCCGGAGGATTCGGTGGATCGGCTGGCTGATGATCATCTTCGGCTTCCTCAACCAGGCAGTCCGATGGGGTCTCATCTGGTACGTGCACCACAACGTCGTCGCAACAGGACTCGACCTGTCGCTACAGATCGACCAGAGCTTGGTGCAACCAGACATGACGATGATCTTCCTTGGTCTCGTCGTGCTTGCGCTCGCGGAGGTCTTTCGGTATGGCGCAGGGCTCCAAGCCGACTCGGATCTGACGGTGTAGGGGGCCGCCGTGTCGATCGAAGTGTCACTGGATCGAATGCTCTTGGAGCGCAAGATGACGCTCACCGACCTCGCAGAACGTGTCGGGATCACGTTGGCCAACCTGTCGATTTTGAAGACAGGCAAGGCACGCGCCGTGCGCTTCTCGACGCTGGAGGCCATCTGTAGGGAACTGGACTGCCAGCCGGGAGATCTCCTGAGCTACCGGGAGGACTGAGGCGCTCCCGGCGACCGACAGCGTCGCTGGAGGAGGGCGCCTGGGTCTCCTCGACAGACGTAGTCGCGTCCTCGCTGAATAGCTGTATGGCTGTTGGCTGATTTGGGACTTGACTCTCGAGTAGCTCGAGACTGCATACTTGGAGCATGTACCGAATCGGTGAGTTCTCGAAGGTGTGCCGGGTACCCGTTTCGGCACTTCGTTACTACAGCGACCTGGGGCTCCTGCCCCCGGCCGCCATCGACCCTGCTACCAGCTACCGCTACTACGAGGCGTCACAGCTTCCCCGACTGAACCGCATCCTGGCGCTCAAGGACCTGGGTCTCTCCCTCGACGAGATCGCTCGGATCCTCGACAACGAGCTGTCGGCCGCCGAACTGCGCGGGATGCTTCGACTGAAGCGCGCAGAGCTGAGCAGGACACTCACGGAACAGCAGGCGAGGCTCGATCGAGTCGAACGCCGTCTCCGCATGATCGAAAGGGAGGATGCCATGCCCGACTACGAAGTGGTCCCGAAAGAGATAGAGCCCCAACACGTGCTCTCTCTGCGCGAGATCGTTCACGAGCCAAGTGTCATAGGAGAGATGATCAGTGACGGCTTCTCGGCGCTGATACCCGCAGGCGTCATGCCTCACGGTCCGTGTCTCGCGCTGTATCACGATCCCGAGTTCACGCCGGAGAGCATCGACGTTGAGGTCGCGTTCCCGGTAGGTCCCGGTGTCACCGGCGGGCCGACGACGCCGGCCGGGCGCGATTTCACCGAGCGGACGATTCCCGGAGAGTCGATGGCTGTCACCGTGCACCATGGGTCGTACGAAACGATCGATCGCGCGTATGCCGCAATGGGCACCTGGATCGAGGCCAACTCCAGGACGATGACAGGCCCTCCGCAGGAGGTGTACCTGACAGCACCGGACGACCCATCCGGTCCGGTGACCGAGATTCGATTCCCGGTCGAGTGACGATGGCCAACATCGATCTCACAAAGGTCTACAAGGACGCCTACTCGGCGAAGAAGGAGCCCGGACCGGTCGAGATCGCGTCGCGGCCGTTTCTCATGATCGACGGGCACGGCGACCCGAACACTGCTCCCGAGTACGCGAGCGCCATTGAGGCCCTCTACCCGGTCGCTTACGCGATCAGGGCACAGATCAAGAAGCAGACGGGCGACGCCTACAAGGTCATGCCGCTCGAGGGGCTCTGGTGGGCGAACGACATGACCCGGTTCTCTGTCGAACGAAAGGGCGATTGGAACTGGACCATGATGATTCCCCTTCCTGACCTCGTGACGGCGGAAGAGGCCGGGGACGTCATCGTCGCCACCACCCGGAAGAAGCGCCTGATCGCAGGTGGGCGGGTTCGATTCGAAGTGTTCGACGAGGGCACGTGCGCGCAGGTCATGCACGTGGGGCCGTACTCGGCCGAAGCGCCAACCATCGAAGCACTGCATCGATTCATCGGCGACACGGGCATGTCCCGACGTGGTGTACACCACGAGATCTACCTCGGGGATCCGCGCACGACCGATCCCGCCAGACTCAGGACGATCATCCGACAACCGGTTGCGTAGCGAGCTTTGCTCGTAGTGAACGGCTGACAGTCCAACAGCTCTCAGCAGGAATGTGACCTCGATCAGCATGAGACCGCGGGGTGACGCTCTTCTTCCCCGTGCACTTGGTGATGTGGAGGGTGATCGAGGCCGAAGCCAAGACCGGGGTTCCCACCAACTGAGTCTCCAGAAAGCGGCCCGCAGAACTCGCCATGTTTGGCACCACGGAGGTGCACGCAGCGATATGATGCCGCGCGTCCGGAGTCTTCGGACCTCGTCACCCAGTACCGGCTCGTCCGGGAGTGTCCCAATGGAGGGATGCGTGCCAGCCAAGAAGAAGCCTGTTCGAAAACCGCAGGTTCCCAAGAAGCCCGCCAAGTCGGGCAAGAAGTAGGAGCGATCCGGGCACCCGAAAGGGTGCCCGACATGATTGCGTCGTCCTCCGATCAGACGCCGCGCAGCCCCTGGTGTTCAGACGCGCTGGTGAGTCGCCGACTCTCCGCTAAGGTGGCTGGGACCGGATAGCTCCGGTGGCTCTCCATCACGGATGAGCCTCTTCGAATCTCCTTGGGAGCACCGTGGCTCTTGCCGCACATCCACATACGTCCACCTTCTCCGATCTCGGCGTCGCCGACGACTTCGTCTCCATCCTCAACGAACAGGGCATCACTGCCCCGTTCCCCATTCAGAATCTCGCTCTGCGGGACGGATTCGCGGGTAGAGACATCTGCGGACAGGCCAAGACGGGGTCGGGAAAGACCCTCGCCTTCGGACTGCCTCTCATCGAGCGTCTCCACTCAGCCCGACCGAAGCAACCTGTGGCGCTGGTGCTCGTACCGACACGGGAACTCTGTGTTCAAGTCGCCGACACGCTTCGACCGTTCGCCGAACGGCGAGACTGTACGGTCACCGCCGTGTACGGGGGTGCACCGATGAGCCGCCAGATCAACGCGCTGGCCAAAGGCACGGAAGTCGTTGTTGCCACACCTGGGCGACTCATCGATCTGGCCGAACGGCGGACCGTGTCGCTACGGGCGATCGAGACCGTCGTGATCGACGAAGCCGACGAAATGGCCGACCTCGGCTTCCTTCCGCAGGTCCATCACCTGCTTCGCCAGCTCGAAGTGGACCACCACACGATGTTGTTCTCGGCCACACTCGACGGACGGGTCTCTCAACTCGTCGACTTGTACATGAACGACGTCGTCACTCACAGGGTCGAATCGGAGACGAGGACCGTCGACACGTCCCGCCATCGGTTTCTCCAGGTCCACCACATGGACAAGGCGAAGGTCGCTGCGCGCATCGCCCGTTCCGCCGATCGCGTGCTCGTGTTCGTCGCCACAAAACGTGCGTGTGACCGGACGGCCAAGGACCTGGTCGCGCTCGGCATCCGAGCACTACCCATCCACGGCGACCTGCCCCAGCACAAACGAGAACACGCCCTCGGTCGCTTTACCGATGGAAGCGCTCCGGTGCTGGTCGCCACGAACGTCGCGGCGAGAGGACTCGACGTCGATGGTGTCGATGTGGTGATCCACTACGACCCGCCGGAGAACTCGAGAACGTACCTTCACAGGTCTGGCCGCACCGCCAGAGCCGGGGAAGCAGGCCTCGTCATCACGTTCGTCGAATGGGACCAGGTCAAAGCGGTGCGCAGCATCCAGAATGAGTCCCGCCTTCTCGAGCCGATCGTGAAGATGTTCTCAAACGATGACCGCCTCGACGATCTGACGTCGTGGGAACCGCCCGCGGAACTCGCTCCGAGCCCGCCGAAACGCATCGTTCGCCGTTCTTCGCGCCGGCGCCGCAGCCTCCTGTAGGGAACCCTGCTCCGGGCAGTATCGGACTACCGCCTGATGTCCTCCGTGCGATAGGTTGGAGGAACCAGACAGGGGGTTGGCCCATGGACACTGACCTGTTCGAGGTGATACGCACGTGTCGTGCGATGCGCCGTTTCGAAGATCGCGAGGTTCCCGACCGAATCGTCAACGAGCTGATCGATCTGGCGATCCGCGCCCCAAGTGGCAGCAACGTGCAGAACTGGTCGTTCATCGTCGTTCGCGATCGGGCGGTCAAGGAAGCCCTGGCCGGCGAAATCGCGAAGGGAACACGCTGGATGTCCATCGTCGAGGAGGGCAGGCTTGCTGCCGCAGTGGAGGCAGGGCTGGTCCCGCCCGATGAAGAGGCCAAGAACCGTCGTTCCCTCACCGCATTCAACGCCCTCGCCGAACACTTCGCCGACGTCCCTGTCGTGATCTGCGTCTGTGTCGGCGGCGACCCCACACCCACGGCGGCGCGAACCTCGAAGTCGATCCGAGGCCTCATAGCCGAGTACGGGTTGTCTGGTGCGATCCGGTTCGCGCTTGCAGGCAGGAGCATGGTGGCTCGGGGACGTTGGGCGTCCGTCTATCCGGCTGTCCAGAACCTGCTCCTTGCCGCCCGCGGGATGGGACTTGGCGCCGTGCTCACGACGCCTCAGCTTCTTGGTCCGCCGGGGCGTTTCGAGAAGATTCTTGGACTTCTAAACGGCGTTGACCTGGCAGCGGTCGTCCCGATCGGATACCCGAAGGGGAAGTTCGGGCCGGTTCGCAGGATGCCCCCGAGGGTGTTCAAAGACAGGTACGGTCAGACCCGGTCCACGTAGGATTACACCCGAAAGGGGTAGACGATGGTAGGTGAGCCGACTCCGCGGCTGGTTGTCGTAATCGAGGCGATCCTGTTCTTCCTTGCAGTCTCAGCGGTCGCTGGAGGGGTCGGGCTGATCTTCGGCAGCGAGATGTTCCCCTCGGAGTGGCTGCCCGACATCCCTCTCATCAGCAGCTGGCTCGTCCCGGGCCTCGTGCTGGGTATCGGGTTTGGCATCGGATCGCTCGTGGTCGGGTTTGGGATGGTGCGTCGATGGCGCTGGAGATGGCTTGGGCTCTTGGAGCGGTGGACGGGCGAACACTGGAGCTGGACCGCGACGTTGGCGATCGGGTTCGCCCACATGGCGTGGATCGGCCTGGAGCTGATCTATCTCCCGAGCTATTCATTGCTCCAAGCGATCTACGGCGCGGTGGGGATCGCCCTCTTTGCAATGCCATGGCTGCCGGCCGTCCGTCGGTCGCTTCGTGTGACGAGTGCCACACTGGCCCGATGATGATCCTTCACTGGCGGATCTGATCGCGGACTCGATCACCAGCTTCACGGGACGACTGTGGGACGGTCCGGCTCGGGCGAGGCTGGCCGCGTGGCTCCGCGATCCGGACCATCACGAAATGGCCCGACGCTGGCTCGACGCCCTTCCGTCGGAGACCGGTCCGGGTCGCATCGATTGGACGATGCGCGAGCTGGGCCGTGTTCTTTCGGGGAGCGTCGGTCGGGATGCCGACTTCGTTGGCGTTCAGCCTTGGTGTCGCGGCGGGAAACCGGGCCAGGGAGCTGTACGAGTCGGAGGGATACCGGGTTGTTGGGCGGGAGCGCGATTCGGAGACGATGCTGAGGGCGCTGTGACCGCTCCGGAGACTCGTCTCTTGAGGCGCCGCCTTCGGGATGTGTCAGGCGAGCGACGAGCCGTGCCACACGACACCGGGTCGCGTGGCACCATTGGGCGGTGGATGATCAGGCCAACAGAGTGGCAGACATCATCACCGAGCTGACTGGGCGAGCCTCGGACGGCGATGCGCGAGCCAGGCTTGCGGCGTGGCTGAAGGACATGAGGCATCGTGACGTCGTTCTGCGTTGGCTGCGGTATGTGACGGAGAGCGACGTAGATCCCGCCCTCGAACTTGCGCTCCGCACACCCATCCAGGACGCACTCGACGGGATCGTGCGAACGGGGCCGATTGCCGGCATGACCAGTGTCGTCAGACGGCACCGTCGCGACGGCGGGCAAGGAGGATGAGAGGATGAGATGAGGGCGTTCCCGAGTCCCTCGACGGTGAACCGCTACCTGTCGAACGCTCGCTCGATTCTTCTGTCGGGGATCAGCCAGATGAGTGCGACGACGACGTAGCAGGCTTGGGCCACCCAGTGGGTCCAGAACGAGGCGGCGATCCCGACTGCATAGATGAACGGAGACGCCTTGCCCTTCCAGTCGGTTCCGATCGCCCGACGGAGCAGTGAGTCGGGTCCCTGAGATGCAATGATCGCCTGCTGGAGGGTGTAGTAGGCGATGGCGGCCATGAAGAGCAGGACGCCGTAGAGCACCGTCGGGGCGACTTCCTTGTAGTTCCTCCCCATCCAGGCGGTCACGACCGGGGTGAGCGACAACCAGAACAGCAGGTGCATGTTGGACCACAGGATTCGACCCGTCACCCGTTCGGCGGTTTGGAGGAGATGGTGGTGGTTGTTCCAGTAGATCGCCAGGAACACGAAGCTCAAGACGTAGGCGAGGAAGATGGGAAGGATCGGCTTGACCGCAGAGAAGGTGAAGCCCTCAGGCACCTTCAGCTCGAGCACCATGATCGTGATCACGATTGCGATCACCGCGTCGCTGAACGCCTCCAGCCTGTTGGTTCCCACAGGTCTCCTCTCCTCGTTGCGACAACCTACCGCGCGTGTCTCTCAACGACGACCGAACGCGATCCGCGACCGCAGGACGAAGTACAAGGAGGTACGGTCGGCGAAGCCGGCCCAGGCTACTGGGCGGCAGCGATCGCTTCCTGTACTGCCGTCAGGACACCGTTCCAGGTGGATGCCTGGCTCCAGTCGACCCGCGTCCCGTTGACCATCAGCGTCGGAGTACCCGTCACCTGGCTGTTCTCCGAGTTGATTTCCATCTGAGTCACCCAGTTCCCGAACGTGTCGTCAGCGACGCATTGCTTGAAGCGGTTCATGTCGGGGATCCCCACGGTCTCGGCAAACTGGATGAGCTGGTCATCGGTGTAGCCGACCCCCTCGGTCGCGGGCTGATTGGCGAACACCTCATTGTGATACTCGAAGAACATCCCCTGGTCCTGGGCGCACCCCGCCGCGTTCGCGGCGCGTTTGGACGAGTCGTTCTTCAAGTTGATGTCGAGGAACGACATCATGTGGTACACCTGTTTGATCTGTCCGGCTTCGACCATCTGGTCGAGCGTTGGGGCGACGTTGTCCTCGAACCCCTTGCAGATCGGGCACTGGAAGTCTTCGTACACATCGACGATCGGCGAAGTCGCCGTCCCGACCGGCACCCCACCGTCACTGTTCACACCGGCGGGCATGGCGGCTGACGGGTTCGACTGGGGGCGTTTCGCGGCCCACACAGCGACGCCTGCGACGACGACCACCGCGAACACGGCGATGATCATGATCGCTCGGGTTCGGTTCCGTTTCGCCTGGGCTTCTGCTGCAGCTGCCGCAGCTTCGCCGGACGTGGTGGTCTTCTTGCTCATGGGCTCTTCTCGTCGGGGTCTGAAATATCCTGGTCGATTTCGGCCGGTATGTCGCCAATTCCGCCTGCTCGTGTCTGCTGGAGGCACGAGACGTTGTGCTCGATCTCCGTCAGTGGGTGCGGTTCCCGCGGCGCCGAGCATCAGCTCGACGCGCCTCC
This sequence comes from uncultured Acidimicrobiia bacterium, assembly GCA_964383535.1. Lineage (GTDB taxonomy): Bacteria > Actinomycetota > Acidimicrobiia > Spongiisociales > UBA4744 > CAYLHS01. Next base: position 14,761 of record CAYLHS010000052.1, read on the forward strand.
CCGTGGGCCATGCCCAGGACCCGCTCCGCCCCTTCGGGACGCCTCGCCTTGGGCTGCGCCCTGTGGCTTTGCTGGGGGAGGGGGCCCGGCGCCCGATTGTCCCTCCCCAGATCTTGTCGCGTCTTCGCTGAGTGGCTGAATAGCAGTTGGCTGCGGGCGAAGTTCGCCCCTACTTCGCTGCGCTGATGGCGTTGAGGATGTTCTGGAACACGGATCCCCACGGGTCGGGGTCGGTGTTGCTGACTCCGGCGCCCCAGTCGACCTGCGTACCGTTGACCTTGATTGTGGGCGTGGCGTGGACCCCAGCGTTCTCGGAGTTGATCTCCATCTGGTTCACCCAGGTGTCGTACGTG